>NZ_VTXF01000018.1:0-214287 GCF_013114585.1 Vibrio sp. 99K-1
ATAATGGTGCCTCGAGGCGGAATCGAACCACCGACACGCGGATTTTCAATCCGCTGCTCTACCGACTGAGCTATCGAGGCAAAAGAATGGTGCCGACTACCGGAGTCGAACTGGTGACCTACTGATTACAAGTCAGTTGCTCTACCTACTGAGCTAAGTCGGCACACTAAATTCTTTATGCTTTTGTCCGTGCTGTTACTCCCTGTTAAAGAGTGTTGACACCAACAAATCAAATTGTGGTGCCCGGAGGCGGAATCGAACCACCGACACGAGGATTTTCAATCCTCTGCTCTACCGACTGAGCTATCCGGGCAACGGAGCGCTATTAAACGGATTTTCTGCATAACCGTCAACACCTTTTTTGAAAATAATTAAAAAAAACGTTCGTTAGTTGTTTTTTTATTCAAAAGTGAGGCTTACGTTTTACCTTGGTTAAAATCTTTCTTGAACTTTGTTACTTTTTCTAGGTATCGGCGCGACTCTTTGTTCGGGTGTTTTTTAGTAAGTGCCCAGTAAGCTTGACTCGGTTGCAGTGAGTTTAAGTCACGCATTGCTCGCTTTCTGTCCTTGCTAAAGGTATTGAGTACACCACCAGTGCCACCGTTGTACGCAGAAATCATGCTGTATTCCAATGTTGTGGGGTGTCGCACATCTTTCAAATAGCGATTTTTAAGGATGTAAAAGTACGCGGTGCCGGCATCAATGTTGTTTTCTGGGTTGAATAAGTACTCAGGAGTAGGCTTCCCAGGTTTGTTTTTTACCAGTTTAAATACATCTCGACCTGCTGTTTTCGGCACAACTTGCATCAAGCCGTATGCATTCGCCCAGCTAACCGCATATGGGTTAAAGCTACTTTCTGTCTTGATGATTGCGTAGATTAAGTCTTCAGGGATGTCATAGCGCTTAGATGCGCGTCGAACGATATCGGCATATTGGTAACTACGTTGGCTTGCGTGATCGGCCACCATAGGGATTTCAACGTAATAGGCTTTTTTAAAGTCGACTTCTTTGGTTTTGAGGTTGTTGGCAATCAGGTAGTCAGCAAATTTGTTGGCGCGCCATGTCCATTGGATAGGCTTTTTCTCTTGGTCTACAACTTGGTTATAGAGAAAAGGTTTACCTTCTAATTTGATACTTTTTGAAGAGAATAGGTCGACATGTGCTGGGTCATCCGGTGTCAGCAGCGTTGTCATAATTGCATTTTTGAGGTGTTTTTTAGGCTCTGTTGAGGAAACTGTTTCTACCGTTATCAGGCCCTCGCTAAAGTTTACTTCTGATCGGCTCAAGTAATTATCTATGTATTTCACATAGTTACTCTTACCTGCCATCTTGATTTCGTTGCTACCCCAGCGCTTTTGGATATTGCCAGAAAAGCTATTGATCAAAGCGTCTAATGCGCCTGTATCTTTTTCAAACTGACCGGGTAACTCCGCTAAGTTATTTACGAATCGGTTGGTTGGCTCGTAATTCACATCATAAATGCTCTCAACGAACTCACGACTGCAACCAGTAAGTAGCATGGCGGTTAGGAAGTAACTGAGCTTTTTCATAGTTCCTCATACAAAAATGACATCGCAGCGCTAACCATGATGTCATTAAAATTTGCTTAAATAAATGTCTTATTCGCTTGGTGGAGTGTAGCCATCAATTACGACATCTTTACCTTCGAAAAGGAAGTTAACCATCTCAGTTTCAAGAAGTTTACGATGTTCAGGATCCATCATATTTAGTTTCTTTTCATTGATAAGCATGGTTTGTTTGCTTTGCCATTGTCCCCAAGCTTCTTTAGAGATGTTGTCAAAGATACGCTTACCTAAGTCACCTGGGTAAAGTTGAAATTCTAAGCCTTCAGCGTCTTTCTGGAGGCGAGCACAAAATACAGTGCGGCTCATAGTGGTTCCTCTTATCGCGTTCGTTGATTCAAACGTCGTCATTCAGTTCAAAGGGTAGGCTTTCAATAAGCTGCTTTACAGGAGCGGCTAGGCCAATTTCTTCTGGTTTTGATAAGTTATACCAGAGACCTTTAGTCCCTTCCATTATCAAATCTGGTTGTTTATCTAATTTTACTAATACTGGTGTGATATCTAAGTGGTAGTGGCTGAAAGTGTGCCTAAACGCAATCATGGTCTTGATTGAATCTGTGTTTGTGATTGAACGAAGATCCAATTGGTGTTCGATTTCTGCGTTCTCATTTTGAGGGAAACAGAATAAGCCTCCCCAGATACCTGATTGAGGGCGCTGCTCAAGCCACACTTGGTTATCGTGATACAGGATTACAAACCATGTCTCTTTTACTGGTTTCTCTTTCTTTGGCTTTTTGCCTGGGAAGTCGAGTTGTCTATCGAGTTTTTTAGCTTCACACATGCTTTCAATTGGGCACAGAGTACATTTAGGCTTGCTACGAGTACAAACCATTGCTCCCATATCCATCATAGCTTGATTGTACTTATCGACATCTTGCTTTGGTGTATGTGCTTCTGCGTGTTCCCAGAGTTGGTTTTCAACCTTCTTTTGACCAGGCCAGCCCTCGACAGCAAAGCTTCTTGCAAGCGTTCGCTTTACATTACCATCAAGGATCGCATGAGGGAGTTTGTAAACAGAGGACAGAACGGCTGCCGCTGTTGAGCGGCCAATGCCTGGAAGCGCATTCATTTCTTCGAGAGAAAGTGGAAACTCCCCACCATATTGCTCTGCGACGATCTTGGCAGCTTTGTGTAGGTTACGAGCTCGTGCGTAGTAACCAAGCCCTGTCCATAAATGGAGCACTTCATCTTGCTCGGCGTTTGCTAGGTCGATAACTGTTGGGAAACGTTCCAAGAAGCGTTGGTAGTATGGAATCACCGTGGCGACCTGAGTCTGCTGAAGCATGATTTCAGATAGCCAAACGGTGTAGGCGGTTTTGTTTTGTTGCCAAGGTAATTCTTTACGCCCGTAGGCGTCATACCACTTTAATATGGCGGTTGCGAAAGGAGTCACGACATGCTCTATGCTTTGCTATTATTAGAAGCGAAATTGCACCACACTTAACGTTGGATGTAAAACAGACAAATTGTGTGGGAATTTATCCACGGAAAGACTTGCACCGAAGGCAATTCTTTGGATAATCCCCGCTTTGATTAATCAATGTGCAGGCAAAAATCAATGAGTGAAGTGACCACTAACGAATATACTGAAGACGGCAAACTGGTTCGTAAGATCCGTAGTTTTGTTCGCCGCGAAGGCCGCTTAACAAAAGGCCAAGAGAACGCGATGAATGAATGTTGGCCAACAATGGGTATCGACTACAACCCAGAGCTTCTTAACTGGAAAGAAGTATTTGGCAACGATAACCCAGTTGTACTAGAGATTGGCTTCGGTATGGGTGCATCACTGGTTGAAATGGCAAAGAACGCACCTGAGAAGAACTTCTTAGGTATTGAAGTTCACAGCCCAGGTGTTGGTGCTTGTTTGGGTACTGCGCGCGATGCTGGCGTAACTAACCTGCGTGTAATGTGTCACGATGCTGTAGAAGTATTTGAACACATGATTCCAGATAGCAGCCTGCATACACTGCAACTGTTTTTCCCTGACCCATGGCACAAAGCTCGTCACCACAAGCGTCGTATCGTTAAAGCTGAATTCGCTGAAATGGTTCGTGCTAAGCTACACCTTGAAACTGGTATTTTCCACATGGCAACTGACTGGGAAAACTACGCAGAGCACATGATTGAAGTAATGAACGTTGCTCCAGGTTTTGAGAATATCGCTGAAGATGGTGATTATATTCCTCGCCCGGATGAGCGTCCACTGACTAAGTTTGAAGCTCGTGGCCACCGTTTAGGTCACGGCGTTTGGGATATTAAGTACAAGCGTACTCAGTAATTCTGAACATCAACAAATATAAGGTGAGATTTGATTAGGATCTTAACCTTACACTTTGTGGGATTGATAAAAGCCAACATTATTGTAGTGTTGGCTTTTTTGTCCTTAGGCTTTTATTTCAGTAAAGGCTTAACGACAGAAAGTAATACCAATCACAGTAAGTAAGTGATCAGAAATAGCGTAGGAAAAAGGCTTGAGAACAAGGTGGCATTTTTCGATAAGTAGTTACTCTACAATCAAAAACTCTAACGCAGTTGTCGAGTATTTTAACAGCTAGAGTGAGCCGTTATTTACTACGATTGGTATATGTTACATCCCTACAAAAATAACAATATAGAAGTAAGCACACATGAAACCAACTCAAGCTATTTTGGCCGAGATTATAGAAGAAGTTCGCCCTTTAATTGGTCAGGGAAAGGTCGCTGATTATATTCCTGCATTAGCGCGTGTATCGAACCAGAAACTGGCGATTGCGGTGTACACCAATGAAGGAGAAGTGATTCAAGCTGGTGATGCAGAGGAAGCCTTCTCTGTACAATCTATCTCTAAGGCTTTGAGTTTGACGTTAGCAATGGTGCTCTATAAGCCGGAAGAGATTTGGCAGCGTGTAGGTAAAGAGCCTTCAGGGCAGGCCTTTAACTCGATGATCCAGCTTGAGATGGAACAGGGTATCCCTCGAAACCCATTTATTAATGCTGGTGCGATTGTTGTCGCTGACCTATTACAAAGCCGCTTGTCAGCGCCAAGACAGCGTTTATTGGAGTTTGTGCGTCAGTTATCGGGCGATACTCATATCGTGTACGACAAAGTCGTAGCGGCTTCAGAAATGATGCATAGCGACCGTAATGCCGCTATCGCGTACTTGATGCGTTCATTTGGTAATTTTGAGAACGATGTTATCCCTGTACTCAATAATTACTTCCATGCTTGTGCACTTAAGATGACTTGTGTGGATTTGGCGAAAACCTTTAGTTACTTAGCGAACAAAGGTGTGTCAGTACAAACTAAGAAAGAGATCATCACGCCGGTCCAGACTAAGCAGCTGAATGCTCTGCTTGCGACTTGTGGTTTGTATGATGGAGCAGGTGAGTTTGCTTATCGCGTTGGTATGCCGGGCAAATCGGGAGTAGGTGGTGGGATTATCGCTATCGTTCCTGGTGAAATGACGATTGCTGTGTGGTCTCCAGAGCTGGATCCTTCTGGTAACTCACTGGCTGGCACTAAGGCTCTCGAGCTGCTTTCAGAACGTATTGGTCGTTCGATTTTTTAGAAGAAAGATGCGAGATGCGAGCACGGACTTCGTCCTGTAGAGCGCTTCGCTTCGAGAAAGACTCTTCCAATAAAAAGGGTTGACCCTAAAGCCAACCCTTTTATCATTTTTCTCGAATCTCGAATCTCGAATCTCGAATCTCGAATCTCGAATCTCGAATCTCGAATCTCGAATCTCGAATCTCGAATCTCGAATCTCGAATCTCGAACTATTCGTCTTCTTCAGCCATGAAGGCTTCTAGCAAATCGTTGAGGAACAGCTTTCCTTTTTCTGTGATCTGCCAATGAGTGTCGGTTTCGCTCAAGTAACCTAGCTCTTTTGCCCACTCAATTGTTGGCTGAACAGCGTCAAAACCAAGTCCTGTCGTATCAATGAAATCTTGCTTAGGGCATGCTTCCATCAGCCTGAAACGGTTCATGAAAAACTCGAAAGGGCGATCTTCGTTTGCTACTTCAAATTCATCCGAAATATAAGGCTTCACCATATTCTGGTAAGCCGCCAAATAGCCTCTAGGGTGTTTAACCTTAGTCGTTCGAATGATTCGTCCATCAGCAAAACTCAGCTTGCCATGAGAGCCGCAGCCAATACCCAAGTAGTCACCGAAGCGCCAGTAGTTGAGGTTGTGTTGACACTGGTAGCCCGGTTTGCTGTAGCCTGAGATTTCGTACTGCACATACCCTGCATCAGCGAGCTTTTTGTGGCCCAATTCAAAGATGTCCCAGAGATCATCGTCATCAGGTAGGGTGGGCGTTTTGTAATAGAACATGGTGTTAGGTTCTATTGTTAGCTGGTACCAAGATAAATGCGGGGGATCTAACTCGATCGCTTTATCTAAATCCGCCAACGCTTGCTCGATGCTTTGATCCGGTAAGCCATGCATAAGATCGAGGTTAAAGCTGTTTAGGCCGATTTTATGCGCAAGGTGAGCTGCGTTGACCGCTTCATTTTGACCATGGATACGGCCAAGCCTTTCTAGCTTCTCTTGCTCGAAACTTTGTACACCAACCGAGATACGGGTAATCCCCGCTTTTTGGTAACCAGCGAAACGCTCAGCTTCAATGGTGCCCGGGTTGGCTTCCATGGTGATTTCAATTTCAGGTTTGAATGGGATGCGTTGCTCAATACCTTGAAGCAGTCGACCGATACCTTCTGGAGAGAACAGGCTTGGAGTTCCCCCTCCAATAAAGATCGAATGCAGAGGACGAGGTGCACCATTGAGTTGGTACTTCTCGATATCAGTATCGAGATCCTCAAGTAGCGCATCGATGTACTCTTTTTCAGGGATTTCGGCTTTCAGAGCGTGTGAGTTGAAATCACAATATGGACACTTTTGCACACACCACGGGATGTGTACATAAAGGCTAAGAGCTGGTGGAACGAGTGCTGTGTTGTGCATTACAGAGCTTGCTCTTTGAGTGCTTTGAATAGTGACGCAAGGGCTTTACCACGATGTGATAGTTGCTTTTTGCGTGAAGGGTCAAGCTCAGCAGATGCACAGTTATCTTCTGGAACAAAGAATACAGGATCGTAGCCAAAGCCGTTCTCACCGTGTTCTTCAGTCAGGATTTGTCCTTCCCATTTACCGTGACATACCAGTGGTGTCGGATCATTTTCGTGACGCATTAAGACTAATACACAGTGGAAACGAGCGGTACGCTTTTCAGTTTCCACACCTTGCATAGCATCAAGCAGTTTTTCGATGTTCTGCTTATCGGTAGCGTCTTCTCCTGAGTAACGAGCTGAGTAGATGCCTGGCGCGCCATTTAAGTAATCAACCTCTAAACCCGAGTCATCCGCAATTGCTGGTAGACCGGTTTCTTTCGCTGCATGACGGGCTTTAATGATGGCATTTTCAATGAATGTTGTTCCTGTCTCAGCGACTTCTGAAACGTTAAACTCACTTTGTGCGACAACGTCAAAGCCAAACTCAGACAGAATACCTGCCATCTCGCGAACTTTACCTTGGTTGCCTGTGGCTAAAACAATCTTACTCATGGGGATGTTGCTCTAATAAGTTGGTGAACAGAAAAGTGAAGGCTGAACCTACTCTTCTATATAGAATTTTTGTGTGAATCGCAGTGGGCCTGTACCTTTCAAACCTGCGTTAACATCGATATCAAAAGTGATGTTTTCTTCGTGTGTTACAGGGAACTCAGCTAGGTAATAAATCGCATCACCTTCCTTTATCTCGCGGAAGTTAAGTGTGCGAGTATTGCCCACAAGGTTCTTGGCTGTTCCCGTGATTTTAGCGGTTGTTGCTGGTTTGCCAAGGGAAGCTTTGTCTAGCACGCTGATGTTCAGAATCGCTGAGTAGCCATTTCGCTTAAGTTTATATTGCTTAGCGACTTGAGCCGTTAAAAATGTTGAGTTGAAAGCTGAGTAGTGAACTTCGACATCCTTAATGTTTTTAAATTGTCCTGCTGAACTTGGTAGGGCAACAAGAGCGGTGAGTAGTGCTGTAATCCATAGACGCATAGTGACTCCAATAAATAGCAAAAAGCCATCATAGGATGGCTTTGACTTCAGTTGGGATTTGGCTTGGCGAGCATATTCGAACTTGCTTATGCCGACCGAGCTCTCCCTTTTCTATCTTAATTTGCCCTTTAGCGACCTTAAACTGTTTCGCTAGGTATTTCGCTAAGTGGACATTGGCTTTGCCATCTACCGGGGGAGCGGTGATGGCAATTTTGAGTTCCTCACCATGCAAGCCAACAATTTTGTCTCGGCTTGCTTTGGGTTGGATATAGAGTCTAAGAAGAATATCGTCTCCCTCGACCCAAACCGCTTTTGGCATCGTCAAAGTACCTGATGTTCGTACTTGAATTATAGCTGATACCAAATAGGACCAATCATGTCACCCATTAGGAAGTTCGCAAACTGAAGAACAATGAACAGAACCAGAACGCTTAAGTCGAAGCCACCCATATCCGGTAGGATACGGCGGATAGGCATTAGCATTGGCTCAGTCAGTTGATGGAACACATACTCGATTGGGCTGCGACCTTGACTAACCCAGCTTAGGATTGCACGGATTAGTAGTACCCAGAAAATCAAACCACCCGCCGCTTTAATCAGAGATAGTCCGCCAAAGATTAGGAAGCTGATGTCGAACACAGCCGCGCCGCCAGAGATAATTAAGTTGAGAGCGACGAACTTGAGTACACATAGCACATAAGCGAAAACAACCGTTGCCAGATCTAGGCTGCCGATTGATGGAATAACTCGGCGTAGTGGAGCTACCACTGGTTGTGTCGCTTTTACGATGAATTGTGAGAACGGATTGTAGAAATCTGCACGTGATGCTTGTAGCCAGATACGCAAGATCACAACCATGATGTAAAGATCAAAAACGGTCGAGATCAGAAAGCTCATCGAGTTCATATTGTTTCCTTTTTCGGATTTACTTGCCGCTTAGATATCACATGAGCGACGCAAGGCTTTTGTACCTTGATTGGTACTAAAACAGTTTTTCCATCTCTTCAGCTCGAGCAACTGCCGCTTGCATGGCTTTGGCTACGATGTCTGATAGTTGATGTTCATTAAACGTGCGCAGTGCTTCGGCGGTAGTACCACCTTTTGAAGTCACTTGCTCACGTAGTGTAGATAATTCTGTATCTGGATTCGCGACCACCATCTCTGCCGCGCCTAATGCCGATTGCTGCACTAGCTTGCGGGCCGTCTCTTGGTCGAAACCTTGATTGACTGCTTCCGCTTGCATCGCTTCCATAAACAGGAAGAAGTAAGCCGGAGCGCTGCCTGCCGCTGCAATAATGTTGTTGATACCAGATTCTTGTTCTACCCAGCTCACTTCACCTACAGCTTGCATTAGCTGTGATGCGAAATCTTTATCTGCTTGGCTAACGGTTGAATCAGCATAAAGCCCACTCATGCCTTTACCAAGCAATGATGGCGTGTTTGGCATTACACGAACCAGGTTCAGTTGGCAGTCTAACATCTCATTGAGTCGATTCGCATTAATACCTGCGGCAATTGAGATTACCAGTTTGTTGCTAAAGTCGATGCTTTGTAAGGGTTTACATACATCGGCCATCATTTGTGGTTTCACCGATAATACAACAACGTCTGCTTGCTTAGCTGCGGCAATATTATCGCTGGTGGTATTGATGCCGTATTCTTGCTCTAACGGCACTCTTCTCGTGTCAGAAGGCGCTGTCGCTGTAATCTTATGCGCTGGGTAACCACTCGCTACTAAGCCCGCTACAATTGAGCGAACCATGTTTCCCGCCCCGATAAAGGCGATGTTCTTATGTTCCATATATCAAATCCTGAGCGTATCGCTGCGCGGCAAAAGCGGAGCGGTATCAATACTTATACTTTTTTAGGTTGTTAGGTGTCGCTATTTCGCGTAATCACGAGCACCAAAAATCGCGGTTCCAATGCGAACCATGGTGCTGCCAGCCTCGACTGCTGCGTCCATATCACCACTCATGCCCATCGAAAGGGTATCAATATCAGGATATTTTGCAGCTAGCTTATCTTTTAGCTCTGCCAGTTGAGAGAAAGCGTTAAGCTGTGATTGATAGTCAGAGACGTTTGCAGGAATCGACATCAACCCTCTTAAAGTGAGGTTGGGCAGTGAGGAAATCAACTCTGCCAGTGCAAAAACTGACTCTTCAGATGTGCCAGACTTGGACGCTTCACCACTGGTGTTTACTTGAATTAACACTTGCAAAGGTGGAAGCTCGCTTGGACGTTGGTCATTCAGTCTCTGAGCGATCTTATCGCGATCGATGGAGTGTACCCATGCGAAGCTTTCTGCAATAGGGCGAGTTTTATTTGACTGGATTGGACCAATAAAGTGCCATTCCAAATTTAGGTTAGAATGTTGTTCTGAAAAGTGTTTTACTTTATCGACACCTTCTTGAACATAGTTTTCACCAAAGGCAATTTGGCCTCCGAGTGCGGCTTCTAGAATCGCATCAATAGGTTTAGTTTTGCTGACGGCTAAAAGTTGCACGGACTCTGGAGCTCGTCCGCACTTTTGCTCAGCACTACGAATCTGTGAGGTGATTTGTTCGATATTTTGTTGAATACTACTCATAGCTGACTTTACTTAAGGGAAAATAAATGGATATCACTGAGTTACTAGATTTTAGTGTAAAGCATAACGCGTCAGATCTACATCTTTCTGCGGGTGTATCTCCAATGGTACGTATAGATGGTGAAGTAAGGAAGCTTGGAATACCAGCTTTGAGTCATGCTGATGTGCACCGTTTGGTTTTTGAGATCATGAGCGACTCGCAGCGCGGTGAATTTGAGGAAAAACTGGAAGTCGACTTCTCTTTTGAATTACCCAATGTCGGTCGTTTCCGTGTTAACGCTTTTAACCAAGCCCGTGGCTGCTCAGCTGTCTTTCGAACTATCCCTGTCGAGATTCCGACGTTAGAACAGTTAGGCGCTCCTGATATCTTTGAAAAGATTGCTAATTTCGAAAAGGGTCTAGTGTTAGTTACAGGCCCAACTGGTTCTGGTAAATCGACTACTCTTGCGGCGATGGTGGATTACGTTAACCGTAACCATAATAAGCATATTCTCACCATAGAAGACCCGATTGAATTTGTTCACACCAACAATAAGTGCCTAGTGAACCAGCGTGAGGTTCATCGTGATACTCATAGCTTTAAAGCGGCGCTGCGCAGTGCGTTACGTGAAGACCCTGACGTTATCCTTGTTGGTGAGCTTCGTGACCAAGAGACGATCAGCTTAGCACTAACGGCTGCAGAAACTGGTCACTTGGTTTTTGGTACGTTGCATACCAGTTCAGCGGCAAAAACGATTGACCGTATCATTGATGTTTTCCCTGGTAGCGATAAAGACATGGTTCGCTCAATGTTGTCTGAATCATTACGCTCGGTGATTGCCCAGAAGTTGCTAAAACGTGTTGGTGGTGGTCGTGTGGCTTGTCATGAAATCATGATGGCGACACCAGCGATCAGAAACTTGATTCGTGAAGATAAAGTCGCTCAGATGTATTCGATCATTCAAACAGGCGCAGCACATGGAATGCAAACCATGGAGCAAAATGCGAAGCAGCTGATGGCTCAAGGCTTAGTTGACTCGGAAGAGGTCGAGAAAAAGATCGAAATTGAAACCTCAATGTTTTAATCAAGGTGTACATAATGGAATTGAATCAAATCCTTGAGGGAATGCTTTCTCAAAAAGCGTCCGATCTTTATATCACCGTTGATGCGCCTGTTTTGTTCCGTGTCGATGGTGAGCTGCGACCGCAAGGCGAGAAGCTGAATTCGGCGCAGGTCGCTCAGCTACTTGATGCGATGATGGATCAAGAACGACGTGATGAATATCAGCAAACGCGTGAGGCTAACTTTGCCATTGTACGTGATTTTGGTCGCTTTCGTGTTAGTGCGTTCTTTCAGCGAGAGCTGCCTGGAGCAGTGATTCGACGCATCGAGACGAACATCCCAACCTTTGAGCAATTAAAGCTTCCTGATGTATTACAAGACCTCTCAATTGCCAAGCGTGGGCTTGTGCTGGTGGTTGGGGCTACGGGTTCTGGTAAATCGACCTCGATGGCGGCGATGACAGGCTACCGCAATACCAATCGTTCTGGGCATATATTGACGGTTGAAGACCCGATTGAATTCGTCCACGAACATAAGAAATGCATAGTCACTCAGCGTGAAGTAGGGCTCGACACCGAGAGCTATGAAGTCGCCCTTAAAAACTCGTTGCGCCAAGCGCCAGATATGATTTTGATTGGCGAAATCCGTAGCCGCGAAACCATGGAATATGCGATGACCTTTGCTGAGACGGGTCACTTGTGTATGGCAACTTTGCACGCGAATAATGCCAACCAAGCGTTAGAGCGTATTCTTCATTTGGTGCCTAAAGAGCAGAAAGAACAGTTCCTGTTTGATCTGTCGATGAATCTGCGTGGTGTGATTGCTCAGCAGTTAATTCGAGATAAGAATGGCAGCGGGCGTCATGGTGTATTTGAGATTCTACTCAACAGCCCACGAGTGTCTGACTTGATTCGTCGTGGTGAATTGCACGAGCTAAAAGCAACAATGGCAAAATCAAAAGAAGTTGGCATGCAGACTTTTGACCAAGCTTTGTTTGATTTAGTTGTAGCGGGAAAGATTAGCGAAGAAGATGCGTTTCATAGTGCCGATTCGGCTAATGACTTACGTTTGATGCTAAAAACCAGACGAGGTGATGATGACTATGGAACTGGAGCATTATCTGGCGTGAAAATTGATATGGGTTAGATTGAAAAATAAAAAGCCAGAGCTCTTTTGACGGAGAGATCTGGCTTACCATTGTTGTTCTAGTTGCTGTTCAACGAGCCATGACTTCTTCGACTGTCGTCGTAGTACATATTGCCACTATTGAATCCTGAATTGGTTTTGCCATCATTCATGTAACTAGCGCTACTAGACCCTGTTGAGCTGCACGCAGAAATGGTTAGAGCGGCGAAGATTGCTAGAAAAATTTTCATGTGAACTCCCACTTACCTATTGATGAATTGCATCGTCTTTACGGCGAGAAATTCGTGCGGGATCACAAATCGGGTTGCTTTTTGCTCACTTAATTTTCGTTAAGAATATTGTGCTTCAAACCAGCTTTCGAGAATGACAACTGCGGACTGGTTATCAACATTTCCTTTACTTAATGCTTTGTAGCCACCCATGTCAAAGAGGTCGGCTCTTGCTTCTGCGGTCGATAATCTTTCGTCATGCAGCTCAACATCAACACCAAAACGACCTTTTAAGCGGTTAGCAAATTTCTTTGCTCTTGGTGTGATGGTCTCTAGATCACGACCGTGAAGATCGGTAGGTAGCCCGACGACGATAAGATTTGGTTGCCACTCTTTAATCTGTTTTTCGATATCGTCCCAGTTCGGGATACCGTCTTTAGCTTTAAACGCTTTTAAAGGGCTCGCTGTGCCAGTGATTTCTTGTCCAATCGCGCTGCCGATACTTTTTGTACCGTAATCAAATGCCATAATTGTTCGTGACATGGGGTTTCCAAATTTATCTGTGTTTGAGAGTGTCTGTTTATTTTATTTAGCTGATTTGAGCTAGGCGTGACCAGCGTCTGCTGAAAGCTGAGCGGCATTAATACCTAACATTTGTACCGCAACTTTCCAGCGATCTGAAATTGGCGTATCGAAGATGACTTTAGGGTCGGCCTCAACGGTTAACCATGAGTTCTCGGTCAGTTCGGTTTCCAGTTGTCCCGGTTCCCATCCTGCATACCCAAGTGCGACTAAATAATTCATCGGCTCATCTTCTGTGCCCAACACCATCAAGATATCTTTTGAGGTTGTTACTGAGATTTGGTCAGTCATGTTGATGCTGGATTGATAGCTGCCTTTAGGTTTGTGCAAAATAAACCCGCGGTCTTCTGCTACAGGTCCACCATTTAATACCGGCTTATCAAGGCTGGCTTGATTCGCTTTTGGTTGTTCAGACTCAACCTCAACTTGTTTGAGCATACTACCGACAGTGACATCGATGGGAGCGTTAATCATTAACCCCATCGCACCTTCCTCGTTGTGTTCACAGAGGTAGATTACCGAGTTTTGAAAATACGGATCTTTCATCCCGGGCATAGCGACCAAAAAGTGGTTCGTTAGGTTCATAGAGCCTCCTGCCAGTGTGTTCCCAATAAAGGAAAAGAGCGGCGTAAAGCCGCTCATTCTATCCCTAAGACGTATGTGTGAAGCGCTAGGGCTTTCTTTTAGCTTAGGTTATTTTGCGTTAACGCGACGCTCAATTGCATCCATTAACTTGCCCGTTACCGAGATATCGAAAGCGGCTTCGATTTCGCGGATACATGTAGGGCTCGTTACGTTGATTTCAGTTAGCTTATCACCGATGACGTCTAGGCCAACGAAGATTAGACCTTTTTCTTTTAGTGCAGGAGCAACCGCTCTTGCGATCGCCCAATCTGTGTCACTTAGAGGACGTGCTTCACCAGTACCGCCAGCTGCAAGGTTACCTCGAGTTTCGCCTTTAGCAGGGATTCGAGCTAGGCAGTAAGGCATTGGCTCACCGTCAACTACAAGAATACGCTTATCACCGTTGCTGATGTCAGGAACGAAAGTCTGTGCCATCGCGTAGTTTTGACCGTGGTTAGTCAGTGTTTCTATGATCACTGATACGTTTGGATCGCCTTCTTTCACACGGAAGATCGATGCACCACCCATACCATCAAGTGGTTTAAGGATTACGTCGCCATGCTTCTCGCGGAATTCTTTGATTTTCTCCGCTTTGCGAGTCACGATGGTGGTTGGTGTTAGTTCAGGGAACCATGCTGTGAACAGCTTCTCGTTACAGTCACGTAGGCTTTGTGGTTTGTTTACGATCAGTGCGCCATTCTCTTCAGCACGCTCAAGAATGTAGGTTGCGTAGATGTACTCAGTATCAAACGGAGGATCTTTACGCATCAGTACAGCATCTAAATCAGATAGCGCGATAGTCTGTTCTGACTTGAATTCATACCAACCATTTGGATCTTCTTTGAGCTCAACGACCTTAGTGTCTGCAATCGCTACGCCTTGATCTAAGTGTAGATCATTCATTTCCATGTAATGGATTTCGTAACCACGACGCTGAGCTTCAAGCATCATGGCAAAGCTAGAGTCTTTTTTGATGTTAATGGATGAAATTGGATCCATTACGATGCCAAGTTTGATCATTTTTTTCTCCTAGCCTAGATCGCCAAAACGGACTTGTAAGGCAGTAATTGCGGTTAGAGCTGCTGTTTCGGTACGAAGTACACGTGGGCCGAGTAGCGTCTCTTCAAATTTGTATTGTTCTGTCATGCCGATTTCTTCAGCCGACAAGCCACCTTCAGGGCCGATCAATAGGCGTACCTTACTGATAGGTTCTGGAAGGGTATTAATTGAGTATTTTGCACGAGGATGTAAGTTCAGCTTTAATGCTTCACTCGGTTCGCTACACCATTCTTCAAGTTGCATGATAGGGCGAATCACTGGAACTGTATTTCGACCGCACTGCTCACACGCTGCGATCGCAATTTTCTGCCACTGAGCGAGTTTTTTCTCGAAGCGTTTAGCATCTAGTTTAACGCCGCAGCGTTCTGAAATCAGAGGAGTAATGGTATTCACACCAAGCTCTACTGATTTTTGGATTGTGAACTCCATTTTGTCACCACGTGAGATCACTTGCCCCAGATGTAAGTCTAATGGAGATTCACTGCTGCGCTCGATTCGCTCAGTAACATTAACCGTCACATTCTTCTTTGATACTTCAGCAATTGTCGCTGGAAATTCAGCACCACTGCCATCAAAAAGAAGCACTTCTTGACCTTCTTTCATACGAAGGACACGACCAACATGACCCGCGGCATCTTCGCCTAAAGCGAGTGAACCTAACTGATGAATGCGTTCTGGGTGATGGATACGAGGGATTCTCATGCTGGTAAACCTATAAATATGATCATTTGGGTATTTTGTCTCTGCCTAACATGGATGCTTTTAGTTGAAAAAACAAGGGTAGAGCAAGAGTTTCAGGGGCAATTCTGAAACTCTTGTTTGAGACGGCTAGGAATGTGGGTTACGCGAGTGGCGTTATTTACAAGCTGGATAAACAAATGGGTTGTGATTCCCTTGGATGGCATAGATACGCTCATCACGAGTACATTCCCACTCATCGACAGGGAACTGCTTGTTCCACGCCATCATCAGATTGGTTTGCTGTTTAGATAGCTTGAAACCATACTCTTGGCTCATGTAAAGATAAGTTCGAGCGATAGATCCTTTTGCTCTGTCTGGCGGCATCACCTTACGTTGCTTGAAGTTGACCTGCATTTCACACTGACCATAGCTTACTCCATCCATCCCATTCCACTGACTGAAATTGTAGTTGGAGCGATCCCCGTTAACCTCACCAATCGCCGGCGTTAAGTTGTGAAGGTCGGCTTCCATGGATTTGAATATTTTGTCATTGCGGGTGCAGTTCTTGCGTCCACCGTCTTGCCAGCATTGTCGCTGGTGGCCAAATTGCCAAGCGGGAACCACGTGTTCCCACTCAATTCGACTGGCCCGCTTTTGTTGCTTTCGCACTTGATAACCACAGCCTGCAAGATCTGGAATGCCTTTCTTTTTGTCTTTCCAAGTAATGTCACAGCCACAATAGAATGAAGTCGGGTGATCAAGGTAAATCTTCACGGCTTCTTTTTTTGCTTTGGAGAATGAGCTTGGTGGAGCGGCGAAAACGCTTTGGGTTACCAGTAGGCCAAATACTATCGATAAGTAAAAAGACACTGATAGGCCAAATGCTTTTGGAGTGGTTTTATACATAGAAAAAGACTGATAAAAGTATGATAAACATCAGTCTAGCACCCAAAGGATGGATTTCTCCATTACATTTCTATCATGAATTCCATTGAGTGCAGTTTTCTAAATTGGCGAGGGGCGCGATAAAATAAAGCTGGCGCCGAGTCGGGGAGTTAGCTGAGTTGCGTGCCTGTAAAGGCTAAGGTTTGATTACACTGCTGGCAGCGGTAGCTTGACTGGTTACGTAACACCTTGTTGTGACGTCTGATAGAAAGTGGATAAACCGTGCAGGCACAGCGATACTCAAAGGTCTTCCCTTGCACTGAGGATATCTCAAAGCTATGGGTCGTTTTAGCTGGCACGTTGAATACCTTTTCCATCACGTATTTCCATTCATTCCCGTGAGGTCTCACTCGTCCAAAGACTTGATGTGTGATCAGATGTGCCAGTTCATGAGGCACCACCTCGTTAATGAAGGCATCCTCATTCTCGGCGAAGAGTACATGGTTAAGCTTAATTTCATTGAGCTGAAGGTAGGCCTTTCCTGCCGCTTTACCTCTTAACTTGTAAGTCATGGTCGGGCATGGGAATTCACGAGAAAAATGTTGATTAGCGATAGCTAGGCACTCGGCCAATTTCTTATTTGCTCGATGTTGTTGCGGGGTGTAAGACAAACGTTGTTAACTCCAAAAAAGGCCTCAGCGTTTAAGCTAAGGCCTCATCATAACATTGCTCGTTATTCTGGCGATAATTTATAGGTGGTGATTCTTCTTGATGATTTCGTGGTAGGCATGCCATGTACCATAACCAAGTAGCGGCATGGTGACGATCATACCAATGCCGTAGGTTGCAAAGCCCACCAGAATACCGGCACAAATAATACTTGCCCACACCACCATTGCAGGGATGTTGGATTTCACGGCATTGAAGCTGGTGAAGATTGCGCTCATCACATCCACGCGTCTCTCCATCATCAATGGAATAGAAAATGCCGAGATGCTGAAGATTAGGCTGGCGATAACAAATCCAATCACAGAACCCGTGATCAAGAAGGGCGCAAACTCTGCTAATGGTGCGCCTTGTACTGATGGATACAAAGCGTGCAATAGAGCGGCGATACGCATCCAGAATATCATCGCGACCATTAATACAATCGCAAAGGCCCACTGGTGAGTCGAGTTGCGAGTAATGGCTTTCATTGAATGGAATAGGCTGGCGTTGTGCCCTTTTTCTCTTTCCCAGGCTGCGTCATACAAGCCCAGAGCAAGAAAAGGTCCTATCAGCATGTACACAATCAAGCTTGGCATCACCACCAAGTGTGTTCCTTGCCATTGGACAAGTTGAACAATGGCGATTGCCGCTCCCATAAAGCATAAACCGTAAAATGCGCTGATTAATGGCATTCTTACTAAGTCATGCAGAGCAAGCGACAACCAATGAAAGGGTGCGGAAATACTGATTTGGTTGCAAGGAATGGTGCGAGCGTAATCCTTATCGCTGACCTTGTGTTTTTTATCGTTCAGTTCGGATGGGTGCGCGGTACGAGGCATAGATCCCCCTAGTTAAATAACGTCCTAGTTATAATTCCATAAGACTCATCGGTGTGGCTTGTGTGAGAGTTATGGTGTTGAGCTAAATTGCTCTTTGTCATCCCAGTTTTTGTTCTAGCGTGCATTTAACGAGCGTTATCAGACTGAATTAATTTAAGTTAAATGTGAGCTTGATCGCCTAGGAGTTACCTTAACTATTGTCAGTAGTGTTAGAAAACACAAATTATCAGCGGCTTTTTATACTTAGTGGTTATCGGTAAAGAAGGGCGTTAGAGAAAGAAGTAGCCAGTGAAGGTTCGGTAAGTACATAAAAATAAAGCCCTTACTAAGCAGTAAGGGCTTTAAAGAAACAAATCGCAGTGGCTAAATTATTTTAGGCCAGCGAAGTCAGCAAGGATTGCTGCTTTGTCAGTCGCTTCCCAAGGGAACTCTTCGCGACCGAAGTGACCGTATGCTGCAGTCTGCTTGTAGATAGGCTGAAGAAGGTTCAGCATCTCTTGAAGACCGTATGGACGTAGGTCGAAGTTTTGACGAACTGCTTCAATGATGATTTCGTGCGCTACTTTCTCAGTACCGAACGTTTCAACCATGATTGATGTTGGATCCGCAACACCGATAGCGTAAGACAGTTGAATCTCACAACGGTCAGCCATACCAGCTGCAACGATGTTTTTCGCAACGTAACGTGCTGCGTAAGCTGCAGAACGGTCAACCTTTGATGGATCTTTACCAGAGAATGCACCGCCACCGTGACGAGCTGCGCCGCCGTAGGTATCAACGATGATCTTACGACCAGTTAGACCACAGTCACCCATTGGGCCACCGATTACGAAACGGCCTGTTGGGTTGATGAAGAAGTTAGTGTCTTTGTTGATCCACTCTGAAGGAAGTACTGGCTTGATGATCTCTTCCATTACTGCTTCACGTAGGTCAGGTGTTGTTACTGAATCACAGTGTTGAGTAGAAAGAACAACAGCATCGATACCAACGATCTTACCTTGGTCGTACTGGAAAGTAACTTGAGATTTCGCATCTGGGCGAAGGAAGTCTAGCTTGCCGCTCTTACGTACTTCAGCTTGCTTTTTAACAAGAAGGTGAGAGTAAGTGATTGGAGCTGGCATTAGGATTTCAGTTTCGTTAGTCGCGTAACCAAACATGATGCCTTGGTCGCCTGCGCCTTGCTCTTTCGGGTCTGCTTTATCAACACCTTGGTTGATGTCTGGAGACTGCTTACCAATTGTGTTTAGAACGGCACAAGAGTCAGCGTCAAAGCCCATATCAGAGTGAACGTAACCAATTTCACGAACTGTTTCACGAGTGATCTCTTCGATATCAACCCATGCAGAAGTTGTTACTTCACCGCCAACCATAACCATGCCGGTTTTTACGTAAGTCTCACAAGCAACACGTGCTTTTGGATCTTGTTCTAAGATGGCATCAAGAACAGCATCAGAGATTTGGTCTGCAATTTTATCTGGATGACCTTCTGAAACAGATTCAGAAGTGAATAGGTGCTTAGCCATGAGAGCTCCACTTTTAGTTTTTGGTGTAAATAGTTCATGGCGTCGCAAGCTAGGAAGCGCCGCCATTAAATACAGTATATTTTGTAGGTGTTTCTACATCTAGACGTCTATTCTAAATTCCAGCGGTCGAATTACAAGCTCTTTTTTATGATATGCCATAACTAAACGTTTGCGTGTTGGTTGAGATAAGCGGCTGACAAGTGATGTAAATGTTCGAAAATTGCGAAAAATGACCGTTAAAATGCCAGTAAAACGTTTGCAGTCGCAATAGTCGTTTGAGAGAATACCCGCGCTAATTAAAATGAAAACATTAGCACTATCTCTTTTTTAAATCGCTTATGTATCCAGGAGCAGACATGCCTTCTCGTAAAGATCTAGCCAATGCAATCCGCGCACTTAGCATGGACGGTGTTCAACAAGCAAATTCAGGCCACCCAGGCGCACCTATGGGTATGGCTGACATCGCTGAAGTTCTTTGGCGTGGCCACTTGAACCACAACCCAGCAAACCCAGAGTGGGCTGACCGCGACCGTTTTATCCTGTCTAACGGCCATGGTTCAATGTTGATTTACTCTCTGCTTCACCTTGCAGGCTACGAGCTTTCAATTGAAGATCTGAAAAACTTCCGTCAACTACACTCTAAGACTCCTGGTCACCCAGAGTACGGTTACGCTCCTGGTATCGAGACAACGACGGGTCCACTAGGTCAAGGCATCACTAACGCTGTTGGTATGGCAATGGCAGAGAAAGCACTGGCTGCACAGTTCAACAAAGAAGGTCACGACATCGTAGACCACTACACTTATGCATTCATGGGTGATGGCTGTCTGATGGAAGGTATCTCTCACGAAGCATGTTCACTAGCTGGTACGCTAGGTCTTGGTAAGCTGGTTGCTTTCTGGGATGACAACGGTATCTCTATCGATGGTGAAGTGGAAGGTTGGTTCTCTGACGATACTCCTAAGCGTTTTGAAGCATACGGCTGGCACGTAATTCCAGCAGTAGACGGTCACGATCCTGAAGCAATCAATGCAGCTATCGAAGCAGCTAAAGCAGACCCTCGTCCAACGCTTATCTGTACTAAAACTATCATCGGTTTTGGTTCTCCAAACAAAGCAGGTACGCACGACTGCCACGGCGCTCCACTAGGTGCTGATGAAATCACAGCAACTAAAGCAGCGCTTGGCTGGGAACACGGTCCTTTCGAAATCCCAGCAGATATCGCAGCTGAGTGGAATGCGAAAGAAGCGGGCGCAGCAAAAGAAGCGGCGTGGAACGCGAAGTTTGACGCTTACGCAGCGGCTTACCCAGAGCTAGCAGCAGAATTCAAACGTCGTACTAACGGTGAACTTCCAGCACAGTGGGAAGAGAAAGCAAACGCAATCATTGCTGATCTTCAAGCTAACCCTGCAAACATTGCTTCACGTAAAGCATCTCAAAATGCTCTAGAAGCGTTTGGTCAAATGCTTCCAGAATTCATGGGCGGCTCTGCTGACCTAGCGCCTTCGAACCTAACTATGTGGTCCGGCTCTAAGTCTCTAGAAGCAAATGACTTCTCTGGTAACTACATCCACTACGGTGTACGTGAATTCGGTATGACTGCGATCATGAACGGTATCGCTCTGCACGGTGGTTTCGTACCATACGGCGCGACATTCCTAATGTTCATGGAATACGCTCGTAACGCAATGCGTATGGCTGCTCTGATGAAAGTTCAGAACATCCAAGTTTACACGCATGACTCTATCGGTCTTGGCGAAGATGGCCCAACTCACCAACCAGTTGAGCAAATGGCTTCTCTACGTCTGACTCCAAACATGAGCACATGGCGTCCATGTGACCAAGTTGAGTCTGCAGTCGCTTGGAAACTGGCTATCGAACGTAAAGACGGTCCAACGTCTCTAATCTTCTCTCGTCAAAACCTTGCGCAGCAAGAGCGTAGCGAAGAGCAAGTAGCTAACATCGCGAAGGGTGGTTACATCCTGAAAGATTGTGAAGGTAAGCCAGAGCTGATCCTTATCGCTACAGGTTCTGAAGTTGAGCTAGCGGTTAACGCTGCAGCTGAACTAACAGCTGAAGGTAAGAAGGTACGCGTAGTATCTATGCCTGCAACTGACGCATTCGACAAGCAAGACGCTGAGTACCGTGAATCTGTACTTCCATCTGACGTAACAGCTCGTATCGCTATCGAAGCTGGCATCGCTGACTTCTGGTACAAGTATGTTGGTTTTGGTGGCAAGATCATCGGTATGACAACGTTTGGCGAATCTGCACCTGCAGGTGAGCTATTCAAGATGTTCGGTTTCACTACTGAAAACGTAGTAAACACAGCAAAAGAGCTTCTTGCTTAATCATTGCTTGTTAGCCTCGTGCTAACAAGCAATGAAAGAAAAACCGAGCTATCAGGCTCGGTTTTTTTAGTAATATACAAATTTTAGGCTATTCGAATTCATTACCCCAATTGTCCAGCTCTTTAGTGCCACATACTTTACATGTCACGTACCTATCCATGCTGTAGTAGTGGCCGCCATTGATAATTGAGTTAGCAAAAAGCTTAATTCTACCGAGTAAACTTTTGTCGGTATCATAACTGCTTGTCTGGCGAACAAGAATTTCACTATGTGGTGTGTCTTTATTGCATGTCTTGCAAAAATGAGTCGCTGGGTATCCAGACATAACCTTTTCCTTTGGTTGAGAAAACTGGGTTAGAAACAGCCGTAGAACTAGGTAAGACTCATCACTTGAATAACTACATTAATCAAGACTGATAATCAATGCTAATAGATTGCTTTTGTCTAGTTAGACAACTCAACTAATGCCTTTTGGGTAGGATTCAGTTATTATCTGTTGCACGAAATTTTGGTTAGATGTACGGAACTATGCTAAAAGTCGCGATAAACGGATTTGGACGAATAGGGCGTAACGTATTACGCGCTGTTTATGAAAGTGGCAAAAGCCAACAAATCAAAGTAGTAGCTGTCAATGAGCTTGCTCAGCCTGACGCTATGGCTCACCTATTACAGTACGATACCAGCCACGGTCGCTTCGGTAAGAAGATCTCCAACGACCAAGAGCACATCTATGTCCATCATGGCATCGGTGTGGAAGATAAAGGTGAGTTCGATACGATTCGTATTTTACACCTTGCTGATATCGAGTTGCTGCCTTGGCGTGACCTCGAAGTGGACATCGTTCTTGATTGTACTGGTGTTTACGGCTGCCGTGCAGACGGCCTTGCACACATTGCGGCTGGCGCGAAAAAGGTACTGTTCTCACATCCGGGAGCTAATGACCTAGACAACACCATTATCTACGGCGTGAATCACGATACTATCGAAGCCGACCACAGAATCGTTTCTAACGGTTCATGTACCACCAACTGCATCGTTCCTATCATTAAGGTTCTTGATGAAGCCTTTGGCATCGAGTCAGGCACCATAACGACCATTCACTCTTCAATGAATGATCAGCAAGTTATTGATGCTTACCACAGCGACCTTCGCCGTACTCGTGCAGCAAGCCAATCCATTATTCCTGTCGATACCAAACTGCATAAAGGTATTGAAAGAATCTTCCCGAAATTTTCTAACAAGTTCGAAGCAATATCTGTGCGTGTACCGACGGTAAACGTAACAGCGATGGATTTAAGTGTCACAATTAATACGAATGTGAAAGTTAATGACGTAAATCAAACCATTGTTAACGCATCTCAGTGTACATTACACAACATCGTTGACTATACTGAAGCGCCGCTCGTATCCATTGACTTTAATCATGATCCCCATAGCGCGATTGTTGATGGTTCACAAACTCGAGTGAGCAATGGCCACTTAGTGAAAATGCTAGTGTGGTGTGATAATGAATGGGGCTTTGCGAACCGAATGCTGGATACGGTTCTTGCAATGCAAGCTTCAGAAGGCAATAAGTAAGACCTAGAAGCAAATGTGCGGATTATTTATTTTTTAGCTTGAAATAAATGCGAAGTGTCCACATATTATGAGTAGCTAAAGTATTACCAGTTGAATAATTTATAGGCTTAGCAGGGTTGCTGAGTTTCCAAAACTTTATTTTTATTTAAATTTGAGAGGACAAATCATGTCTGTGATCAAGATGACTGACCTGGAACTTGCAGGTAAACGCGTATTTATCCGTGCTGACCTAAACGTACCAGTAAAAGACGGTAAAGTAACTTCAGATGCACGTATCCTAGCATCTCTACCAACTATCAAGCTTTGCCTAGAAGCTGGTGCAAAAGTAATGGTTACTTCTCACCTTGGTCGTCCTACTGAAGGCGAATACAACGAAGAGTTCTCTCTAGCTCCTGTAGTTAACTACCTAAACGACGCACTAGATTGCGAAGTTAAACTAGCTAAAGATTACCTAAACGGCCTAGAGCTAAACGCTGGTGAGCTTGTTGTTCTAGAAAACGTTCGCTTCAACAAAGGCGAGAAGAAAAACGAAGAAGAGCTATCTAAAGCATACGCATCTCTATGTGACATCTTCGTAATGGATGCATTCGGTACGGCTCACCGTGCACAAGCATCTACTCACGGTGTTGGTACTCACGCTCCTGTAGCATGTGCTGGTCCTCTTCTTGCTGCTGAGCTAGAAGCACTAGGTAAAGCAATGGATAACCCAGAGCGTCCACTAGTTGCTATCGTTGGTGGTTCTAAAGTTTCTACTAAACTGACTGTTCTTGAGTCTCTATCTAAAGTTGCAGACCAACTTGTTGTTGGTGGTGGTATTGCAAACACCTTCATCGCTGCTGAAGGCCACAACGTAGGTAAGTCTCTATACGAAGCAGACCTAGTTGACACTGCTAAGAAGCTGATGAAAGAGTGTGCTATTCCAGTAGCGACTGACGTTGCATGTGCTAAAGCATTCGACGAGAACGCAGAAGCTGAAATCAAACACGTATCTGAAGTTGCAGACGACGACATGATCTTCGACCTAGGTCCAGATTCAACTGCAGCTCTAGCTGAAATCATCGGCAACGCAAAAACTATCCTTTGGAACGGCCCTGTAGGCGTATTCGAATTCAAGAACTTCGAAGCGGGTACAGCAGGTATCTCTAAAGCAATCGCTGAGTCTGCAGGTTTCTCTGTAGCAGGTGGTGGTGACACGCTAGCAGCTATCGACAAGTTCGGTATCAAAGCTGACGTTTCTTACATCTCTACTGGCGGCGGCGCTTTCCTTGAGTTCGTTGAAGGTAAAGTACTTCCTGCAGTAGCAATGCTTGAAGAGCGTGCTAAAGCATAATTGATTTAGAAAGGCGAGATGCGAATCTCGCCTTTTAACGTTTGCTGCATATCACACTTTTTTGCTAGAATGGCATAAGTTGTGAGCAAACGATTGCAAGTTTTTAAACTTAAGTTTTTTAATCTTAAAACGATAGAATAAATAGGACTATTTCCATGTCTAAGATTTTCGATTTTGTAAAACCTGGTGTGATTTCTGGCGATGACGTACAGAAAGTATTTGAAGTAGCAAAAGAAAATAAATTTGCTCTTCCTGCTGTAAACGTTGTTGGTACTGACTCTGTAAACGCAGTACTAGAAGCAGCTGCTAAAGTTAAATCTCCAGTAGTTGTTCAGTTCTCTAACGGTGGCGCTGCATTCTTCGCAGGTAAAGGCGTTAAACTTGAAGGTCAAGGTGCACAAATCCTTGGTGCTGTAGCTGGTGCTAAATACGTACACGCTGTAGCTGAAGCTTACGGCGTTCCAGTTATTCTACACACTGACCACGCTGCTAAGAAACTACTTCCATGGATCGACGGTCTACTAGACGCTGGTGAAGAGTTCTTCGCACAAACTGGTAAGCCTCTATTCTCTTCTCACATGCTAGACCTTTCTGAAGAGTCTCTAGAAGAGAACATCGAAACATGTGCTAAATACCTAGAGCGCATGGCTAAAATGAACATGACAATCGAAATCGAACTTGGTTGTACTGGTGGTGAAGAAGACGGCGTTGATAACTCTGATATGGACGCATCTGAGCTTTACACTTCTCCAGAAGACGTAGCATACGCATACGAGAAACTAATGGCTGTTAGCCCACGTTTCACTATCGCTGCTTCTTTCGGTAACGTACACGGTGTTTACCAAGCTGGTAACGTTGTACTTACTCCAACTATCCTACGTGATTCTCAAGCATACTGTGCGGAGAAGTTCGGTATCGCACCTAACGCTCTAAACTTCGTATTCCACGGTGGTTCTGGTTCTTCTGAAGAAGAAATCCAAGAGTCTATCGGCTACGGTGTTATCAAAATGAACATCGATACTGATACACAGTGGGCAACTTGGGATGGTATCCGTCAGTACTCTGCTGATAACTTCGATTTCCTACAAGGTCAAATCGGTAACCCAACTGGCGAAGCTGCGCCAAACAAGAAGTACTACGATCCACGCGTATGGCTACGTGCTGGTCAAGCTTCTATGGTTACTCGTCTTGAGAAAGCATTCGCTGACCTTAACGCTGTAGACGTACTATAATTCTTTGAATTAAGTACTCTTTAAGTTTTAAAAACCCGCTCATCGAGCGGGTTTTTTTGTGTCTGATAAAAAATTGTATTATTTATGTGAAAAACCTAGCGTACGGTGAATAAATTTCGTAGTCTTTTAGTTATCGGTATTTGTGTTTATGCGTAAGCTTCCTTTATTCAAAGGCTTACATAAATATGACTTTGCAATCTGTCAAAGATAGGATATCGTGCCGAAAAACAGGGGATAGACACTCTGTTTCGTAAAAAGGACTTAGCAAGTTTTTACGTTAACGTTATGATTTAATTGTACAAATTAAAGGTGGCGGTTAAATAGTAAGGCTTGGTTTAAGGCAGTTTAGCTCATAGCATATTACATAGAGGATGCACATTATGGCTGAGAGTTCTACAACGATTGAGACCCCGCTTGTGGATGGTCTTTCAAACGCAGAACAGTGGTTAACGAATAACTCAGATTTGTTTATTCAGTACGGTGTAAACATTATATCTGCACTGGTTATTCTGTTTATTGGTAACCTAATCGTAAAGGCTGTAGCGAACAGCGTAGCTAAGGTTCTTCAGAAGAAGAAGATGGACCGAGCGGTTGTTGAGTTCATCCATGGTTTAGTTCGTTACTTGTTGTTTGTTATCGTTCTAATTGCAGCTCTTGGTCGCCTTGGTGTTCAAACTGCATCTGTTGTTGCGGTAATTGGTGCGGCTGGTCTAGCGGTTGGTCTTGCTCTTCAAGGCTCACTATCGAACTTCGCTGCAGGTGTACTGATTGTTGCATTCCGTCCATTTAAATCTGGTGATTACGTAGAAATTGGCGGTGTTGCAGGTTCAGTTGATTCGATTCAAATCTTCCAAACGGTTCTAACAACGCCTGATAACAAAATGGTTGTAGTACCAAACGGAAGCGTTATCGGTAGCCCAATCACTAACTACTCTCGTCATGCGACACGTCGTATCGACCTAATGATCGGTGTTTCTTACGGTGCAGATCTACAAAAGACCAAAGAGCTTTTGACTCAGATATGTGAATCTGACGAGCGTGTATTGAAAGAACCTGGTGTTCAAGTTGGTGTTCACACGCTAGCTGACTCTTCAGTTAACTTCGTGGTTCGCCCATGGGTTAGCACTGCTGAGTACTGGAATGTTTACTTCGACCTAATGCAAGCAATCAAAGAAGGCTTGGATAAAGAAGGTATCGAAATCCCATTCCCACAAATGGATGTTCACATGAACAAAGTTGAGGGCTAATAAAGCTTCGACACGTTGAACAAAAAAAGGCGGATAACCTAAGTTATCCGCCTTTTTTCTTGGAGCAATATTTTCAAACGACTTCTACCAATACTGCTCAATAAGTCCATTGGCGAGTACCGTTGCGATAGCAAACATCATGGTTGCAACGGCGATGTCGATGCCTTTCTTAACATTTGGTTTAGACAGTGTTGGACCAAGTTTTGCTGCTCCCAGTGATAGCGAGTAAAACCAAACGAACGAAGCCAAGATGGTTCCCATAGCAAAAGCAATTCTGTCGTTACCTTCAAACTGTCCGCCAATCGAACCAAGAATCACAACGGTATCCAAATAGAGGTGTGGGTTTAACACAGTTACAGCCAAGGCCCCAAGAATGACTGTGCGTTTACCACGAGCCAGTATCTCTCCTTTTGATTCCTTGTCTGAAGGCGCTTTAAAAGCACTACGCAGCGACAACAAACCATAGACAGTTAGGAAAGCGATACCACCTAGTGTCACTGAAGTGAGCAGGACTTCATTTTGCGACAAGATAGCGCCACCACCAAAGATGCCTAACGAGATAAATAGGGTGTCGAGTAAGCTACAAATCGTTGCTGTGGTTAAATGGTGATTGCGCTTTATCCCTTGATTTAGGACGTACGCATTTTGTGCGCCAATAGGGATAATCATGCTTGCCCCTAGACCAAAACCTTGTAATAAAACCCAAAAACTCATTTTAACCTCCCATTTAATTAACGACACATACTGGTGATAAGGGGAAGATACTCCGCTCCTTGTGATAAGTATAATTAATGATTTTAATCCATTATTAGAGTTGCTAATGTAGAGTGAGGCTTGAGTAAAAAGGGAGCAAAGTGATGCGTGGTTTGGATTATAAATGGATAGAAGCGCTGGATTCCGTGGTTAAACAACGCAGTTTTGAAAGGGCGGCAGAGCAGTTATATATCTCCCAATCAGCAGTGTCGCAGCGCATTAAACAGCTAGAAAAGTGGCTCGCTCAACCTGCATTGGTAAGGGAAAACCCACCCAGACCAACCCCGGCCGGTAAAAAGTTACTAGGGTTATATCGTCGAGTCCGTTTGCTGGAGCATGAACTGGTTCCCGAACTCATGAATGAAGATGGTAATCAGCCCTTATCAATATCCATTGCGACCAACGCGGATAGCTTAGCCACTTGGTTACTGCCTGCTTTGTCGGGTGTGATGAAGTCCCGCCAAGTGGAATTGAATCTTGCTATTCATGGCGAATCGAGAACCATAGAGAAAATCAAAAGTGGTGAAGTGGCAGGTGCTATTAGTTTGGAGTCTCAAGCTATTCCTGGTTGTAGTGCCGACTACCTTGGTCGCATGGATTATGTGTGTGTGGCGAGTCCTGACTTTCATCAACGTTATTTTTCTGAAGGGGTTAATTACACCACATTGAGAAAAGCCCCTGCAGTGTCTTATGATCAATATGACGACCTACATAAGAAGTTTTTGCATGATCATTTTAATGTGCCTAGAGACAGTGTGATCAATCACACGGTCGGTAGCTCAGAAGCATTTGTACGTTTGGCATTGTCGGGTGTTGCCTACTGTTTGATTCCGAGGTTACAGATCATCGAGGAGCTAGAGTCGGGTTCGTTGATTGATATTACCCCCGGTTTTTTATTGTCTTATCGGATTTATTGGCACCATTGGCAGCTTGAAAGTGGGGTACTTAAAGAGATCTCGCAAGCGATCTTGAGTTTTGCTCACGAACATCTACCACAGTAAGTTGGCGGTTTTTTCAGCGTCAAAGTTCTGTTAGAAGTGTGGCGTCTGGATTGGATAAGCGACAAATTACTCTATGATGAAAAGACATTTGTTTAGCATAGGTCTCCCCCCCATGAAGTTTGTACCAAAGATGTTAGCAACCTCTCTTGCCCTTACTGCTGCGTTGAGCGCTGTGAGCTTTTCTGCATTGGCTAACTCGCCATCTTTTCCGCATATTTCTACCACCGGTTATGGAGAAGTAATCGCGACGCCTGATATGGCGACGTTTTCGGTCAGAGTTGTAGAGTCAACGATGACGGCAGAACAAGCTAAAATCACCGTTGATAAAGTGGTAACCGGTTTTCTTAACAAGCTGCACCAAGCCGGTGTTGATGAGGCGAGTGTACACAGCTCTAACCTATACCTAGCACCTCAGTATCACTATCCAAAAGACGGCAAGCCAGAGTTAGTCGGTTACCGAGCTTCACGTAATGTGACGGTCGAAGTAAAAGAGTTATCGAATCTCAATGAGTATATGGATATTGCTATTGCTCAAGGGATTAACCAGATCGATAACATCCAATTGCAAGTGCGTGACCAGGCGAAATACCAAGAACAAGCGCGTTTAGAAGCCATCAAAGACGCAAGAGCGAAAGCGAAATCATTAGCGACGGGTTTTGAGCGTGAGCTTGGTGACGTTTGGCGTGTGGATTACAACGCACAGTCTTCTCAGCCGGTATTAATGCGTTCTATGGCAATGGATGCGAGAACAGAATCTAACTCTTATGAAGACTCAACGATCACTATTCGTGATCGTGTCAATGTGATCTATCGGCTTGAAGAGTAATTAGATCATCATGATCTAATTGCCTACCATAGGCCAAATACTAAAAAGGCCCTCGTAATGAGAGCCTTTTTGTTTTTCTAATATCGAGTTCGATGATTAGTGAAGTAGACGAGCACGGATGGTGCCTTCGATCTCTTTCAGTTTAAGCAACGCTTCTTCTGAACGGTCCGCTTCTACATCGATAACTACATAACCCATATCAGCCGCAGTCTGTAGGTACTGACCCGCGATGTTGATGCCTTCTTCAGCGAAGATGGTGTTGATCTGAGTTAGGATACCAGGGCGGTTTTCGTGAATGTGCAGTAAACGAGACGTGCCTGTATGTAGTGGCAATGATACCTCTGGGAAGTTAACACTTGATAGAGTAGAGCCGTTATCAGAGTATTTCGCTAGCTTGCCAGCCACTTCAACGCCGATGTTCTCTTGCGCTTCTTGAGTAGAACCACCTACGTGAGGTGTAAGAATCACGTTATCGAACTGCATCAATGGAGACTCAAATGGGTCAGCATTGGTTTTTGGTTCGGTTGGGAATACATCGATAGCTGCACCAGCAAGGTGGCCAGAATCTAGAGCACCACACAGAGCAGGAATATCGACTACAGTGCCACGCGCTGCATTGATAAAGATAGAGCCTGGCTTCATACGCTCGAACTCTTCTTTACCCATCATGTTCTTGGTTTCGTTAGTTTCTGGAACGTGCAAAGAGATCACATCACACTTGTTCAACAGTTCTGTCATGGTGTGAACTTGCGTTGCGTTACCCAAAGACAGCTTGTTTTCAATATCGTAGAAGTAAACACGCATACCAAGGTTTTCTGCAATAATACCAAGCTGAGTACCAATGTGACCGTAACCGATAATACCTAAACGCTTACCACGAGCTTCGTAAGAGTTGTCTGCACTCTTTTTCCAGATGCCACGGTGCGCAAGAGCGTTCTTTTCTGGGATGCCACGCAGTAGTAGTAGAACCTGACCAAGAACCAGTTCCGCAACGCTTCGCGTATTTGAGAATGGTGCGTTGAAGACAGGTACGCCACGTTTTGCAGCCGCTTCAAGGTTTACTTGGTTAGTACCGATACAGAAACAACCGATAGCAACCAATTTTTCAGCAGCATCAATCACTTCTTGGGAAAGGTTTGTGCGAGAACGAATACCGATGAAGTGAGCATCTTTAACTGCTTCAAGTAGTTCATCTTCAGGTAGTGAGCCTTTGTGGTACTCAATATTTGTGTAACCAGCGGCTTGAAGTACTTCTACTGAAGAAGGGTGAAGACCTTCTAGAAGTAGAATTTTTATTTTTTCTTTTTCCAGTGAAACTTTGGCCATTGTTCTCGTCCTTAAAATGGAAAGGTTGGGCAAATGCGGCGCACGTGCTACAAAATGGCTGAAAGGGGAACAAACTCACCACTTTGTTAGGAGACAAACGTTTTCCCTGTGCGTCTTCTGAACAATAAAGTAACAAAAAAAAAATGTTTTGGGTAAGAAAATTACGGAATAAGACATAATTTTACAGGTGCAAAGCAAAAAAAACGGCGCCCTTGGGCACCGTATGTAATGAAGTAACAGAAAAACTCAATCTTCTATTATTTATTCTTCGATTTTTGCACCTTCAGGGGTACCTGTGATAACCACATCTGCACCACGGTGTGCGAATAGGCCAACCGTTACCACACCAGCAATACCATTGATGATGTCTTCTAGCTGTTTCGGGTTTTCAATCGCCATGCCGTAAACATCTAGGATCACGTTGCCGTTATCCGTTGTACAACCTTCACGGTAAACCGGGTCACCACCAAGCTTAACTAGCTCACGCGCAACGTATGAACGCGCCATTGGGATAACTTCTACCGGTAGAGGGAATTTACCCAGTACATCAACAGCTTTCGTGCCATCAACAATACATACAAATTTATCAGAGATAGCCGCTACGATTTTTTCACGAGTTAGAGCTGCACCGCCGCCCTTGATCATATCGCGAGTTGGGTTGATCTCGTCTGCGCCATCAACATAGATGTCTAGCTTAGCAACATCATTACACTCATACACTTTGATCTCTAGCTTTTCTAGGCGTTGCGTTGAAGCAACAGAGCTTGAAACTGCACCTTTGATTTTGTCTTTCATTGTGCCCAGTGCGTCGATGAAGTGATTTACTGTAGAGCCAGTACCAACACCTACAATGCTGCCTTCTTCAACATATTTAAGTGCTGCCCAACCAGCTGCTTTTTTCATTTCATCTTGAGTCATGCCATTCTCCTGAATAAGATCTTGCGCTTTGAATTAGTCGTTTGCGTATTGAAGTTAACGTTTGTATATCAAGGTTAACGTTTGCGGCGGGATTATAGCGCTTTAATGGTTACTTTCCCATTGCCAAGTTTTACTCGGAGTCACGATTTTAGGTAAGGGAATGTCCCATTCCTCAATCGGTAGAGTATCGACATGTTGGCAATCGTGAGCCAAACCAATTGGAGTTGCACCTTCGCCGGTCGCAAACCACTTCGCTAGGGTGCGATCGTAATATCCGCCGCCCATACCTAAGCGGTGACCATGAGAGTCAAAGCCGACAAGGGGCGTCAGGATGAGGTCGAGTTGCTGACAAGGTTTCACCAACGTTTGATTAAGCTGGGGTTCTACAATGCCGTACTTATTTAAAACAGTGGGTGTGGTTTGAGAGTAGTGCAGAAACAACAGGTGTCCGTCAGAGAACGGGTGTAATACAGGTAAATAAGTTTGCTTACCTTGCGACCATAACCACTCGATTAAAGGTTGGGTATCAAGTTCACCATCGATCGAGATATAAAGTGCGATATGTTGAGCAGACCGAATGTCATCGAGTTGAGCGCACTGCTTAACTAAGTCTAAACCGGATTGAGCTTGTTGTTCGTTAGATAGGGAGTTGCGTTTAATGCGGATCTGTTTGCGAAATTCGCTGCGTGTGAGCGTCTTCATAAGAAGGGATACCCCAAAGTGCCGTTGAGAATAGATGGCCCTTGAACCAGCGAGTTCAAGGCGGATCAGCAATGATTACCGTAGGCTTCTCGGTCGGGCCGAGCATGCTCAATAGCACTCAAGTACTAACCCTTAGGGATTGCTTATCGGCTCGGGGACGTGAATCCTCTGACAAACACTCCAGGGTAAATTTTGTGTACGCTATTGCTGTCCGTGCTTAACCTTACTGAGAACATCTGAAAGTGATGTTGTGAGCTGTTCCATTCGCTCGGTCAGTGCGTTTTGTTCGTCATTTGCTTCAAATTTCTTAGTTTGTAATTCATAGCAAATGTTCAGAGCTGCGATAGTCAGCAGCTTCACTTCATTGGTTACCTTAGTACGTTCAGCCATCTCTTTCAATCGATTATCAAGATCGGCCGCCGCTGCAATCAATGACTCTTCTTGCCCTGGTGGACAATTCACTCGAGTCAGTTTTCCTAATATTTCAACGTCTACCGCTTGATTACTCATGATGGATGAACTCTTTAACGCGCTATTTTAAGGCTGTTGCTCTTCGTTATTTTCTTGAAACAAAAAGTGCAAGTACCGATGAGGAAGCAATCTCCTCTGAGGGAGAAACTATAGGTAAACCGCTATTAAGATTCAAGCTTTTCAGAGTGACTGTTTGTAAATGAGAGCTTGAGCACACAGTAATTCAGCAAATTGAACAATTGGTAGTCAGTCATTCTTTAATTGCTAGGGATCGATGCTTACCAGAATTGGGGTGAAGTGGTACGATTATACTATCGATATAAAGAATAACTGAGCGAGCTATCTGATGAGCGAAACTACTTTACCTGATTACCTAACGGTTGCGACTGAACTTCAATCGGCAAGTCTAGCCGTAACCCCTGCTGAGATGCATGGTTTATTGACGGGTATGTTAAGCGGAGGCTTAAGCCTAGCAGATAAGAGCTGGCAGCCACTGATCTTTGATTACACCAACGAAGGTATGGGTTGGCCGGATCGCGCATTAACGTTAGCGGAAGCGACATTGAAAGTAACCACTAGTGAGATTACGGGTTCAGGCATGGAATTGTCTATGCTACTGCCTGATGAAGACGCAAGTGCGAGCCTGTTTGATTTAGCTGACGGTGTGTCTGATTGGATCAACCACTTCATCTCTGGTTTAGGACTAGTTGGCGCTCAGTTAAATAAGGCGTCGGAAGGCACTAAAGAAGCTCTGGCTGATCTTGAAGAGATGGCAAAGCTAGGTATTGATGAAGATGATGACCTAGAAGAGCAAGCGCAACTTCTAGAGCACGTTATTGAGCACGTAAAAGCCTGTGCATTAACCATTCATGCTGAGTTTGGTGCACGCCCATCTGAAGATGTAGCTCCAACCATTCACTAATCGTTTGCCAGTTTGAGGTTATGATGGCTCAGTATGATGTTGTAATTGCTGGTGGTGCGATGGCAGGGGCGACTTTAGCTCTGGCTTTGAATCACCTAAGCCAAGGTTCGCTGTCGATTGCGGTAGTGGAACCTTATCAGGTTGATCATCAAGCTCATCCTGGGTTTGATTCTCGTTCTATTGCTTTGTCTTACGGCACAGTACAGATCCTCGATTCATTGCAGTTGTGGCAATCGATCGCTCCTGTCGCTACCCCGATTAAAGATATTCATGTCTCGGATCGTGGGCATGCAGGGATGACCGATATTTACAGCGAAGATCTTGCGGTTGATGCGCTTGGTTATGTGGTCGAGTTGGCGGATGTCGGTCGAATCTATCAGCAAAAGCTGGAGTCAGAAGAGGCAATTACGATGCTGTGCCCTGACTCAGTAGCGAAAATTGAGCGCAGTGATTTACTGACGACCATTGACCTTAACAGCGGGCAAACTATTACTACTAGGTTGTTGGTTGCAGCTGACGGAGCGATCTCTACCTGCTGCCAACAACTGAATATTTCGTTGAGCGAGCATGACTTTGAGCAAGTGGCTGTCATTGCCAATATTGTGGCGAGCGAGCCGCATCAAGGTCGCGCTTTTGAGCGTTTTACTCATCATGGGCCAGTTGCTTTATTACCGATGACGGACAACCGCCTATCGCTAGTTTGGTGCTTACCGCCAGAACAAGCTGATAAAGTCATGACTTTAAACGACAGCCAGTTCCTTGAACAGTTGCAGATCGACTTTGGTTGGCGACTAGGCCGTTTAGAGAAGGTGGGCAAGCGTGCGAGCTATCCTCTGATTCTTCGTCACCGACAACAAAATATCTCTCATCGATTTGCGATTGTCGGCAATGCCGCTCAAACTCTTCACCCGATCGCGGGTCAGGGTTTTAACCTTGGTATTCGTGATGTGGCTTCTTTAGCCGAAGAGTTGTGTACTCAGTTGGATGATGTTGGCCGATACACTGGTCTTGTTAACTTTAGAAAACGTAGAGAACAGGACAGAGGGGCGACGATTACACTGACATCGAGCCTTGTACACCTATTCTCAAATGATTTTTTAACCGCTCGTCTCGGGCGCAACCTTGGGTTAGCTGTTATGGATAACCTTCCACCACTTAAAGGTCCACTTTTGCGTCATACGCTTGGCCTAGTAGAAAGATAAGGTAGATAAATAATGATGCAAAGTGTTGATATCGCGATTGTTGGTGGAGGCATGGTTGGGCTTGCACTTGCGGCTGCTTTAAAAGACAGCGACCTGAGAATCGCTGTGATTGAAGGCAGAGCGCCTAGTGAAGGGCTGAATGAACTGCCAGACGTACGAGTTTCTGCATTGAGCCGTTCTAGTGAAGTGATTTTGCGTAATCTAGGTGCGTGGCAGGGAATTGAGCAAAGACGTGCAGCCCCTTATCAAGCGATGGAAGTATGGGAACAAGATAGCTTCGCACGTATTGAATTTGATTCAACGCGTTTAGCGCAACCGAACCTCGGTCATATTGTTGAGAACCGTGTGATTCAATTAGCCTTGCTTGAGCAAGTGAAGAAGCAAGACAATGTGAGCCTGTACATGCCTGCAACGTGCAAAACAATGGCAATTGGTGAAAGTGAAGCATGGCTGACTTTAGATAACGGTCAAGCACTAACGGCTAAACTCGTTGTGGGTGCGGATGGAGCTAACTCTTGGGTTCGCAAGCAGCAAGATATTCCGCTCACGCATTGGGATTATGGACACAGTGCAATTGTTGCTAATGTTAAAACCGCAGAACCGCATCATAGTGTGGCTCGTCAAATATTTACGCCACAGGGTCCGTTGGCATTCTTACCAATGCAACCGAGCAACATGAGCTCGATTGTTTGGTCTACTGAGCCTAATCGTGCCGAGAACCTCGTATCAATGTCGGATGCTGAATTCAATAAGCAGTTAACAGCTGAGTTCGATGCAAAGCTTGGCTTATGTGAAGTGGTTGGTGAGCGTTTTGCTTTCCCATTACGCATGCGATATGCGCGTGACTTCGCAGTAGAACGCGTAGCTTTGGTGGGTGATGCAGCGCATACCATTCACCCGCTTGCAGGGCAGGGCGTTAACCTTGGTTTGTTAGATGCAGCCAGCCTAGCACAAGAGCTATTAAAGCTTTGGGCAGCAGGTGAAGACATTGGTACCAAGCGTAACTTACGTGGTTATGAGCGCTGGAGAAAAGCAGAAGCGGCGAAGATGATTGCTTCGATGCAGGGCTTTAAAGATCTGTTTGAAGGCGATAACCCAGCTAAGAAGCTGATTCGTGGCATAGGTATGAAGCTTGCGGGTCAGTTGCCTGGTGCAAAAGATGAAATTATGAAGCGAGCTCTGGGTCTTGCGGGTAATCTTCCTGATCTGGCAAAGCGCCCTGTGATTCATCGATAACGCCTGAATGTACCTATGATTCGTAGAGTCATTAATGCGAAAAAAGGGTTGGCAATAAGCCAACCCTTTTTGTTTGGAATCTTCTAGATAATCAGATTATGCGTAAGCACAGCGCAGCTTCATAATTTCACTATTTATTTCTTTCACTGTTTGAAAGTGGCGTTGCTCTGCTCGATCTGGCAGTACTAACTTGCCGTTATCAAACTCAAATTTCCCTACGCCGTAAATGTAGATTCGTCCTTTGAAAAGTCGACTTACATGTTTAGCAATCATACTCGGTGTATAGCGCTTAAACAGTCTCATTCTTAATTATCCTTATATTTACCTAGCCTGCACATTATAGAAAAACTCCGGAAAAATAATTGTGATAAGCATGGAGTAATATGCAGTAGCGTTGACGTTAATTAGATATTTGTGCTGTTCTAAGCACTTTCTACAGTAAATATCTATTTTTACGTGAGCTCCTCCCCAAAATAATACTGAGTAGTGAACTGCCGTGAACTTTCCTGTTCGGTATTAAGCAGTGTTAATGTGACAAGTATAAGAATAGGCGGGATTTTTTTGTTTGTGTAATCAAATTGTAAAATTAAGACAAAAAAAAGCCCGTCTAAAACGGGCGAATAGTCACAGATGCATTACACAAAAGTGGATACTGATGTTACTCAGTGGATTCACTTGTACTGATTTGCCTAGGGGCTAGTCAGTAAATCCACAGTAACGCAGTTTTTTACTTTTGACTACTTATGCTTTAATTTTGATTAAATATTTAACTTTAATCTATTTATCTTATGACGAACTTCACAATAAATATGTATCTAGTGAAAACTGGGATGTGACTTTGCGATCAGTTACTGCTTTGATCTGATCATCGGCTGATCTCTGTAATGATAGGCGCGCATAGGGCTATGAGATCATCGGGATCCAGAGCAATACCTGCCATTCGATCCCCAGAGCTGATGGTCACCGTCGAATTGTTTTGAATCGAAGGATCAAAGATGATCGGCATGTGCCTCTTTAATGCAAGAGGGCCAACACAACCTATCTTAAAACCAGTGATGGACTCTACATCGCTTAGCGGAACACAAGTCATTCGGCGGCAATTTAAAATTGAGCGCACTTTCTTTGGGTCGACCGAGCGATCACCAGCCGTACAGGCTAAGGCGTATTGATTGCCCATGTCTTTGAGTAGAATGCATTTCACCATTTGAGAGGGGGCGATGCCTCGCTCTTGTGCGGTTTCTTCGATGCTGGTGGTTGGCTTGCTTTGCAGCAGCAGGCGATAGTTTACCTGCTGCTGATCGAGCCATTGTGTAATCACTGTTTTCACGTAATTACTCGTCGTCAACACTGTAAGGCAGTGGCAGGATATTCCAGATTTGATCAGGTTGTGCTGTCAAACGCAGTTGAACATCGTCATCCAGGTTATTCGGCAGAACCATTAGACCAATCGCTTGGTTGTCAGCAAATTGATATACGTTGATCAGTCGACCTGCACCACGCCAGTTTTCACCCACGCTACGCTCTAGCTCAATAGGGTTCTCTAGTGTTAGCACTTCCGCAGTCGAACCAGAAACAATGCGCATTTCACGTTTGTTCATGCCACGGTACTTAGCGCGAGCTACTGTTTCTTGCCCCGTGTAACAGCCCTTGGTGAAGCTAATGCCACCAATCGCTTGCAGGTTAAGTGCCTGAGGGATGTGCTCATTTTGTTCTGCATTGGTTAGGTGAGGCTGAGCATCGATAATTTCATGATACTGCCATAGCGCCTCTGAGACTTTCTCCGCAGAACTGCTAGTGACCAAAGCTTCTGCAGCTTGTTCTGTTACAAGCAGAGCCCAGCGGTTTTCTGCGACTTGAACAGCTGTACCGCCTGAAATCGCACGAACTTTACCTTGGCTCTCTGAAATTGAGTCGATGTATTGATCCGCAGCTGCGCCCATCACACCGATAATCACATCGTTGGTTTGCTCAATATCGACTTTAGAGAAGACCGCGTATTTTTTGATTTCTACGAGCTCAACTTCAATCGCAGACTTAGGCTGCATAAGCGCATAACCACCGTTGTGGTGGAATAGGCGGAAGATACTCCATACCTTTCCTTTTGCATCACAGTGGGCGCCTAATGTGGATTCATCATTAGGAAGAGTCACGACGTCGCACGTTACTTGACCTTGTAGGTACGATTTTTTGTCATCGCCTACCATGGTAATTGCACTCCAGTCTGACACATGTGTCATCATCAGTTCTGGAAGCGAATCATTTTGCGTATGAGCGTGCGGCTGAAAGGTGTTTTTCCAATCCATTTTATCTTTCCTAAGAATTTTATTTGGCTCTATGTTAATCCTGTTCTGTTTCTTTGTCAGCCTAGGTTTTTTTGTGAGCTGAGATAGGGACTGTGACCCACATAGTAGTTGCAGAGCGTATGACTTGTTACACTCTAAGAAAGAAAAATTATAGGTGAGGATAGCCAATGTACACTGCAGAGCAGAAAGCACGAATTAAATGGGGTTGCCGTCGCGGCATGTTAGAACTTGATGTAGTCATCATGCCATTTTTCGAAGAGTGTTTTGATTCATTGCAAGAGCAGGAACAGCGCGAGTTTGTTTCTTTACTAGAGTGTGATGATCCAGACTTGTTTACTTGGGTGATGGGCCACGGCCGCAGTGAAAACCTAGGTCATGCATCAATGGTTGATAAAATTGTCGCACACAACCTCAGCAAGGTTCGTTAAGCTCCAGCTTAACCCTTCGCATTTCGCATTATTAACAAAAGGCACTGTTTTCGGGTGCCTTTTGTTTTTCATCGTTGTCTCTTCTATTCCATTGGCTGTCAGCCTTTATTGTCTTTATTTATCCTTCAATCTGTTTCGTGCCAATCATATGCTTATCACCAGCGCTCAAGGGCGTTTTGATTATAAGGGTGATGGTGAGGTGCGGCTTAATGATCAGCTTTACAAGTTAAAGTCCGTCGACCAGATTTGGGCGCAATTCTTTATAAAATTACGATTTGAATGCGGTCACTCGATACTGCTATGGCGAGACAGTTGCCAAGATCAAGAATATCGGCACTTTTTGGCGAACTTACAACGAATGCGTTCGCTCAGCTAAAGTAATCGATTAGCCGTGAGATAAAAGAAAAGGGAGCACTAGGCTCCCTTTCATTTGATTGCTTTTCATTGTTGGCGAATGCGCCAGATTACGATTGACGTTTCTCTGGTGTCAGAATCGTTGGGCCACTGTCTTCAGCAAGCTCTGGGTAATCCAATGTATAGTGCAGGCCGCGACTCTCTTTACGTTGCATTGCACAGCGAACCATTAGCTCAGCGACTTGAAGTAGGTTACGCAGTTCTAGAAGGTTGTTCGACACCTTAAAGTTGCTGTAATACTCGTGAGTCTCTTGCTGCAACATCTGAATACGACGCATTGCGCGCTCAAGACGTTTGTCTGTACGTACGATACCCATGTAATCCCACATGAATAGACGAAGTTCATGCCAGTTGTGCTGGATAATAACTTCTTCATCACTGTTAGTGACTTGGCTTTCATCCCATGCTGGAAGTTCAGCACACAACTGAGACTGTTCAATGTTCTCAACGATGTGTTTTGCTGCTGACCACGCGTAAACCACACATTCTAGTAGTGAGTTTGATGCCATACGGTTCGCACCGTGCAGGCCAGTGTAGCTAACCTCACCAATCGCGTAGAGGTTTTGCAGATCCGTTTGACCATCTTTATTGACCATTACACCACCACAGGTGTAGTGCGCAGCAGGAACAATCGGGATCGGCTCTTTAGTCATATCGATACCCAAGTCCATCAAGCGAGTGTGGATCATTGGGAAGTGCGCGGTGATGAACTCTTCAGGTTTGTGGCTGATGTCGACGTACATGCAGTCTGCACCTAATCGCTTCATTTCGAAGTCGATCGCGCGAGCAACCACATCACGAGGCGCCAATTCACCACGCTCATCGAAGTCCTTCATGAAGCGTGTACCATCCGGGCGACGCAGGTATGCGCCTTCGCCACGTAGCGCTTCCGTTAGTAGGAAGTTGCGCGCTTCTGGGTGGAACAAGCAGGTTGGGTGGAATTGGTTGAACTCTAGGTTTGCTACACGACAACCTGCACGCCAAGCGATAGCAATGCCATCACCAGAAGATACATCTGGGTTAGAGGTGTATTGGTATACTTTTGATGCGCCGCCAGTAGCAAGTACAACAAATTTAGCGCGTACGGTTTCTACGTGTTCTTGGTTACGGTTCCAGATGTAGGCACCGATAACCTTGTCTTTCGAACCACCAATTTTATCTTCAGTGATCAAGTCAAGCGCGTTGTGGCGCTCGAAGATCTCGATGTTCGGGTGATTCTTGACGTTATCTTGCAGTGAAGTTTGCATTGCCATGCCGGTTGCATCGGCAGCGTGCAGGATTCTGCGGTGGCTGTGTCCACCTTCACGAGTTAGGTGGTACTTAGGTTGACCATCAGTGCTGTTCTCATCTTTATCAAATGGAACACCGCCATCAATCAGCCATTGCACACACTCTTTAGCATTCTCAGCAATGAATTGAACTGTATCTTCTTCACATAACCCAGCCCCGGCAATTTGAGTATCTTCAACGTGAGACTCAATACTGTCGGACTCATCGAACACCGCAGCGATACCGCCTTGTGCGTAATACGTCGATCCTTCGCTGCGTGGTCCTTTGCTTAATACAATTACTTTTGCATGTTCTGCTACGCGTAAGGCTAATGACAAGCCTGCCGCACCACTTCCTACCACTAATACATCACACTGATGTTCACGGTTTGCGTTCATAAAACTTATTAAATCCCGGGCTATAGTCGAGTTGTCCACTCTCAATTGACTTTGTCTTGTTTTAGGAGTTGCGGTAAGACTGTTATAATCTCCCCAGAGTCGTCCTAAAACGCTATGCAAAATCAAGATATAGACAGCTATCTAGAAATATTTAATTGCTCAATACCATTGCTTTTGCTCAAGTTTCCCCAAATTGATAGGGATAGCTATTTTTATTACATCACATTGTGAAACAATAATGGCAAATAATTTTAAGAAAGTTGGAACTTTCGGTATTTGGCTTAGTCACAATAGTGCTCTTGTAGACGGTGGTGTCAATACTACATTTCGCATAATTAGTACCCATATCTGTGAAGGTGAGGGTTATAACAATAGGAGTACCCGCTCGAATGAACGAGCAGCTAACCGATCAAGTGTTGATTGAGCGAGTTCAGAGTGGAGATAAGCAAGCATTTAACTTACTAGTGGTTAAGTATCAAAACAAAGTTTGTAATCTTATCTCTCGATACGTGAATAATTCCGGTGATGTACCTGATGTAGCACAAGAAGCTTTTATTAAAGCTTACCGCGCGATACCTAATTTTCGTGGCGAGAGTGCCTTCTATACATGGTTGTACCGAATTGCCGTGAACACCGCTAAGAATCATATCGTTGCCCAGAGCCGTAGGCCTCCCGCAACGGATGTAGATGCAGAAGATGCTGAATATTACGAAACAGGCAGCGCGTTAAAAGAAATATCGAACCCTGAGAACTTAACGCTGTCAAAAGAATTGAAACAAGTTGTTTTTGGTGCGATTGAAGCGCTACCAGAAGACTTAAAAACTGCAATGACGCTGCGTGAGCTTGAAGGTTTGAGCTACGAAGAGATTGCAGAAGTAATGGATTGCCCTGTAGGAACCGTACGTTCGCGTATTTTCCGAGCTCGTGAAGCGGTGGAAAAGAAAATTAAACCTCTTTTACAACGCTAGAACTTGTAATAATTATGGTGAAAATAATGGCTGATAAAGAAAAGCTTTCGGCACTCATGGATGGTGAAACGATCGATAAAGCTCTCATTGTAGACCTAGAATCTGATCAAGAAAGCATGAATACCTGGCAGAGTTACCACTTAATTGGTGACGTTATGCGTGGGGATGCGCCAGAAACTAAAAATTGGAACATTGCTGATAGTGTGGCAGCAGCGCTTGAAGATGAGCCTGCACACAGTGCAATGCCAAACCTGCACCAAGTGAATGTTGAACCTACTGTTGCTCCAATTGAAGAGCAACCAAAGCCTCAGCAAGCGAAGCGTCAGCTTCCTGCGTGGTTACAACAGTTTGGACAAGTTGCTGTGGCAGCGTGTGTTTCATTAGCAGTTGTATTAGGTGTTCAACAATATGGTGGCAGCGACCCAGCGGCACCAGAACAGTTACCTGTACTTCAGACGATTCCATTTGCAGGATCGGCTGAGCCAGTGAGCTTAACGCGTGACTCTGTAGAGAGACCGGCTTCTGAAGCAAACTTGCAAGAGCAGCGCAAACGCGTTCATGCAATGCTAGAAGATTATGAGCTACAGCTAAGATTAAACAGTGATGCGTCGCCTATGGAAGATGCTCATCTAGAATCGGACATTGAATGAAGAAAATCCTGGTCAGTGCACTGACACTGTTCAGCTTGATGTCTCCAACAGCCTTTGCAGAGGAAACAACTGCAAAGGCGTTGTTGCATCAAATGAACGAGGCCAGTCAGCATCTAAATTACGAACTCTCTTACATACTGATCAAGAAGAGCAGTATTGAACCTCTTGTTTATCGCCATGCGGTTAACGACGACCAGCAACTCGCACACCTTGTTTACCTGAGTGGCCCTGTTCGTGAAGTGATTCGTCGCGGTAATGAAGTGAGCTACATCGAACCGGGTACAGAGCCGTTTACGATCCAGTCAGGCAGCATGGTTGCTCCTGTTATTCCGATGATCAATCGAGATATCGAATCCCTGAATCAGTACTACGACTTTGTAAAAGTTGGTCGTTCTCGTGAAGCGGGCAGCACTACTCAAGTGTTACGCGTAGTGCCAAAAGATGGCCTTCGTTACTCTTACGTGGTTTGGGTAGACGAGAAAACCAGTCTTCCTTTACGTGCCGACCTATTAGACCGTGACGGTGAAATACTGGAACAGTACCGAACTATCTCTTATGTCGTGAACGATAAAATCGCTGAAGCTATGGGCGGCTTAAACCAAGCGCAACTGCCGAAGGTTTTATCATTACCTGAAGGTTTGGTGAGTGAGACCGACTGGCAAGCTTCATGGGTGCCAGAAGGGTTTAAGTCAAAAGAATTGAGCCGTTACCAAATGGCTGCGACCGATAAAATGGTCGAGAGTCAGCTTTTCAGCGATGGACTATTTAGCTTTTCGGTATACATCGCCGACAAAGACGAACACTCATTGAAAGGCCAGTTGGTACGTCAAGGACGCAGAACCTTGCACAGCTTAGTGATTGGCGATAGAGAGGTATCTGTCGTGGGTGATATCCCGCCAGCGACAGCTAAGCGTATCGCTCAATCTGTGACTTTCAATAATCAGGTATCAGCGCAATGATGACCGCGCTGGCTACCGTTAGCTCAGTTGAACAAAAAGGTAAGCAATACTTTGTTCAACTGAGCTGCGAACAACAAACCAGTTGCAGCAGCTGCTCTTCACAAAAAAGCTGCGGCACTGGTATTGTCACCAAAGCGGTTGGCAACAAATCCTTGTTTTGGCAATTAAAAACCAAAAGCCTTGTGAAAGCGGGTCAGATTGTAGAAATCGGCTTTCCTGAAAAAAGCCTACTTCAGTCTGCAGCTATTGTTTATCTCATCCCACTTTTCATGTTGATGATTGGTGCTGGCATTGGACAACTCTTGTTACAACCCTTACTTCAAGGGGGCGAGGGGGTTGTTATACTGAGCGCAGCCCTATTTACAGCTGGTGGTATTGCTTTAGCGAAGCGACTCGCTAAACCGATGGAAGACAAATCCAAGCAAGAAGTCGTATTGATTCGAATCCTAGGTGAGCCGCTCGTCTAATTTATGATGCGTCTTGCTGTTAAATTGGGTAGAATCTGCCAACTTGATTGAAATGCCGCCACCGTTAGCTATTTTTAAATAGTTTTGCGGCTTTCTTACCGTCCTAAATTAAAGAGTTTGTCACACCAAATTATGAAGCACATTCGTAACTTTTCGATTATCGCCCACATCGACCATGGTAAGTCGACCCTATCTGACCGTCTAATCCAAGTTTGTGGAGGATTAAGCGATCGTGAAATGGCTGCACAAGTCCTTGATTCGATGGATCTTGAGCGTGAACGTGGCATCACCATCAAATCTCAGAGTGTGACACTAAACTACACCGCAAAAGATGGTGAAACTTACCAACTTAACTTCATCGATACTCCGGGACACGTTGACTTCGCATACGAAGTATCACGTTCTCTTGCGGCTTGTGAAGGCGCACTATTGGTTGTCGATGCTGGTCAAGGTGTAGAAGCTCAGACTCTAGCAAACTGTTACACAGCGATCGAAATGGATCTGGAAGTAGTGCCAATCCTCAACAAGATTGACCTTCCAGCAGCTGATCCAGAGCGCGTATCTGAAGAGATCGAAGAGATCGTAGGTATCGACGCGATGGAAGCAACGCGCTGTTCTGCGAAAACAGGTATCGGTGTTGACGATGTTCTAGAAAACATTGTTTCAGCAATTCCTGCTCCAGAAGGCGATCCTGAAGCGCCGCTGCAAGCGCTGATCATCGATTCTTGGTTCGATAACTACCTTGGTGTTGTTTCTCTTGTTCGTATCAAGAACGGTTCTCTGAAGAAGAACGACAAGATCAAAGTAATGAGCACAGGCCAAGTTTGGGGTGTAGACCGTCTAGGTATCTTCACACCGAAACAGGTAGATACTACTGAACTAAATACTGGTGAAGTAGGTTGGGTTGTTTGTGGTATCAAAGACATCCTAGGTGCACCGGTTGGTGATACGCTAACACTGGCTAAAAACGGCTGTGAAAAAGCGCTACCAGGCTTTAAAAAAGTAAAACCACAGGTATACGCGGGTCTGTTCCCAGTATCATCTGATGATTACGAAAACTTCCGTGATGCGCTAGGTAAACTAAGCTTGAACGATGCTTCTCTATTCTACGAGCCAGAGAACTCAGCAGCACTTGGTTTTGGTTTCCGTTGTGGTTTCTTGGGTATGCTTCACATGGAGATCATCCAAGAACGTCTAGAGCGTGAATACGATCTAGACCTAATTACAACTGCGCCAACCGTAGTATACGAAGTTGAAAAAACAGACGGCACTCAACTGTATGTTGATAGCCCAGCTAAGCTGCCTGCTATCAATGATATCAACGAGATTCGCGAGCCGATTGCACGCTGTAATATCTTAGTACCTTCTGACTACCTAGGTAACGTAATCACACTGTGTGTTGAGAAGCGTGGTGTTCAGGTTGATATGATTTATCACGGCAACCAAGTAGCGGTTGTATACGATATTCCAATGGCTGAGGTAGTACTGGACTTCTTCGATCGTCTGAAATCAACGTCTCGTGGTTACGCATCACTGGATTACAACTTCCAACGCTTTGAAGCATCAAGCATGGTTCGTGTAGACGTACTTCTAAACGGTGACACGGTTGATGCACTTGCGATGATTACACACAAAGATCAATCGCAAACTCGTGGTCGTCAGCTTGTGGAGAAGATGAAAGAGTTCATCCCTCGTCAAATGTTTGATATCGCGATTCAAGCGGCTATCGGTAACCACATCATCGCTCGTTCTACAGTTAAACAACTGCGTAAGAACGTAATCGCGAAATGTTACGGTGGTGACGTGAGTCGTAAGAAGAAGCTTCTGAAGAAACAGAAAGAAGGTAAGAAGCGTATGAAGCAGATCGGTAACGTAGAGCTGCCTCAAGAAGCATTCTTAGCAATTCTTCACGTTGGCAAAGACTAATATCAATCGTACTAACTAACTGCTAAATATTACTGGTTAAAATCGCTTATTTCTTTGTTGCAAAGTTTTGTAATTAGGCCCACTAGTCACTGCACTTTGCGCCTCGAACTAAGCGATTTTTCCTGCGTAATCTTTTAAGCATCTAGTCAGTGTGATTGATAAAAATTAGAAATATTAAGCAGAGTGAAAGAGTTATACTCTTTCACTTTCGTTATTTTTAAAGAAATGAAATTTAAGGGATATCAATGGCTAATACATTTTCGCTTATCTTAGTGATCGTAACTCTAGTGACCGGCATTGTATGGGCATTGGAAAAGTTTGTGTGGGCGAAGAAGCGCCAGCAGAAGCTTGCTGATGTGGAAGCACAAACGAATGGCCTAGACGCTGAAACCAGCGCAAAAGTTACGGCTCAGCCTTGGTGGGTTGAGAACAGTGTGTCCATTTTCCCGGTAATTGCATTTGTTTTGATCTTGCGTTCGTTCATCTACGAACCGTTTCAAATCCCATCTGGCTCGATGATGCCAACGCTTTTGGTTGGTGATTTCATCTTGGTAGAGAAGTACGCGTATGGTTTAAAAGACCCAGTATGGCGCACTCAATTGGTAGAAACAGGCAAGCCAGAACGTGGCGATTCAATCGTATTTAAGTACCCGCCTCAGCCAAACATTGACTACATCAAGCGTGTTGTCGGTTTGCCAGGTGATACTATTCGTTACAGCAGTCGTAAAGAGATCTGTATCCAGGCGAAAGGTACAAGTAGCTGTGAACCAGTGAAACTAAGTAACGTTGAAGAGAGCCAATTTATTCAAGATGGTGTGCCTCTGATTCAGCTGAATGAACAGCTAGGAGACGTAGAGCACCAAATCTTAGTTAACCCACTGCGTCGTGATCGTGTGCAAGCATATCAACCTCGCAACGGTGTTAACGAATGGGTCGTTCCAGAAGGCCAATACTTTGTGATGGGTGATAACCGTGACAACAGTGCTGATAGCCGTTACTGGGGCTTTGTCCCTGAAGCAAACCTTGTTGGTAAGGCTGTTGCTATTTGGATCAGTTTCGAATTCGAACGTGGTTCAGACAGTGTACTTCCAACATGGATTCCTACTGGTGTGCGTTTTAATCGCATCGGTGGGATTCATTAATCGATCAATTAACACATCGAGAGAGCATGAATTCTCCAATTGATAAACTAGAGAGAAAGATTGGCTATCAGTTTAATGATGCCGATCTTATCCACTTGGCGCTGACTCACCGCAGCGCCGCAGGTAAACATAACGAACGTCTTGAGTTTCTGGGCGATTCAATTTTAAGTTTTGTTATCGCTGATGATCTATACCACCGTTTTCCTAAGGTAAACGAAGGTGATATGAGCCGCATGCGCGCAACATTAGTACGTGGTCATACATTGGCAGAACTAGGTCGTGAATTCGAACTAGGAGATTACTTAAAATTAGGTCCAGGTGAGTTGAAGAGTGGCGGTTTCCGTCGTGATTCTATTCTAGCGGATGCTGTTGAAGCGATCATCGGTGCTATCTATTTGGATAGTGATACCGAGACGGTTCGCGGCATTATTTTAAGCTGGTACCAATCTCGCCTAGAAGCTATTCAGCCAGGAGTATCTCAAAAAGACCCGAAAACTCGTCTTCAAGAGTTCTTACAAGGTCGAAGAAATCCTCTACCTGTCTACACAGTGACTAATATTAAAGGTGAAGCACACAACCAAGAGTTTACGGTTGAGTGTGAAGTGGCAGGTGTGGATAAACCTGTTATCGGTAAAGGCACTAGCCGCCGCAAGGCAGAACAAGCGGCTGCTGAAACAGCATTAGAGCAACTAAGCAATGTCTGATAACAACCAAGAATTCGATATCGATGCATTCTTTTCATCTGATAGCAAACAACCTAGCCTACCGGAAAACCAACACTGTGGCTTCATCGCTATTGTAGGTCGCCCAAACGTAGGTAAGTCGACGCTTCTGAACCATATTCTGGGACAGAAGATTTCTATTACATCACGTAAACCACAGACCACACGTCACCGTATTATGGGCGTGGAAACTGAGGGTGATTACCAAGCGATTTTCGTGGATACTCCTGGACTTCATATTGAAGAAAAGCGAGCGATCAACCGCTTGATGAACCGTGCGGCGAACAGCTCACTGAGTGATGTGAACCTAGTATTCTTCCTTGTTGACGGTACTCACTGGACTGAAGACGATGAGATGGTTCTGAACAAGCTGAAGAAGACTGACTTCCCAGTTGTACTTTGCATCAACAAAGTAGATAACGTTCAAGACCGTACTAACGTGATGCAGCACATGATGGAAGTCTCTAAGAAGATGGACTTCATTGATGTTGTGCCAATCTCGGCGAAGCAAGGTAAGAACATTGATGTACTGCGTAAGCACGTACGTGAACACTTACCTAAAGCGACACACCACTTCCCAGAAGAGTACGTGACTGATCGCTCGCAACGCTTTATGGCATCTGAAATTATCCGTGAAAAGCTGATGCGCTTTACGGGTGATGAGCTGCCTTACTCGGTAACGGTTGAGATCGAACGTTTCGACTACAACCCAGATAACGATGGCTTCCACATCAACGCACTGATTCTTGTTGAACGTACAGGTCAGAAGAAAATGGTGATCGGTAAAGCGGGCGAGAAGATCAAAACGATTGGTCGCGAAGCACGTATCGACATGGAAGAGCTATTCGGTCGTAAGGTTTACCTAGAGACTTGGGTTAAGGTTAAATCTGGTTGGGCTGATGATGAACGTGCACTTCGTTCACTAGGCTACATCGACGATCTATAATCTAGTTTGAACTTCACTTTCCTCTACTGGATGTGAAAGTCAAAATAGTGAGTTTAAGAGAGAGTGCGAACTCTCTCTTTTTGTATCTGTAAGAAGGATAAATCATTGAGCGAAGGGTTACAGCGATGCTTTGTATTGCACCGTAGGCCATATAGCGAGTCGAGCTTGATACTGGATATTTTCAGTGAAGAGTTTGGTCGTGTAACGTTGATGTCGAAAGGTGCTCGTAGCAAGCGTTCCAATTTAAAAGGAGCGTTGCAGCCTTTTACGCCTCTACTACTCAAGTGGTCGGGGAACAGCTCAATGAAAACACTGCGCCAAGCTGAGCCTATCAGTTTAGGTTTGCCTCTCACTGGCATTAACCTCTACTCCGCAATGTATGTGAATGAGTTGATTGGCCGAGTGCTGATGGCTGAAGTGCCAATGCCTGCTCTTTTTCACGACTATCTTCATGCTTTAACAGAGCTGGCACATAATGAAAATCCAGAGCCAGCACTGCGTCGCTTTGAGTTGGCACTACTATCTGCCATGGGTTATGGCGTCGACTTTTTACACTGTGCGGGTACCGGCGAACCGATTGATCCAACAATGACTTATCGCTATCGAGAGCAGAAGGGTTTCATTGCTTCAGTGCGACGAGACAACCTGACTTTTATGGGCGATGAACTTATTGCGATCAGCGAACGTAGGTTTATCACTAAAGAGCAGTTAAAAGCGGCAAAACGCTTTACACGCATAGCCTTAAAGCCGTATCTTGGCGGCAAACCATTAAAAAGTAGAGAGCTGTTTTTGCCAAGAGCAGGTCTTTCTAGAGCACGGAGTATTGGAAAATGAGCTCAATCCTTTTAGGCGTTAATATCGACCATATTGCAACACTACGTAATGCACGTGGTACTAAATACCCAGATCCAGTACACGCAGCTGAAATCGCTGAGCGCGCTGGTGCTGACGGCATCACTATTCACCTGCGTGAAGACCGCCGACACATCGTAGATCGCGATGTACGTATTCTGGCTGAAACTATCCAAACTCGCATGAACTTAGAAATGGCAGTGACGGATGAGATGGTTCAGATTGCACTTGATACTAAGCCTGAATTTGTTTGTCTTGTTCCTGAAAAGCGTGAAGAGCTAACCACTGAAGGTGGCTTGGATGTGGTTGGTCAACTAGATAAGATCAAAGCAGCAACGCAAAAGCTGTCAGAAGCAGGAATTAAGGTATCTCTATTTATCGATGCTGACCGCGAGCAGATCGACGCAGCAAAAGCGTGTGGCGCACCGTTCATTGAGCTTCATACTGGTCACTACGCTGACGCGAAAACAGAAGAAGACCAACAAGATGAGTTGAAAAAGATTGCGGCTGGTGCAAGCTACGCAGACGATCTTGGTATTACGGTAAATGCGGGTCACGGCCTGACTTACCACAACGTAGCACCAATTGCGGCGCTTCCAGAAATCTATGAGCTGAACATCGGTCACTCAATCATGGGACGTGCTGTCTTTGATGGCTTGAACAAAGCCGTAGCTGACATGAAAGCCGTAATGGAAACCGCTCGTAACAATATCTAGCGTGTTAAATATCTAGTTTGTTAAGTAGCATCATCAATAAGTAGTTAAAGGGTAATCATGGCTGTTGTAGGGCTTGGGACAGATATCGCGGAAATTGAACGCGTTGAAAAAGCATTATCACGAAGTGGTGAGGCATTTGCTCTGCGTATTCTGACGGAATCTGAGTTTGAAGTGTTTCAGCAGCTCAAGCAAAAAGGTCGCTATCTTGCTAAACGTTTTGCTGCCAAAGAAGCAGCATCAAAAGCGCTAGGTACAGGTATCGCACTGGGTGTTACTTTCCATGACTTCGAAATCTCTAATGATGAGCATGGTAAGCCGGTGCTGAGCTTGCACAATAAAGCTTTAGAGATTGCACAAGCGAGTGGCACAACATCGATTCACCTGACTATTTCAGATGAGCGTCATTATGCGGTAGCGACAGTACTCTTAGAGTCGTAATCTCTAATTCATCCTGGTGTTTGCTCGTTACTGAGTAAATAGTATAAACAAAAAAGCAGAGCTTATACGCTCTGCTTTTTTATTGCCTCGAATTCGAGGCTATGCCGGTTTAATCACTGGCTGGTTTTAAGTAGTGAATAGCGGTCGCTTGTACCTTATCGAGCTCGTCTTGAAGTTCAAAGAGTTCTGGCTCGATATCTTCTATCGAAGTACCTGAGCGCAGCTCTTTCTCTATCGTGGCACAGACTGATTTAAGCCTTGGTACGCCGCTGTAGGAGCTGCTGCCATGCATCTTGTGGATGATGTGTATCAGCTGATCCACAGGGTAATCCGTGTCTTCGATTGCTTTCTCCGCCGCGTCATACACCTCAGGGATAAAGTCGACCAACATTTGCAGCATATCGCGTGCGAGGTCTTCTTTATTGGCGGCTTGCTTCATCGCAGCTTGCCAATCAATGATGATGTTTTTGTGCTCGCTAGAGTTACTTTCAGATACTGGATTGTTATCGACCTCTGCAGACACTGCTGGATGGTCTGGATTTATCTTCTCGATGTGCTCAACCTCAGAGGTTGGGCTCCAATGAATCAATACTTGCTGTAATACATGCTCTTCAATTGGTTTGGTCAGGTAGTCATCCATACCTGCATCTAGCAGTCTATCGCGCTCGCCTGTCATGGCGTGTGCGGTAACAGCAATCACCGGCGTGTTGGCGTTGTTGGCGAGCTTCTTGATGTTCTGACAAGCCGTCACACCATCCATTTGCGGCATCTGAATGTCCATGAAGATGATATCAAACTGAGTCTCAGTAGCTTTGTCGATCGCCTGCTGACCACTGGTACAGCTGATAACGGTTTCCACGCGTTCTTTGAGTAGCGCGGTGATAAGTTTCAGGTTGGCTGGGTTATCATCAACAGCCATCACAGTCAGTGGTAGTTTCTCTTCTGAATGGGTTTCAATCGCTGGTGCAATCAAGGTTGGCGCTTGGTTCGACACCAGAGTTTGCAGTAGCTTCTTACGTGAAAGAGGTTTAGTGATGCATTGAACATCGACTTCTTTCATCAATTGTTCGCCAAGTGCGAGCTCGGTACTCGGTGTACCAATGATCACGTTCTGAGCAATCTTCTTCGCGCCAATTGCCCAGCCGCTTACCGTATCAAACTGGTAATCTTGGTTGGCCGCGAGGTTCAGCAGTACGTAGTCGTACGAAGTTGACTCGTCAGGCATCACTGAACGGTAGGTAACGACTAAGCCTTCCTGAGTTAGGATTTGTTGAGTAATCGAAGCGGCTTGCATGTTTGGCTCGATAAGCAGTAGTTGCTTGTCTTGCAGACATTGCGTCTCAATCAGCTCAGTCATTGGCATATCCGTGGTTGATAGCCTTAGCGTAAACCAGAAAGTGGAACCTTGGTGTAGACGACTGGTTAGGCTGATCTCACCGCCCATTTGGCTCACAAGTTTCTGGGTGATAACCAGACCTAGGCCTGTACCACCATAGCGACGAGATATACTTGCATCTGCTTGGCTGAAGGCTTGGAATAGTTGGGCTTGCTGACGCTCAGAGATACCAATACCCGTATCACGAACCATGAACTGTAGTTCGATGTTGTCTTCGCTTTGTGAACGTAATTCAACGCTAATATCAATGTTACCACGCTCGGTAAACTTGATTGAGTTACCGACTAGGTTGGTCAGGATTTGTTGGATACGCAGTGGATCGCCAACAACGCCTGCCGGTACTTTAGGATCGATCTTAAGGGTAAGCTCTAGACCTTTCTCATGAGCGTTGGTCGCTTGAAGGTTCACTACTTCTTCTAAGCTTGCTTGGAACTCAAATGGGATGTTTTCTAGCGCCAGTTTACCGGCTTCAAGTTTCGAGAAGTCCAAGATATCGTTGATGATACTGAGGAGGTTGTTCGCAGAGCGTTCAATGGTCTGTAGATAATCTGTCTGACTGTTCGACAGGTGAGTTTTAAGCATCTGGCGAGTAAAGCCAATCACACCGTTAAGTGGTGTTCTTAGCTCGTGAGACATATTTGCCAAGAACTCTGACTTAACACGTGCCGCTTCTTGTGCACGTTTTTTCGCGATGTCTAACTCAACGTTTTGAATCTCTAGCTGCTCAAGAGTTTCACGCAGATCCGAAGTAGCTTGGTCGATACTGTGCTGCATCTCGACGTGATATTCCGACAGCGATACCGCCATCGCGTTGATACCGTTTTTCAGCGAGTCCAACTCACCGTGCATTTTGCCTTCGATACGGACATCCAAGTGACCACGACGAATTCGGTCAACCATGTTCTTCATGTGCGTGATCGGTTGAGTTACATCGTGCATCAAGCGGAAAGCGAATACACCAGAAAGACCCAACCCAAGAATCAGCACTAAGAAGGCTGAGAAGACTTCTTGATATTGCTGCAAACGAAGTGAAGAAAGGTCTAACTCAATAGCAATATAACCAATCGCTTGGTTGGCTTGAGACTGACCATTAGCCGAGTTGATGTACTGGCCTTCTGCAATAATCGGGGTGCGAAGAATCAGTGTGTTATCGAGTAAGTCAGAAGAGCTTAAATGAGGAATCGGTTTGTCTTTTGGATAAGTCAGGCTTTCGAAATCAGGGTGAAAGTTTGAGGTTACAAACAATTCATGACGATCATCGAACACCGCGATACTACGTACCAGCTTAGAGTTCTTTCGATGTGCATAGCTGATTAGCTGACGAACAGACTCTCGACTTTCGAGTTGCATGCCAGATTCACTCGCAATTGCCAGTGGCTCAATGATGCTAGTACCTGTGTTCACCACCTGACCTTCAAGGTCTTGATAGCGGTTAAATGAGAAAAATGCACTCAATAGCAGCCCAATAATCAGGGTTGGAGCTAGAGTTAAGGTAATTACACGGGCTCTTAAGCCATATCTGGTCATGTTCTTTAATTACATCGAGGTCTGGATATGGGAAAATAACGCACACAATGGCGGTTAAGTGAACGGTAAGCTTAATCAAAGCCGTGACGTTCGACAATGATTCCAAGACAGAATAGTGAGTCCTGGATACCAATTACTTATTAAAAGATACATTAGGCACAAGCAATGGCACGTTTTTTCCAACCAAAAAAGAAAACTCAACTCGAGACCAAGCATCAATCGGTTTTGGTTGAACGAATGGATCACAATGGCGCTGGCATCGCTTATCAGAAAAACAAACCGGTTTTCATTGACGGCGCATTGCCTGGTGAGCAGGTGGTTATTCAGCTTACTGAAAGTAAAAGTAAGTTTGCACGCGCGAAACTCATCAAATTACTGAAGCCAAGCGAGCAACGTTTAAAGCCTTTTTGTAAACACTTTAATCAGTGTGGCGGTTGTCATCTTCAGCACCTTGGTTACCAATCTCAGGTAGAACACAAGGCACAATCTCTTACGCATTTGATGAACCAATATAAGACAGATGAGACCGAGATGGCTCAACCGATTGTGGGTGATGAAACGGGTTATCGTCGTCGTGCGCGTATCAGCCTGTTTGTTGATAAGAAAACGCATAAGCTTCAGTTCGGTTTTCGTAAGAAGCAGAGTAAGCAGATAGAAAACATCACCGATTGCGCCGTGCTTGATCCTCGCCTAAATGTATTGCTGCCAAAGGTGAAAAATTTACTCAACACTTTCAGCAACCTTACGTCTTTAGGACACGTTGAATTGGTATTGGGTGATACTGGCCCGGTAATGGTGTTACGCCACCTTAAGCCTTTGATTGAAAAAGATGAGCAAGCATTGATTGCGTTGGCGAAAGAAGAAGGCGCGATACTGTACTCAATGCCAGAGACCGACAAGTTGGTCCGCCTGGTTGGTGATGCGCCTAGCTACAGCGAAACGGGCGTTACCTTACCTTTTGAGCCAAATCATTTCATTCAGGTGAACCAGAAGGTTAACCAGCAGATGGTGACTCAAGCGATTGAATGGCTAGAACCTAAAGCGGATGAGCGAGTGCTGGATCTGTTTTGTGGCTTAGGTAACTTCAGTCTACCTATCGCTCAACAATCGGCGTTTGTGGTTGGTGTTGAAGGTGTCGATGAGATGGTTCAGCAGGCCACATCGAATGCCCAATTGAACCAGTTGAGTAACACCGAGTTTTACCAAGCGAACCTTGAAGAAGACTTATCTGCACAAGCTTGGGCAAAAGAGAAATTTGATAAAATCTTACTGGACCCAGCTCGTGCTGGAGCGAGTGGTGTTGTTGATCAAATTTCAGCGTTAGGAGCGAAGCGTGTGGTTTATGTTTCGTGTAATCCTGCTACTCTAGCTAGAGATTCAGAGAGCTTAGAAAAGCAAGGCTACCAATTAGCCAAACTTGGTATGTTGGATATGTTCCCACACACCAGCCATTTAGAATCGATGGCTCTCTTTATCAAGGCTTAAAGGCCCGTAAATAAGGCTTAAAAATGAATGACAAAGGCGCAGGGACACCTGCGCTGATATCAATATGGTCGAACTAACTTGGAACCAGTTAGTCATATTGAATTGGGTATAAAACAGAATAACTAGGAAGGCACGATGGTTGCGGTACGAAGCGCACATTTAAACCCAAGCGAACAGTTTGAGCTAGAAAGTTGGATTGCGTCATTAAAGCAAGACGCAAAAACCTCGAATAAACTGAACAAAGTTTATCGTCACTGTGAAGAGCTATTAAAAGATCACGAGCAAGCATCACTCTTGCTATGGCGTGGACGCGAGATGATTGAAATCTTGGTCACGCTGTCGATGGATCGTGCAACATTAGTCGCAGCACAACTCTTCCCAGTGGTATCAAGTGGCGTTTTTGAGCGCGAAGCCTTCGAAGAAAGCTACGGCAAAGAAATCGTTAAGCTGATTGACGGCGTTGAAGAAATGGCGGCCTTGGGCCAGCTAAACGTAACCCTTGAAGGCAGTGCCGCCTCGGGTCAAGTTGATAACGTTCGACGCATGCTATTGGCCATGGTTGATGATTTCCGCTGCGTAGTTATCAAACTTGCGGAGCGAATCTGTAACCTTATCGAGGTGAAAAAAGCGCCTGATGCTGTGCGCCGAGCGGCAGCAAAAGAGTGTTCTAACATCTATGCCCCACTGGCAAACCGTTTAGGTATCGGCCAACTTAAGTGGGAAATCGAAGATTACGCATTCCGCTACCAACAACCAGATACCTACAAGCAGATTGCAAAACAGTTATCTGAGCGTCGTATCGTTCGTGAACAATACATCACAGATTTCGTTGATGATTTAACCGCAGAAATGCAGCGTTCAAACATCAATGCTGAAGTGAGCGGCCGACCAAAACACATCTACAGCATCTGGCGCAAAATGCAGAAGAAAGGCTTAGCCTTCGATGAGCTTTTTGACGTGCGAGCGGTACGTATCATCGCTGATCAGCTGCAAGACTGTTACGCTGGCCTTGGGGTGGTACACACTAAATACAAGCACCTCCCGAGCGAATTTGATGACTATGTGGCGAACCCTAAGCCAAATGGTTACCAGTCGATTCATACCGTAGTACTTGGCCCTGAAGGCAAGACTATTGAGATTCAGATCCGTACTAAGCAAATGCACGAAGACTCTGAGCTTGGTGTGGCGGCGCACTGGAAGTACAAAGAAGGGGCTTCAAGCGGCCGTAGTGGCTACGATGAGAAAATCACTTGGTTGCGTAAACTTATCGACTGGCAAGAAGAGATGTCGGACTCTGGCGAGATGCTGGATGAAGTACGTAGCCAAGTCTTCGATGACCGTGTATACGCATTTACTCCACGTGGTGACGTGGTCGACTTACCAATGGGCGCAACCCCGTTGGATTTCGCTTACCACATCCACTCGATGGTCGGACACCGCTGTATCGGTGCCAAAGTAGCGGGACGTATCGTACCGTTCACTCATAAACTATCGATGGGCGACCAAGTTGAGATCATCACGCAGAAAGAGCCGAACCCATCTCGTGACTGGTTAAACCCAACCACAGGCTTCGTTCACTCTGGACGTGCTCGAGCTAAGATTAACGCTTGGTTCCGCGCACAAAGCCGTGAGAAAAACCTAGAAGCGGGCCGTGACATCCTGGAAGTAGAGTTAGCGAAAGTAGGCGCAACGCTAAAAGATGCTGATCAATATGCACTAAGACGTTTTAACGTGAATACGCCAGACGAACTCTATGCAGGTATTGGTAGTGGCGACTTGCGTATTAACCAAGTGGTTAATCACATCAATGCGTTAGTGAACAAGCCAACGGCGGAAGAAGAAGACAAGAAAGCGCTAGAGAAACTGCTTGAGTCGGAAAGCAAGCCAGCACAGCAGAGTCGTCCTAAGAAAGACGCGGTGGTAGTAGAAGGCGTTGATAACCTCATGACGCATCTTGCTCGCTGTTGTCAGCCGATTCCTGGTGATGTGATTAAAGGCTACATCACTCAAGGTCGTGGTATCTCGGTTCACCGTGCTGATTGTGAGCAATTGAGTGAGCTAAGCCTACACGCACCAGAGCGTATTATTGATACCGTTTGGGGCAATGGCTTTGTCGGTTCTTACATCCTAACGCTGCGTGTTGAAGCACTAGAGCGTAATGGCTTGTTGAAAGACATCACCTCACTGTTCTCTAACGAGAAGATCAGCGTGACGACAATGAAGAGCCGTATCGACTACAAACGTCAACTATCGGTAATGGATTTCGATTTAGAAGTGACCAATATTGAGATTCTGAGTCGAGTGACCAGTCGAGTAGAGCAGATCAAAGATGTTATGAGCGTCAAACGCCTCGGCTAAAATTCTCGTCATACTTGAAGCTGATGGCGTTGTTGCCTGCGCGCACTCGCTCAATCACATAGGCAAGCTATGCTCAGGAGTCTCGCTTGCTTGTCGCCTAGCCACAGCTTCAATTATTTAGAGAGTTAGACAGTATCAATAAAGGTGAGTGGTTTTGGCTGCTCACCTTTTTTAGTTTTAGAAGACGTTATAAATTTAAAAATCAAAGACAGTAATAGGAAGAAAATGATGAATCACCCGATTGAACAACTTGAACAGATCATGACTAAGCTGCGCGATCCAGAAGGTGGCTGTCCTTGGGATTTAAAACAAAATTTTGAAACAATTGTCCCTCATACTATCGAAGAGACTTATGAGGTGGTGGATGCGATTCACAACAAAGACTGGTCGAATCTGCAAGAAGAGCTTGGCGATCTACTGTTTCAGGTGATTTTTTACAGTCAGTTGGCGAAAGAGCAGGGGCTGTTTGAGTTTTCTGATGTGGTTGATGGCATCAATGAGAAGTTAACACGCCGTCACCCTCATGTGTTCTCGGATGCCGAGTTTGCTAGCGACGAAGAAATCAATGCGAATTGGGAAGCGGAAAAAGCCAAAGAAAAGGCACAAGCAGGCAAAACTCAAGAAAGTATTCTAGACTCAATACCAAACTCTCTACCTGCGCTTTCTCGTGCTACAAAGATTCAAAAGCAGGTAGCGAAATATGGCTTCGATTGGGACTCAATTGGCCCAGTTGCCAACAAGGTAATAGAGGAAGTGGACGAGGTGCTAGAAGAGGTGCTTCAAGTGACACCAAACGAAGATTTGGTTGAAGAAGAGTTGGGGGATTTGCTGTTTGCAACGGTGAATTTGGTGCGACATTTAGGTAAAAACCCTGAATCGGCGCTCAATAAGGCCAACTTGAAGTTTTCACGTCGCTTTAAAGGGGTGGAAGAAAAAGTGCGTCAACAAGATAAAAGTCTGACCGATTTTTCACTACAACAGCTTGATTCCATGTGGGATGAGGTAAAAGTAGCGGAGAAAAGATAACCAAAGCTTTTATCATGAATTGATTTGAAGCAAAAAATAAAAAATAGCAGTGTGATAGATTTCACGTTGTGGCGATAAGGGGCTTCTGGTATATTTTCATCCCGTCCAGAAGTAGTCCATTTCCCTCATTCAACCAATTTCAGGTTAAACATGACGACAAATTACATTTTTGTTACTGGCGGGGTTGTATCCTCTCTAGGTAAAGGTATTGCTGCAGCATCTCTTGCGGCTATTTTAGAAGCTCGTGGTCTTAAAGTGACTATGATGAAGCTTGACCCTTACATCAACGTTGATCCAGGCACTATGAGCCCGACTCAGCACGGTGAAGTGTTCGTTACGGAAGATGGCGCTGAAACAGACCTTGACCTTGGTCACTACGAGCGATTCATTCGCACCAAGATGACTAAGCGTAACAACTTCACTGCAGGTCGTGTTTACTCAGACGTACTAGCAAAAGAGCGTCGCGGTGATTACCTAGGTGCAACTATTCAGGTTATCCCACACATCACTAACTCTATCAAAGAGCGTGTTATTTCTGGCGCTGAAGGCCACGATATCGCGATCGTTGAAGTTGGTGGTACGGTTGGCGATATCGAATCTCTACCATTCATGGAAGCGATTCGTCAGCTAGCAGTAGAACTAGGCCGTGAACGCGCAATGTTCATGCACCTAACGCTAGTACCTTACCTAGCAGCTGCGGGCGAAGTGAAAACTAAGCCGACTCAGCACTCTGTAAAAGAGCTACTGTCTATTGGTATTCAGCCTGACATCCTAGTTTGTCGTTCTGACCGCAACATTCCTTCGAATGAGCGTAAGAAAATTGCTCTGTTCTGTAATGTGCAAGAAAATGCAGTTATTTCAATGCGCGATGTTGACTCTATCTACAAGATCCCTCAGCTTATTAAAGCTCAAGGCACTGATGATCTTGTATGTAAGCGTTTCGGCATTACAGCTCCAGAAGCAGATCTGTCTGAATGGGAACAAGTAATTTACGAAGAAGCTAACCCAACGGGTGAAGTGACGATTGGTATGGTTGGTAAGTACATTGAACTACCAGACGCATACAAATCAGTAAATGAAGCGCTAAAACACGCAGGCTTGAAAAACCGCCTAAGCGTTAATATTAAATACGTAGACTCACAAGACGTTGAGTCTCGTGGCGTAGAAATTTTAGAAGGCCTAGACGCAATTCTAGTGCCAGGTGGCTTCGGTGACCGTGGTGTTGAAGGTAAGATTCTTGCTGCTCAATACGCACGTGAAAACAAAGTACCATACCTAGGTATCTGTCTAGGCATGCAAGTAGCACTTATCGAGTACGCTCGTAATGTTGCGAAAATGGAAGGTGCACACTCTTCTGAGTTCTGTTCTGAAACTAAATACCCTGTTGTTGGCCTAATCACTGAGTGGGTAGACGGCGAAGGTAAAGTTGAAGAGCGTACAGAGACATCTGATCTAGGCGGCACAATGCGTCTAGGTTCACAGCTTTGTCACCTAGCGAAAGGTACGAAAGCTTACGAACTATACGGTAGCGCGACGATCCATGAACGTCACCGTCACCGTTACGAAGTGAACAACAATCTTCGTCCACAAATCGAAAAAGCGGGCCTAAAAGTATCGGGTCTATCTGCGGACAAGAAACTGGTTGAAGTTATTGAGAACCCGAACCACCCATGGTTCGTTGCAGCTCAATTCCACCCAGAGTTCACTTCAACACCTCGCGATGGTCACCCATTGTTTGCAGGTTTCGTTAAAGCGGCTGGTGAGTTCCAGCGCGGCGAGTTAGAGAAGTAAAAGGAATACAGGTAGCAGCGTAAGTTGTGCTGCTACCTTTAAATTTGACATTTATATATTCAACGAGAAGGAAACATTCAATGTCTAAGATCGTTAAAGTTCTAGGTCGTGAAATCATCGATTCACGTGGTAACCCAACTGTAGAAGCTGAAGTACACCTAGAAGGCGGTTTCGTAGGTATGGCTGCTGCTCCATCTGGCGCATCTACTGGTTCTCGCGAAGCTCTTGAGCTACGTGACGGCGACAAATCACGTTTCCTAGGTAAAGGTGTTCTTAAAGCAATTGAAGCTGTAAACGGCCCAATCGCAGAAGCTCTAGTTGGTAAAGACGCTAAAGCTCAAGCTGACGTTGACCAAGTTATGATCGACCTTGACGGTACTGAGAACAAATCTCAGTTCGGCGCGAACGCTATCCTAGCTGTTTCTCTAGCGAACGCTAAAGCTGCTGCTGCAGCTAAAGGCATGCCTCTATACGAGCACATCGCTGAGCTAAACGGTACTGCTGGTCAGTTCTCTATGCCTCTACCAATGATGAACATCATCAACGGTGGTGAGCACGCTGATAACAACGTTGACATCCAAGAGTTCATGATCCAACCAGTTGGTGCTAAGACTCTTAAAGAAGGTCTACGTATCGGTGCTGAAGTATTCCACAACCTAGCTAAAGTTCTTAAGTCTAAAGGCTACAGCACTGCAGTTGGTGACGAAGGTGGTTTCGCTCCTAACCTTAAGTCTAACGCTGAAGCTCTAGAAGTTATCGCAGAAGCTGTTGCAGCTGCTGGTTACGAACTAGGTAAAGACGTTACTCTAGCTATGGACTGTGCTGCATCTGAGTTCTTCGACAAAGAAGCTGGCATCTACAACATGAAAGGCGAAGGTAAGACTTTCTCTTCTGAAGAGTTCAACCACTACCTAGCTGAGCTAGCTAACCAATTCCCAATCGTTTCTATCGAAGATGGTCTAGACGAGTCTGATTGGGCTGGCTTCAAGCACCAAACTGAACTACTAGGTGACAAGCTTCAACTAGTAGGTGACGATCTATTCGTTACTAACACTAAGATTCTTGCTGAAGGTATCGAGAAAGGCGTTGCTAACTCTATCCTTATCAAGTTCAACCAAATCGGTTCTCTAACTGAGACTCTAGCTGCAATCAAGATGGCTAAAGACGCAGGTTACACAGCTGTAATCTCTCACCGTTCTGGCGAAACTGAAGACGCAACTATCGCTGACCTAGCGGTAGGTACTGCTGCAGGTCAAATCAAGACTGGTTCTATGAGCCGTTCTGACCGTGTTGCTAAGTACAACCAACTAATCCGTATCGAAGAAGCTCTAGGTTCTAAAGCTCCTTTCAACGGTCTTAAAGAAGTTAAAGGTCAATAATCTCTCGTAGATTATTAATCTAAGCTTTGAATGCCTCGCTAATGCGGGGCATTTTTTTGTTTGTAGAAAGTGGCGGGAAGAAGCTAGGTTCTAAAGCTCCTCTTTTTACAACGAAAGCGGTCTCAAAGAAGTTAAAGGTCAATAATTCCTAGCGAATTGTTAGCTTAAAGCTTTTGAAACGCTCTACTTCGGTAGGGCGTTTTTTTTGCCTAAAATTCGTCATTCCCTAGACTGACGAAGGAAGGAGTCGGGAATCTCTTATTTTGCATTTACTTCAATAGATTCCCAACTCAGTCGTTCCTCCTTCTTGGGAAGGACGGGGCATGTGTCTTAGGAAAGTCGTTCTGTCTTTGGTTCTTTCGTTGCAGTGGCTTGCACCACTTAGCTCTCTTTCTTGAGGGGGACGAGAGCATATAGCACTGGGAAGGTAAACGTCTTTTGTCTTCGGCTTTTCGTACTATCCGTCATTCCAGAGACCGGCGGAGGAGGGAGTAGGGAATCTCATCACTGGTTCCTAACGACAATAATTCCCCGACTTATTGATTCCCTGACACCACATATCTCGCACCAATAAGCTCATTATGGTATATATGTGCCTTATTCTAGTTCCTTCTTTTTCAACCGGCGAAAGGTGTTATGCGAATTTTTGCTTTAGTACTGCTCATAGTGTTTGGCTGGCTACAACAGACACTGTGGCTCGGTAAAAATGGTATCTCTGATTACTACGGTGTGAACAACGAAATCCAAGTTCAGCAGCAAGTAAATGAAAAATTAAAAATTCGAAATGATGAGATGTTTGCAGAAATCGACGATCTACGCCAAGGCTTAGACGCGATTGAAGAACGCGCGCGTCATGAGCTTGGAATGGTTAAAGAAGGCGAAACGTTTTATCGCATCATTGGTGAGGAATCCCATTAATGTTGACTCAACCTCAAAGCGTGATTGCCGTTGTCCCTGCTGCGGGCGTGGGTAGCCGAATGAAGGCTGACCGTCCGAAGCAATACCTTAAGATCAATGGCAAAACGATTTTAGAGCATACTGTTGAGAAGCTATTGGCTCACCCTCAAGTCTCTCAAATTGTCGTCGCAATCAGTGATGATGACCCATACTACCCAGAGTTACCTCTTACTCAGAATCCACAAGTGATGCGAGTCGCTGGTGGAAGTGAAAGAGCGGATTCAGTTCTTTCTGCTTTAGATTATATCGAGAAGCAACAGCTCGGTGATTGGGTGATGGTGCATGACGCCGCAAGACCTTGTGTTCAGCTAAGTGACATCGACAAGTTGATGTCTACAGCGATGAGCCATGATGTCGGGGCGATATTAGCCGCTCCAGTTCGAGACACGATGAAGCGAGGCGCTCAAGGGCAAATCGAGCATACTGTTGAACGAGCCGATTTATGGCATGCACTTACACCACAGATGTTCAGAGCGGAACCTCTGTGGAATGTATTGAGCGAAGCGCTTAAACAAGGCGTTTCGATTACCGACGAAGCCTCTGCTTTTGAATGGAAAGGCTTCTCGCCCGCTTTAGTCGCCGGGCGTTCAGATAATTTTAAGATTACTCAGCCAGAAGACTTAGCGCTTGCTGAGTTCTATTTAAGTCAGAATAAGGAATAATGATGATTCGTATTGGCCATGGCTTTGATGTACATAAGTTTGGTGGTGAAGGTCCGGTAATTATTGGTGGCGTGAGCATCCCTTACGAACAAGGTCTTATCGCACATTCAGATGGTGACGTTGCCCTTCACGCGTTGTGTGACGCTCTGTTAGGTGCGATCGCCGCGGGCGATATTGGTCGTCATTTCCCAGACACTGACGATGAATGGAAAGGCGCAGACAGCCGTGAGCTATTGAAAGATGTGTACCGTCGAGTAAAAGAACAGGGCTACGTGATTGGTAATGCCGATATTACTATCATGGCGCAAGCGCCAAAAATGGCACCTCATATAGACTCTATGTGCCAAGCTATTGCACAAGATTTAGAAACCAGCATCAGTAATGTGAACGTAAAAGCAACGACAACAGAGCGTTTAGGCTTTACGGGTCGCAAAGAGGGCATCGCATGTGAAGCGGTGGTCCTAATTACCAAAAGTGCGTAAGCACCAACACGAAAAGAACAGCATGTCAGATATTTTATCTTCATTGGCTTATCTAAACGGTAAACCAACTGCGAAAGCAAAACTAAAAGCGAAAGCTGAACACTTTGTCGTTAATGAAGACTTGGGGTTTGAATTTACCGGTGAAGGCGAACATCTCATGGTTCGTATCCGTAAAACGGGTGAGAACACCAGCTTCGTGGCAAATGAGTTGGCTAAAGCTTGTGGTGTTAAGTCGAAAGACGTGAGCTGGGCGGGTTTAAAAGACCGTCACGCAGTAACAGAGCAGTGGTTGAGCGTCCACCTACCGAAAGGTGAGCCTGACTTTTCAGCGTTCTTAGCACAGTACCCAAGCATCGAAATTCTAGCGACAGCACGACACAATAAAAAGTTACGTCCAGGCGATTTAGTTGGCAACCAATTTGAGTTGACCTTGTCTGAAGTAACGGATTGCGATGATGTCGTAAAGCGTTTAGAAAAAGTTGCTCAAGTGGGCGTGCCAAACTACTTTGGTGCTCAGCGTTTTGGTAACGAAGGTAACAACCTGTCGGAAGCTCGTCGTTGGGGCCGTGATAACGTTCGTACTCGTAATCAGAACAAACGTAGCTTGTACCTTTCTGCGGCTCGCTCGTGGATTTACAACCTAATCCTTTCAGACCGTATTGAGCAAGATGTATTTGCCTCGGCATTGGTTGGCGATATCGTGGTTAAAGACGGTGCCCAGCTAACGGTAACGGCTGAAAACCTTGAATCTGTAAAGCAAGATATCGCGAATGGTACTGCATTGGTGACTGTAGCGTTGGCCGGTGATAACGCTTTGCCAACAACAGATGAGTCTCAAGTCTTAGAGCAGAAACACCTTGATGCTGAACCGGATTTGATGGCTCTGATTCGTGGTAACCGTATGCGTCACGACCGCCGTGAAGCGTCGCTGAAACCTACTGATCTAACGTGGGAAGTAAGTGAAGATAATGTCACTCTGAAGTTCTCTCTTGATGCAGGCTGCTTTGCGACGGCTATCGTTCGTGAATTGGTTGAAGAAGTACACGTAGAGAGAAGCTACGAGCAGTAATGATTCTGCTTGGCACTAAGTGACTTAATATTGGAATTTAAGTCACTTGGCATTGGAATATGAAGAAAGGATACAGAATGAAGATTTTACTCAGCAACGATGATGGTGTGCATGCTCAAGGTATTCATGAGCTAGCAGATGAATTACGTGATCTTGCTGAAGTTATCATAGTGGCACCTGACCGTAATCGTTCAGGCGCTTCAAATTCATTAACTTTAGAGCAGCCTTTACGCGTTCAAGAGATCGCAGAAAGCACCTATTCAGTACAAGGGACACCAACCGATTGTGTGCATTTCGCATTAAATGAACTGCTAAAGGATGATATGCCTGATCTGGTATTAACGGGCATTAACCACGGCGCGAACCTGGGTGATGACGTGTTGTACTCAGGTACAGTCGCAGCCGCAATGGAAGGGCACTTCTTAGGCGTTCAATCGGTGGCGTTTTCTCTGGTTGGTAAAAAACATTTTAAGACAGCGGCAGCGATTGCTCGTCGTATTGTCGAACAACATTTAGCAAAACCAATCCCAACCAACCGCTTGTTAAACGTCAATGTGCCGGATCTCTCTTTAGAACAGCTATCAGGGACTCAGGTTACTCGCCTTGGCGCACGTCATCATGCTGAAGATATGATTAAGCAAAAAGACCCGCGTGGTCATGATATCTATTGGCTTGGTCCTCCGGGTAAAGAGCAAGATGCAGGAGAAGGGACTGATTTCTATGCGATTGAGCATGGTTATGTATCAGTAACACCATTGCAGGTTGATCTGACGGCGCACGAATCTTTGGGCGCTATGACAACATGGTTAGGGGAGAAGTAAGTGAGTAACCCACAAGCAGAACGCTTAATTACTTTTCTGATTGAAAATGGCATCCGAGACCAAAAAGTACTGGATGCGATTTATCAACTGCCAAGAGGGAGTTTTTTGTCTCAGGCTATGTATCATCAGGCTTATGACAATAATGCGCTGCCTATTGGGCAAGGGCAGACCATCTCTCAGCCGTATATTGTTGCTAAAATGACAGAATTACTTGAGCTGCAACAAGATAGCCGAGTTTTGGAAATCGGAACCGGTTCTGGCTACCAAACTGCTGTTTTAGCTCAACTTGTTGATCATGTTTATTCGGTTGAAAGAATAAAGTCGCTACAATGGGACGCTAAGCGTCGGCTAAAACAGCTCGATTTTTATAATATTTCAACTAAGCACGGTGATGGTTGGCAAGGGTGGTCCTCTAAAGGGCCTTTTGATGCGATCATCGTAACCGCTGCTGCAGAGTCTATTCCTCAAGCGCTTTTGCAACAGCTTAAAGATGGTGGTCGTCTATTGATTCCGGTTGGTGATGACGAGCAACAGTTATTGAAGATTGTGCGTCATGGTGATGAGTTTTTGTCGAGTGTCATCGAGATGGTGCGATTTGTACCTCTGGTGCCTGGTGAGCTAGCTTAATAAAAGACTGATGGTGTAGGTGGATAGAGAGTCGATGCGTTCGAAGTTGTTAAAAGGAAGTTCCTTGCTGCTTAGCTGTGCCCTTGTTGGGTGTGCAGCGAATTCGCCTGCGCCAGTTTCAAGCCTAAGTAAAAACTACTCATCGGTTGATCGCGGTAGCTACCGTGGCAGTTACTACGAAGTGAAGAAAGGCGATACGCTTTATTTCATCGCGTATGTCACCAATAAAGATGTACAAGACCTGATTAGCTATAACAAACTTGCGGCCCCTTATACCATCCACCCGGGGCAGAAGCTTAAGTTGTGGCGTCCTAGCTATAACGCGCCAGCCTATGGTAAACCAACGGTTGTAGCGGCAGCAGTCGCTGCTCCTGTTGCCGCGTCCACAGCATCATCGACGGCAAGTAAACCTAAAGCTACCCCGCAACAGAGTAAAAACTCTAAACCTGCGCCAGCTCAAACTACCACCAAAGTGGCGAAAAAAGATCCACCAAAGAAGGTTGAACAATCCAAATCAAAGGAGTATGTTGGGTCTAAAGGTAAACAGAATGTTACACCGTCCACCAAACCAACAAGTGATAAAGTATCCAAATGGTTATGGCCAACAAAGGGGAGAGTAATTAAGAATTTCTCTGTAGGCGAACAAGGAAATAAAGGCATAGACATAGCAGGACAGCGAGGTCAGCCAATAGTATCTACTGCAGGGGGAACGGTTGTTTATTCGGGTAATGCATTACGAGGCTACGGTAATCTAGTGATTGTGAAGCATAATGATAATTACTTAAGTGCATACGCGCATAACGACCGACTATTAGTATCTGAAGGGCAAAGTGTGAAACCAGGGCAGAAGATTGCAACAATGGGAAGCTCTGGAGCCAGCAGTGTTAGGCTGCACTTTGAGATTCGTTACCAAGGTAAATCCGTCAATCCAAAACGATATTTACCTTAAATACAATACCAACTAATCACGTATTGTATTAAGTGACATAGTCATTTAGCGACATATGAAGTTGTAATGTCATGCTAATTTCGCCAGGGGGAGGCGTTATGAGTATAAGCAATGCAGTAACCAAAGAAGAGTTCGATCTTGACCAAGTAACCACGGAATCGGAAATACTTGAGCAAGGGAAGCGAACAGCTACTAAGAAAGCCGAAGTTAAAGAAGAAACTGAAGTTACTTCTAAGAGTTTAGATGCGACGCAACTGTATCTAGGCGAAATCGGTTTCTCACCACTACTAACCGCTGAAGAAGAGGTGCTTTACGCACGTCGAGCTCTACGCGGTGATGAAGCAGCACGCAAACGCATGATCGAAAGTAACCTGCGTTTGGTAGTGAAAATTTCCCGTCGTTATAGCAACCGTGGCTTGGCACTTCTCGATCTAATCGAAGAAGGCAACCTAGGTTTGATTCGCGCCGTAGAGAAATTTGACCCAGAGCGTGGCTTCCGCTTTTCTACTTACGCGACATGGTGGATTCGTCAGACCATAGAGCGTGCCCTGATGAATCAGACTCGCACTATCCGTTTGCCTATTCATGTTGTGAAAGAGCTGAACATCTACCTACGTACTGCAAGAGAACTATCACAAAAGCTTGACCACGAACCAACAGCTGAAGAGATCGCTTCTAAGCTAGATAAGCCGGTTGGTGATGTGAGTAAGATGCTTCGTCTAAACGAAAGAGTGAGCTCTGTAGATACGCCAATTGGTGGTGATGGTGAGAAAGCACTGTTGGATATTATTCCAGACATCAACAATTCTGACCCTGAGGTTTCAACTCAAGACAGTGATATCAAGAACTCACTGATCTTCTGGCTTGATGAACTGAATCCTAAGCAGAAAGAAGTGCTTGCACGTCGATTTGGACTACTAGGTTATGAACCGTCAACACTAGAAGAAGTTGGCCGTGAAATCAGCCTGACTCGTGAGCGAGTTCGTCAAATCCAAGTTGAAGGTCTGCGTCGCCTACGTGAGATCCTAATCAAGCAAGGTCTGAACATGGAAAACCTGTTCAACGTTGAAAACGACTAAACGATATTTATTGATATCGAAAAAAAACGCTGACTTAATGTCAGCGTTTTTAGTTTCTGGTGTCTTAATTTTCTTAGTTTACTAGCCTATGAGCTAGACCACTTTGACTACAGTAGCTTCTTCAAGCGGTATAACTCTTCTAGTGCCTGGCGTGGTGTTAGATCATCAGGATCCACGTTCGCTAATGCTTGTTCTACTTCACTTGGCTCAGGGATAAGGCTCAGTTGGTTTGCTATATCAACGCCGCTTGGCTTCGATGTAGGAGACTCAATACTCAATGCTTCAAGTTGTGTCAGCTTCGCACGAGCGTTCTTGATCACGGCTTTTGGAACACCAGCTAATCCTGCAACTGCTAGGCCGTAAGATTTACTTGCCGCGCCTTCTTGAACTGCGTGCATAAAGGCGATGCTGTCACCGTGCTCTACTGCGTCTAAGTGAACGTTGGCCAGTGTTGGAATCTGGTTTGGTAGCTCGGTTAGCTCAAAGTAGTGCGTCGCAAAAAGTGTCATCGCATTGATTTGATTCGCTAGCCACTCTGCACTTGCCCAAGCGAGAGATAGACCATCGTAAGTACTGGTACCACGACCGATTTCATCCATCAGCACTAGGCTGTTTGGTGTTGCATTGTGCAGGATATTAGCCGTTTCCGTCATCTCAACCATGAAGGTTGAACGCCCAGACGCTAGATCATCCGATGCACCAATTCGAGTAAAGATACGGTCGATAGAGCCAATGGTTGCGCTTTCAGCTGGTACATAACAACCGATATGCGCCATTAGCGCGATAAGTGCTGTTTGACGCATGTAAGTCGATTTACCACCCATGTTTGGACCTGTGATGATCAGCATCTTACGCTTATCGTTAAGGTCAATTGGGTTAGCAATGAATGGTTCGTCCATCACTTGCTCAACCACTGGGTGACGGCCTGCTTGGATTTGGACGCCAGCGGATTCCGTCATAGTCGGGCGGCAGTAATCGAGAGTGTCTGCACGATCGGCTAAGTTCTGTAAGACATCAAGCTGAGACACAGAAGAGGCGATGTTTTGTAGTCGCTCTAAATGTGGCAGTAGCAAATCAAACAGCTCTTCCCATAACTGCTTCTCGATAGCCAGAGCTTTCGACTTAGAGTTTAGAACTTTGTCTTCGTGCTCTTTTAGCTCGGGAATGATGTAGCGCTCAGCGTTCTTTAGTGTTTGACGACGTACATAGTGTGGCGGCACAAGGTGGCTTTGCCCGCGGCTTACCTGAATAAAGAAACCGTGTACGTTGTTGTAACCCACTTTTAGTGTGTCGATACCATGACGTTCACGCTCTTCTTGTTCGAGTTGGTCAAGGAATTCGGTTGCACCAGCGGCTAGGTTACGCCACTCGTCTAGTTCAGCATTGTAGCCTTCTGCGATTACACCGCCATCGCGGATAACCACGGGCGGGTTCTCTTTGATGGCGCGCTCTAATAGCTCTGAGACCTCATCTAAAGGAGAAGCATACTGAGCTAACTGAGTGAGGTATGGGTGCTTAAGCTGGGTTAGCGTTTCTGCAAGTTCTGGTAGGTATTCCATCGCTTGACGAAGTCGCGCCATATCACGAGGGCGAGCCGAGCGAAGTGCTAATCGAGCCAAAATACGCTCAATGTCACCGATCTGTTTCAGGGTTGGCTGTAGTTCAGTAAATAGCGCTAAATCTTTCATTTCACCAATCGCGTCTAGGCGCTGATCGAGTGCCGAGATATTACGCATTGGTTGATGTAACCAACGCTTAAGCATACGACTACCCATTGCGGTTGCAGTGTGGTCCAGCACTTCAGCAAGGGTGTTGTCTGTTCCACCGCTAAGGTTTTGTGTGATCTCTAGGTTGCGGCGAGTTGCAGCATCAAGGATCACCGAGTGATCTTGCTTGTCCATGGTCAGTGAACGGATATGTGGCAGCGCTGTGCGTTGGGTATCTTTCACATACTGAATAAGACAGCCGGCTGCACACAAGCCAAGCTTCGCGCCTTCAACCCCAAAACCAACAAGGTCACGAGTACCAAACTGTTGGTTCAACTGCTGCTTAGCGGTATCTAGTTCAAATTCCCATACTGGGCGGCGACGATTACCAGTACGGCTTGCCATTAATTCAACGGGTTCGAAATCTTCAGGGAACAACAACTCACGCGGAGAGGTTCTCTGCAGTTCTGCTGCCATTGCTTCTTCGGTTTCAGGCTCACACAGTTGGAATCGGCCTGAGGTAATGTCTAGCGTCGCGTAACCAAACTTGCCATTGTGGTGGTAGATAGCGGCAATCAAATTGTCGACGCGTTCAGAAAGCAGTGCTTCGTCAGTTACGGTACCTGGTGTCACGATACGCACAACCGCACGTTCTACAGGGCCTTTTGAAAGTGCTGGATTACCAATCTGTTCACAAATTGCTACGGATTCCCCGAGTTGCACTAACTTAGCTAGATACCCCTCAACGGCATGGTATGGGACGCCGGCCATTGGGATTGGCTCACCATTTGAAGAGCCGCGTTTGGTCAGTGAAATATCGAGGAGTTGAGACGCTTTTTTGGCGTCATCGTAGAAAAGCTCGTAGAAATCGCCCATGCGGTAGAACAGCAGAATTTCTGGGTTTTCTGCTTTCAGTTTTAGGTACTGCTGCATCATGGGGGTATGTTTTTGATCGGCTTTCACAGTTAACTTCTTTCGTTTATTTCTATTGCGGCTTAGGATACGTGAAAGCGTTTCGTGCGAAAAGCGGCTGAAGCGAAAAGATGCGTATCCAAATGTTCTAATGATAAATAAAGGGAAGCTGATAATGCAGATGACTCAAGATCTTAGTGAAAAACTCGGACTGTTGCTTGCAGAGCACAATCAGGTGTTGGTCACCGCCGAGTCTTGTACTGGTGGCGGTGTAGCAAGTGCGGTAACGGATATCGCGGGCAGCTCTGCTTGGTTTGATCGCGCTTTTGTCACGTATAGCAATGAAGCAAAGCAAGAGATGATTGGCGTACAGCTAGAAACCTTAGTGGAATTTGGTGCGGTCAGTGAAGCTGTCGTCATAGAAATGGCTAAAGGTGCGCTAGAGCATTCGAACGGAACCATCGCGGTGTCAATTAGTGGTATTGCAGGTCCTGGTGGCGGTACTGAAGAGAAGCCCGTTGGTACGGTATGCTTTGCTTGGAAGGCGCTAAGTGGTTGGAATAAAGTGGAAACGCATGAATTTGCCGGTGACAGATCACAAGTACGCCAACAAGCCACGCACCATGCCCTGCAAGTTATTTATGATTACCTATCAATGGAAGACAAGTAACATTTGTACAAATTATTTTCATACAGGTATAGACACTGTATGAATCAACAGTATAATAAAAGCCAATTAGTCACCCCTATGTGGGTTCGAAATAGATTCTAAATCGCTTGTTTCACGACAACCGATTATCTGGAGATAGTAATGGACGAGAATAAACAAAAAGCGTTAGCCGCAGCCCTTGGTCAGATTGAAAAACAATTTGGTAAAGGCTCTATCATGCGTCTTGGTGACAACCGCACAATGGATGTAGAAACAATTTCTACTGGTTCTCTATCTCTAGATATCGCACTAGGTGCTGGTGGTCTACCGATGGGTCGTATCGTTGAAATCTATGGTCCAGAATCTTCAGGTAAAACAACGCTAACCCTTGAGCTGATTGCTGCAGCACAAAAAGTAGGTAAAACTTGTGCTTTCGTTGATGCTGAGCACGCACTAGACCCAATCTACGCTCAAAAGCTTGGTGTTGATATCGATGCACTTCTTGTTTCTCAACCAGATACTGGTGAACAAGCTCTAGAAATCTGTGATGCGCTAGCGCGTTCTGGTGCTATCGACGTATTGGTTGTCGACTCAGTAGCAGCACTAACACCAAAAGCTGAAATCGAAGGCGAAATGGGCGACAGCCACATGGGTCTTCAAGCTCGTATGCTTTCTCAAGCAATGCGTAAGCTGACTGGTAACCTTAAGCAGTCTAACTGTATGTGTATCTTCATTAACCAAATCCGTATGAAGATTGGTGTAATGTTTGGTAACCCAGAAACAACAACGGGTGGTAACGCACTTAAGTTCTACGCATCTGTTCGTCTTGATATTCGCCGTACTGGCTCTATCAAAGAAGGTGACGAGATCGTTGGTAACGAAACGCGCATTAAGGTTGTTAAGAACAAGATTGCTGCACCGTTTAAACAAGCTGAAACTCAAATCCTATACGGCCAAGGCTTTAACCGCGAAGGTGAGCTGATTGACCTAGGTGTTAAGAACAAGCTAGTTGATAAAGCAGGCGCTTGGTACAGCTACAAAGGCGATAAGATCGGTCAGGGTAAATCGAACTCTTGTAAGTTCCTACGTGAAAACCCAGAGATCGCTCTAGAGCTAGATACTAAACTTCGTGACTTGCTACTGACTCCTGCTGTTTTAGAAGAGAAAGAAGCAGAAAAAGAAGAAGAGAACGAAGAGTTTTAATCTAAATCGTTACTCTTAGCTAAGAACTTGAAGCCTCGCATTGTATGCGGGGCTTTTTTATTGGCTGATACATTCACCGCACTTCTTCAGTTTCTCATTTCGGCGTTCGCTATCTGCAACCCCCTCAAAGCTAAGCCAGTGATTTTTTGAGCGACAAGATCATTTATTGCTGTGGTTTGCCTTTGCAGTAAAAGGACTCCAGTAAGGGGTTAATAATGGATGGGTAAATATTGAGGCCGTCTAGCTTCTGTTTGAAGATATTTTGACTCTTTCGATTGTTGGTAAAAACAAAAGCATACATTGAAATGATGTTGTCTCGGAAAGCTGAATTAGTGATACGAATGTAGATATTTTTTACATTGCACTGCGATAGCTCGAGGTGATTGATGTATGAGGTCATTTCGGGGGCAGTGATTGTATTTGATTGGTCATGAACATAAAGCGTGGCACTACCAAACGAATAGGACTGGTAGTTGTCTTTATCTAAAAATGGCGCTCGTTCTTTGTTGTAATGAATGGAGTAGTAGGCGACTAATATGATGCCAAGCCACAGGGCACATAAATTTAACGTAAATTGACGAGGAAACTTGGTTTTCGTTTTTTGATTACTGACTGGTTGCTGTAAATCTGGGCTTATCTTTGCGTCATCAATGTTAGTGTCTGCATTTGCCAATTCAAGTTGCAATTCAGCCTCAGCGAACGGCTTAATTTCTTCAACTTTCGGAGCTTGTTGCTTTGGTGAAATCACCAATAAGTAACCTTGCTTACTGATTGTTTTGAGCTCTAACTCATTAGTATCTAAATTTTTGAATACTTTACGAATATAACTAATGGTGTTGGTTAGAGATTGATCGGTAACCAATACACCTTGCCAACACTCTTCAAATAACTCCTCTCGCGAAACGCATCTATCTTGGTGCTTTAACAAGTACAACAGAACCTTGAATGGTAGAGGGCGCATGCTGACCGTGATATCCACTGGATGGTGAGTCAGCGTCCTTATCTCAGTATCAATAGTGACGGAATCGGTGATATTACGCGTTTGATTCATGGGCTCAGTAATTTAAATGGAGTTCATTTTGGCGGGCGGTACTTTAAGCATAGGAGGGCTGTCTGTAACTGTAAAATCTCATTGGTTATATAAAGATTACATTTAGCTATGTGGTTATGTTTTTGTTTGGCAATGGTTTGTGGTGGAAGCGATGGCTGGTTGCTAACGTAATGCCGCCTCGAGCTTTGGTGATAGCTTGACTTCTAATCGTTGCTTTAAAGGTAATTAGGATGCCAGAAATTAAACAGAAAAACTCTCAATCGGTGAATCAGCTGTTACAAGAGTACAAGGACGTCACTTCCATAGAGTCCTTTCAACTGGATGTCGTTCAGTCTCTTACTAAGATTTTTTCCGATAAAGATAAGAGTATTGAACACTGCGACAAGGTGACCTTACTAAAGGTTGCTCAGCAGCATATTGATCAAGAAATTGATTTCTCTCTTTCTGTTGGTTTCGACGATGCGGTTCCTATCCTCAATCAAATACGAAAAGTAATCGAAGCTGCCTAAGCGTTGAATTTGCGCCCGAGGGTTAATAAACGTTGTTACTGACTTCGCAGGTGCAAATTATGAATGACATATAGATAAGAGATGTTCGATTTGAATGTCTTTAGATAATAGCAACACAGTCAGCTACAACAGCCATTTTTAGAATTACATTGAAAGGAATAAACATGAACACAGTGACATTTATGGGCGATAAAATCGCACTAGCAGGTGACTTCCCACAAAAAGGTGAAGTACTTACTACACCAGCAATGACATCGGTATCGTTAGCACCACTAACGATTTCAGAAAAACAAGCTGATTTTAAACTGATCTATTTGTTCCCAAGCGTTGATACACCAGTATGTTCAAGCAGTACTAAGGTGATCTCTGAACTAGCAGAGCTAAAATCTGAGTCAGTAGATGTATATACGGTTTCAACCGATCTACCATTTGCGCTTGCTCGCTACCAAGAGAGCGAAGGTGTGAAAGGCATTGAGCAGCTATCGGTATTCAAAAATCCAGAGCTATTAAAAGCATTCGGTACTCAGTTTGAAGAGCATGCACTATCTGGCTTGTCAGCTCGTGCAGTTATTTTACTAGATGCGAACAACGTCGTTTTGCATAGCGAACTGGTTTCGGAAGTAACTGAAGAACCAAACTACAACGCTGTTGTGGAAGCTCTAAAAGCTTAATCATAGTGGGGAGCCTTGGTGAATTTTGGGCACCAAGGCTTCACTGTTAATTAGGCGAAACTTTATGGATTACAATATTTTGCTGAACCTTAGCAGGTTTCAGTCTACGCTTATAATTCCGATGCTTGCTGTGGATGATAGGCAAGTAAGTAGAGAATTAAATAAGATACAAGGTGTCACGCATTGATAAAATCTAAGCCTGCAATTTTTGTCATGATTTCAGCGTTAGGTGCATTGATTCTGGCAATTGTATTACTCATTCAACCTATCTCTTTAAGAGGTAGCCAGTGGGCGTGTAACCTCAAACATTTGGGCTTTGTTACGCCGTCGTATGCGCGGTACTCTGAGTTGAATGAATTTATGCTGTACTCATTTAGTTCTGACGAAGATTTTTTTGTCAGCGATAGGATTCAAACTCTGAATCAGCACGGGGCGGTCGAAACGGCAGAGGTTGTGTTTGTCGGGAAATACACATTACAAGACAACCATTTAGAGATGGTGTTTAATGAAGTGAACTTCAGACATAAACATCCGAATGACATGCTCAATCGTAATCAGGCACTGTATAAGGGGTTTACGATTCAATACGATATTGAATTGGATGGTGATTTTCTTTACCTGTTCTCAGCTAATAACAGCGAAGAGTTCAATCATATCTGTACTAAGCGCTAGTCTTCCCAAATTATCCACTCCCTTACTTATCAGAGTTTATTTAAGCTTCTCCCATAAACATTCACCCTACCGTTTTTCTTTATATCTACTAGTTACAACCTAGTGGAATATTCTTCATTTTCGCTAATTCCAACTAAAATCCTATCCAAGGGCGTCTTTTCTACAAGAAAACTAGTCGAAGCCTTAACCATGATCTACAATACGGCAAAATTCTAACTCGACTATTTTCAGGAAGAGCTGCATGTACATGAGCACTGATGAGGTTCGCAACGCGTTCCTTAAGTTCTTTGAGAGCAAAGGACACCAAATCGTAGACAGTTCATCGTTAGTTCCACATAACGATCCAACCCTGCTATTCACTAACGCAGGTATGAACCAATTCAAAGATTGTTTCTTAGGCGCCGAGAAGCGTGCCTACACTCGAGCGACTACGGCTCAACGTTGTGTACGTGCTGGCGGTAAACACAATGACCTTGAAAACGTAGGTTTCACGGCTCGTCACCACACATTCTTTGAAATGCTAGGTAACTTCAGCTTTGGTGACTACTTCAAAGAAGACGCGATTGCGTTTGCTTGGGAATTCCTAACAGAAACTCTTCAACTGCCAAAAGACCGTCTACTGGTAACGGTATACGAGACAGATGACGAAGCATTCGATATCTGGAACAAAAAAGTAGGTGTACCTGCTGACCGTATCGTTCGTATCGGCGACAAAGAAGGCGGTAAACAGTTCGAGTCTGATAACTTCTGGACAATGGGTGACACAGGTCCTTGTGGTCCATGTACTGAAATTTTCTACGATCACGGTGAACACATTTGGGGCGGCCGTCCAGGTACACCTGAAGAAGATGGTGACCGTTTCATCGAGATCTGGAACAACGTATTCATGCAGTTCAACCGTCACGCAGACGGCACAATGGAACCGCTACCTAAGCCTGCTGTTGATACAGGTATGGGTATTGAGCGTATCTCTGCAATCATGCAAGGCGTACACTCTAACTACGAAATCGATGTATTCCAAAAGCTAATCAAAGCAACAGCTGAAACGATCGGTTACGAAGACCTATCGAACCAGTCACTACGCGTTATTGCTGACCACATCCGCTCTTGTTCATTCCTGATCGCTGATGGCGTTATGCCTTCAAACGAAGGTCGTGGTTACGTTCTACGTCGTATCATCCGTCGTGCAGTTCGTCACGGTAACAAGCTTGGTGCACAAGGTGTATTCTTCCACAAACTTGTGGGCGTGCTGGCTGAAGTGATGGGTTCTGCAGCTGAAGAGCTTAAGAAGCAACAAGAGCTGGTTGAAAAAGTACTTCGTATCGAAGAAGAAAACTTTGGTCGCACGCTAGAGCGCGGCATGGTTATCCTGAACGAAGCACTAGACGCACTTGAAGGCAAAGAGCTAGACGGTGAAACAGTATTCAAACTTTACGATACCTACGGATTCCCAGCTGACTTAACTAACGATGTTGCTCGTGAGCGTGACTTCACTATTGATGAAGCAGGCTTCGAGAAGGCGATGGAAGTTCAGCGTCAGCGTGCACGTGAAGCAGGCCAATTCGGTACTGACTACAACGCGACGATCAAAGTTGAAACCAACACTGAGTTCTGTGGTTACACTGGTACAGAAGGTGCTGGTGAGATTTCTGCACTGTTCGTTGAAGGCGAAGAGGTTGCTTCTCTGTCTGCGGGCGATAAAGCAATCATCATCCTTGAAGAGACGCCATTCTATGCTGAATCAGGCGGTCAATGTGGTGATACAGGTACTCTGAAAACAGCTTCAGGTCTTTTCAAAGTAGAAGATACTCAAAAGCTAGGTAACGCATTTGCACACCATGGTGAGCTAGTTGAAGGTGTGTTCGCTAAAGGCGATAAAGTAGAAGCAACCGTAGACGCTGAGCGTCGTGCTGCTATCTCACTAAACCACTCTGCAACTCACTTACTTCATGCTGCACTGCGCGAAGTGCTTGGTGAGCACGTTGCTCAGAAAGGTTCTTTGGTTAAGCCAGACAACCTACGTTTTGATTTCTCTAACCTTGAAGCGGTAACACCGGCACAGATTAAAGAAGTAGAGCGTTTGGTTAACGCACAAGTTCGTAAGAACCATGCAATTGAAACCAACATCATGGACATCGAGTCAGCGAAAGAAAAAGGTGCAATGGCACTGTTTGGCGAGAAGTACGATGATGAAGTTCGCGTTCTGTCTATGGGCGATTTCTCTACTGAGCTTTGTGGTGGTATTCACGCTTCAAACACAGGTGATATTGGTCTATTCAAGATCACTTCTGAAGGTGGTATTGCTGCGGGTATTCGTCGTATTGAAGCGGTAACGGGTGAAGCTGCACTAGATGCAGTAGAAGCTCAAGCTAACGCTTACGAAGAGAAACTGGCTGAGTCAGCTAAGAAAGCAAAATCTTTAGAGAAAGAAATCCAACTGCTTAAAGAAAAGATGGCTGCAGCAGAAAGCGCAAACATCATGGGCAAAGTAGAAGAAATCTCTGGTACTAAGGTACTGGTTGCTGCCATTGAAGGTGCAGACAACAAGAACCTACGTACTATGGTTGATAACGCTAAAAACCAAGTGGGCAGCGGCATCATCCTGATCGCTAACGTAGCAGACGGTAAAGTTGGCTTGATTGCAGGTGTAACTAAAGACCTTATCGGCAAAGTAAAAGCTGGTGACCTAGTTAAGATGGTTGCTGAGCAAGTTGGCGGTAAAGGTGGCGGTCGTCCAGATATGGCTCAAGCGGGCGGTACTGACGTTGAAGCACTACCTGAAGCGCTTAAATCTGTACGTACTTGGCTAGAAGAGCGTCTTTAAGCTTAAGTAATTGACACAAAGATGCCCAATCAGTTGATTGGGCATCTTTTATTTTGCCTATTGGAAGAGTGTCTCAACCAGGTTTGATTGAGATTAACTAAGAAGTTTAATGTCAGCGTTACACTTCTTGGTTAATTTTTTATTGCTTCGCCATGACGCGGAGCGTGTGTTTTTTTGTCATATATAGACATTGGTCTTGGGAAGGTGAGGACGGGTGAAAATGCCTCTTATCGTGCAGAAGTTTGGCGGAACGTCGGTGGGTTCAATAGAACGAATCCAACATGTAGCAGAGAAAATCATTGAAGCGAAAAATGAAGGCAATCAGGTTGTGGTTGTGGTCTCTGCTATGTCAGGTGAAACGAATCGGTTGGTTAACTTAGCCACTCAAATCGATAGCGTACCAAATGCTAGAGAATTGGATGTGTTGTTAACTGCAGGAGAACAAGTTTCCATGGCACTGTTGGCGATGACGCTGCACAAGTTAGGTTATGAAGCGACATCGATGACGGGCTATCAAGCTGGGATTCACACCGATTCTAATCATAACAATGCGACGATCGAGCATATTGATACTACTCCTATTCAAACCTTGTTAGACGACAATCAGATTGTGATTGTGGCTGGCTTTCAAGGTATGAACGCTAAAGGCGACATTACGACATTAGGCCGTGGTGGTTCCGATACCACAGCGGTTGCGTTAGCTGGCGCCCTTCAAGCTAAAGAGTGCCAGATCTATACTGATGTCGATGGCGTTTACTCGTGTGATCCTCGCGTTGTTAAACATTCGAAGAAGTTAGATACCTTAGACTTTCCATCGATGGAAGAGATGGCTCGTCGTGGTGCTAAGGTATTGCACCTTCCGTGCGTGCAGTACGCGTGGCAACACAATGTGCCATTGCGAGTACTTTCAAGCTTTGAAGAAGGCGAGGGTACATTGATTGCTGGCGACCAGTGTTTGAATGATATTTCTGGCCTCGCTATACAAAGAGATATGGTGCGTATCGAGTGTTTGAATGAGGACCTAGATTCTTTCTTATCGCATTGCCAACTGTTAGGAATTGAAGTCTGTAGTGTGATCGAGGGAACAGAACGGGCAGCACTCATTATTAAACAAGACATAAGTGCCAAATTAAAACTAGTTTTTGATGAGAAAATCCGTAATAGTGAACAGGTTAGTTTGTTAACTGTGGTAGGAAGCCGAACACAAGAAATTGTGGTCAGTTCACATGGATTGTTGTCTGAAGGCGAAATTGATGTACAGCATCACTTATTGCAGCAGCAGTCTTTAACTTTGGTGATATCACCAACGCAAGTCGATACGGCTGCTAACATATTACATAATGCATACATCGTAGCGCGTGAAAAGCAGGGTTATCCCCAAAAAGAAGTGCATTTTGGTTAAATAAACTCAATCGATAGTTTACGAAAATATAACTTTTGTTGGATAATGCTCTCGTAGCTAGATAAATTTAGAGATTACTCAAGGAGCAAAGAATGCTAATTTTGACTCGCCGCGTTGGCGAAACACTGATGATTGGTGATGAAGTAACAGTTACTGTACTAGGTGTTAAAGGTAACCAAGTACGTATTGGTGTTAACGCACCTAAAGAAGTATCTGTTCACCGTGAAGAGATCTACATGCGCATTCAAGCTGAAAAAGGTAATGGTAACGTTGCATCTGGCAACTACTAATACTTTGCGTAGAGAAGAGGCTAGCATTACTGCTAGCCTTTTTTGATCTTGAGGAATGATAATTCGACGTCGAAACATTGGTTCATCGGATAACGTATTTGTTTTGATTTTGCAGAATGAATACTTCACCAAGTTAGGTGCTATTGGTAATTGCTGGGTGTGATAGCGGACGGTGAAATTTCTTTGCCACACTTCAAGATTTATTGGCTTCCCCTATAGCGCAAATACGCATCCCGTAGTATTGTTCATCCAGCGGTAGCACTTGCTGCTGGAGAAATCAGATAATTGTTTTTAGCGGTTTATTATTGCCAATCTTTCGCCTTAATTTTTAAGGGAAAAAGCGCGCTTTTGATGTTATAAGTTCAAATTGCAAGCGCTTTGATTAAATAGCAAACGGTTGAGTGTTTTTGTCCAATTTTTTTCAATAAAGTGTTTGACATATTTTCGGTAAAACGTAATATGTGCCTCCGCAAGACGGTGAGGTGGCCGAGAGGCCGAAGGCGCTCCCCTGCTAAGGGAGTATGTGGTTTGTAGCTGCATCGAGGGTTCGAATCCCTCCCTCACCGCCATTTCTTGCGAGTCTAAAGTTAGCAACTTAGACAATGTAAATGTGCGTCCTTAGCTCAGCTGGATAGAGTACCTGGCTACGAACCAGGCGGTCGGAGGTTCGAATCCTCCAGGACGCGCCATTCTCTCTTCTCTTACTTGTAAGTGATGTGAGAATAATGAATTAGGTGAGGTGGCCGAGTGGCCGAAGGCGCTCCCCTGCTAAGGGAGTATGTGGTTTGTAGCTGCATCGAGGGTTCGAATCCCTCCCTCACCGCCATTCATTACAGGCCGATGGCCTTTTTTTTTCTTCGTAGCAAGAAGAATGTGATATATTTCACAACTTCATTCTTAATGAATGAACACCGTGCGTCCTTAGCTCAGCTGGATAGAGTACCTGGCTACGAACCAGGCGGTCGGAGGTTCGAATCCTCCAGGACGCGCCACTCTTTAGGGTTTCCTTGTGAACTCCTGATATTGGGAATACTGATATCGAAAACCGTGCGCTCTTAGCTCAGCTGGATAGAGTACCTGGCTACGAACCAGGCGGTCGGAGGTCTGATATTGGGAATACCGATATCGAAAACTGCGCGTCCTTAGCTCAGCTGGATAGAGTACCTGGCTACGAACCAGGCGGTCGGAGGTTCGAATCCTCCAGGACGCGCCACTATTTAGGGTTTCCTTGTGAACTCCTGATATTGGGAATACTGATATCGAAAACCGTGCGTCCTTAGCTCAGCTGGATAGAGTACCTGGCTACGAACCAGGCGGTCGGAGGTTCGAATCCTCCAGGACGCGCCACTATTTAGGGCTTCTTTCTATAAGAATGAAATCCTTATATTGATCTGTTGTTAGTAACAATGAATTGATATTAAAACCGTGCGCTCTTAGCTCAGCTGGATAGAGTACCTGGCTACGAACCAGGCGGTCGGAGGTTCGAATCCTCCAGAGCGCGCCACATTATTAAAAAAAGCCTCGTTTTTACGAGGCTTTTTTTATGTCTGATACATAAATGTTGATCAAATGTTAAAATTACTTAACATTTAACTTGTTGTATTTTAAGTGGTTATCGAATACTTCCTTGTTATTCCACCTTTCTCATATCATTTCTTAAAAAAGCTCCATTTAAGTCACAGTTTAATTCTCTGAAAATTACATATTTGACAGATTTATGTGATCTGGCAGGCGAATAATTAACCTAATGTGTGCGTTATCCGTAACAGAACCTTAAACAAAATTGACAAAGTTTTACCAATCGAGATAATCCAAGGGTCGGGATCACTATTCGCTGAAATCCTGTACATATGTCAGGATGACGAAGAAAGGAAGCAACATGACTAATATTGGAAGCCTGCTAGGAGATGCGGCGACTCTGATGATAACGGGGATGTCCGTTGTCTTTATTTTCCTAACTATTCTAGTTTACCTCGTTCGGTTGATGTCAAAACTGGTACCAGAAGAAGTACCAGAGCCGATCGCAGCACCTAAAAAAATTCAAAAATCACAATCAAACCCTTCAGCTGTTAGTCCACAGGTAGTGGCAGCAATTTCGGCCGCGGTTCATCAATACCGTGCGTCGACTGCTAAGTAGCATTTAAAGGATTAAAAAGGAGTTTATGAGCATGTCTAAACCACTAGCTATCACAGATGTGGTACTTCGTGACGCGCACCAGTCACTATTTGCTACTCGTATGCGTATCGAAGATATGCTGCCAATTGCAGCAGAACTGGATAAAGTCGGTTACTGGTCTTTAGAGACTTGGGGCGGCGCGACGTTTGATTCGTGTATTCGTTTTCTTGGAGAGGATCCATGGGAGCGATTGCGTGAATTGAAAAAAGCGATGCCAAACACACCAATGCAGATGCTACTGCGTGGTCAAAACCTGTTGGGTTACCGTCACTACGCGGATGATGTAGTAGAAAAATTTGTTGAACGTGCCCATAAGAACGGCATGGACGTATTCCGTATTTTTGATGCGATGAATGACGTACGTAACTTTGAGAAAGCGGTGAAAGCAACGATTGATGTTGGCGGCCACGCTCAAGGTACCTTGTCTTACACAACCAGTCCGGTTCACAACTCTGATACTTGGGTTGATCTGGCTAAGCGTCTAGAGGACCTAGGTTGTCATTCACTATGTATCAAAGATATGTCAGGTTTATTAAAGCCTTATGAAGCAGAAGAGTTAATTACACGCATCAAAGCATCGTGTGATGTTCCTCTAGCGCTGCATAGCCACGCAACAACCGGTCTATCGACTGCAACAGCGGTTAAAGCCGTTGAGGCGGGGATCGATATTCTAGACACGGCTATCTCTTCAATGAGCTGTACTTACGGTCACACACCAACTGAAACGGTTGTGGCGATGTTAGAGGGTACAGAGCGCGATACGAATCTTAAGCTGGATCAGATTGAGCCAATCGCTTCTTACTTCCGTGATGTTCGTAAAAAGTACGCGAAATGGGAAGGCCAGCTGAAAGGCGTTGATTCTCGTATCTTGATCGCTCAGGTTCCTGGTGGCATGTTGACTAACATGGAAGGTCAGTTGAAAGAGCAAGGCGCTGCCGATCGTATGGATGAGGTGCTTGAAGAGATCCCACGCGTACGTAAAGAGCTTGGCTACATTCCTTTGGTAACGCCAACCTCTCAAATTGTCGGTACTCAAGCGGTTATTAACGTACTGACGGGTGAGCGCTACAAGAGCATCACTAAAGAAACAGCGGGTTTATTGAAAGGCGAATACGGTCAAGCTCCAGCTGAAGTGGATGCAGAACTGCAAGCTAAAGTATTGGATGGTGCTGAAGCGATCACTTGTCGCCCAGCAGATCTGCTGAAATCTGAAATGGATGAGCTAACGACTGATTTGCTAGAAAAAGCAAAAGCAGAAGGTATTTCTCTAGCGGAAGATACGGTAGATGATGTACTGACTTATGCACTGTTCCCACAAGTGGGTCTTAAGTTCCTTAAGAACCGTCGTAACCCAGAAGCATTCGAACCTGCGCCAACGGCAGAAGCTGCGGCTCCTGTGGCAGCAGCGGCACCAGCTCCTGTATCTGGTGGTATCGAGAGCTACAGCGTGAAAGTGGATGGTCAGGTTTATGATGTAGAAGTTGGCCCACAAGGTGAGCTGACGTCAGTAGCACCATCAGCAAAACCAGCTCAAGCGGTACAAGCTGCACCGGTAGCGGCATCTGACGCGGAAGCGGTACCAGCTCCATTAGCGGGTAACATCTTTAAAGTTAACGTTCAGGCGGGCGTTGAAGTCGCTGAAGGCGACGTTCTGCTTATTCTTGAAGCGATGAAGATGGAAACGGAAGTTCGTGCTGCTCGTGGTGGTATCGTTCAAGAACTGAATGTTAAAGAAGGCGATGCAGTTACTGTAGGCGCTCCACTACTAAGCCTAGCGTAAGGGAGTACCATGGAAGGATTGATGACCTTATGGTCTGAAACAGGGATTGCTAACTTCGAGTTCGGCCAGATCTGTATGATGCTGGTCGGTTGCTTGCTGTTGTTTTTGGCAATCCGCAAAGGATTTGAACCTTTACTGTTGTTGCCGATTGGTTTTGGTGCTGTATTAGCCAATATTCCAAATGCTGGATTTACTGATCCAGGTGGTTTGCTTTACTACGTTTACTACATTGGTATTGAAACGGGTATTTTCCCACTGCTGATCTTTATGGGCGTGGGCGCGATGACGGACTTCGGTGCGTTGATTGCTAACCCTAAAACCTTGTGGTTAGGTGCGGCTGCTCAGTTCGGTATTTTCGCAACACTGTTTGGTGCGATCTTGCTGAACTACATTCCAGGCATGGAATTTACGATGGCAGATGCTTCTTCTATCGCAATCATCGGTGGTGCAGATGGCCCAACGGCTATCTTCTTAGCGAGTAAGCTCTCTCCTGATCTGCTAGGTGCGATCGCTGTAGCGGCATACAGCTACATGGCTTTAGTTCCTATCATTCAGCCGCCAATCATGAAGGCGTTAACGTCTCCAGAAGAGCGCAAAATTAAGATGGCTCAGCTTCGTCACGTAAGCAAAGGTGAGAAGATCCTTTTCCCACTTGCAGTGTTACTGATGACGATCTTGTTCCTACCTTCAGCAACACCACTGGTTGGTATGTTCTGTTTAGGTAACTTAATGCGTGAAGCGGGTGTGGTTGACCGTCTATCGAAGACTGCACAAAACGAACTGATCAACGTTGTAACTATCTTCCTTGGCTTGGGTGTAGGTTCTAAGCTTCAAGCAGATACCTTCTTGAACTTAGAAACGTTAGGTATTCTAGGCTTAGGTGCGGTGGCGTTCAGTATCGGTACTGCGGGCGGTGTGTTGATGGCGAAGCTATTAAACCGTTTCTCGAAAGAGGACATCAACCCATTGATTGGTGCTGCTGGTGTATCAGCGGTTCCAATGGCAGCTCGTGTTGTGAACAAGGTTGGTCTTGAGGCTAACCCTCAGAACTTCTTGTTGATGCACGCAATGGGGCCGAACGTGGCAGGTGTATTAGGTAGCGCGGTTGCGGCCGGTATTCTATTAGCGCTAGTCGGTTAGTGGATAGCTAGGTCATGTATCGTTACGTTAATTGGTCGTCAATTTACGAATGAGCGGTTAACTTAGCCTTATTAAATGGTTTATAGTCGAAGGGATGCTTGTGCATCCCTTTCTTTTATTCGTTAGGTTTTAACTAATTAGGGACGTGTTTAAATGGAAAATAGACAGATAGCGATTACCGAGTTTGGTGGGGTGGAAAACCTTGTACTTCAAACCAGTGCAATACCAGAGCCTAAAGCTGGCGAAGTGGTGGTTAAGGTCTCTTTTTCCGGCGTCAATCCGATAGATGTTAAAACTCGAGCAGGGCTAGGTTGGGCGGCTGCACAAAACAAAGATAACCTACCTTGGGTACCAGGCTACGATATCGCGGGGCAAGTGGTTACGTTAGGCGAACAGGCTGAGCGTTTTACTGTTGGTGATAATGTGGCGGGCTTTATCGGCTTCCCATTGCAAGGCGGTGGTTACAGCCAATATGTGTGTGTACCTGAAACTGCACTGAGCATCATTCCTAACTCTGTAACATTAGAAGCGGCAGCCGCTCTCCCTCTGGCGAGTCAAACGGCGGCACAAGCGCTCAATAAAGCGGAAGTGAAAGAGGGCGATCGCGTACTCATTTTAGCGGGTGCGGGTGGTGTTGGACACATTGCCGTTCAAATTGCCGTTGCAGCAAAAGCTGAGGTTTACACCACTTGTAGCGAAGCAAATCTTGATTACCTAGCAACGCTAGGTGCCCATGCTATTAACTATAAATTTGCTCCAGCGTCTGAACGAGTGTCGGATGTCGACGTGCTGATTGATTTGGTAGGTGGCGATACGGCGCTTGATGCGTTGAAGTGCCTGAAAGATGGCGCAAGAGTGGTTACCGTTCCGACCCTATCGGCAGAGTTAATCTGCGAGAAGGCAAAACTTTTAGGTTTCACAGCATCAGGTATGTTGGTGGAACCTAACCCAGAGCAAATGGATACCATGCTTTATATGGTGAGTGTTGGATTGCTAAAAACAGAAATTCAAGGTATTTACCCGCTGGAAGAGGCACAGTCGGCTCATCTGCAGGTAGAAACCGGACACACCAGAGGCAAGATACTGCTTAAGATGCAAGAAGGTTAATATGCAGTGCTAGAGTTCTTTAATTCTCTTTTCGAAAACATAGCGCTTTGGTTCTCTGATTCAGCGCTATGGGTCTTATTTATCAGTGGCTTCTTGAGTGCCACCTTGTTGCCCGGAGGCTCTGAAGCGAGCCTTGTCGCGGCATTGAGCTTAGATCAATTCTCAACATCGTCGATCATTCTGATAGCGACACTCGGCAATACGTTAGGTGGCCTTACTAACTATTGGATTGGTTTGTGGTTGCCTAATCGAACTCAATCAGAAAAGCATGGTCATAAGGCTATGGCTTGGCTAAGCCGTTATGGTTATTGGACTTTACTCTTCAGTTGGTTGCCCGTTATCGGTGACCCTTTGTGTCTAGCCGCTGGCTGGCTGAGAATGAAATTCATCCCTAGCGTTATCTTGATTGCGATTGGCAAAGCTGCTCGCTATAGCTTACTTGCTGCTATCTACTTCGGTTTTTTCTAAGGAGAACCTATGAAAAAGGTTTTACTTGGTACATTTTCTCTTATCGCCATTGCCGGCTGTTCTTACAATGTACCTAGCTCAACATCCTTCTTTTCCTCATTACCAGAAGGTGTCACTCTTTTAGAAGAGGTTAAGCCCTCTAAAGATAAAGTGGTGATTCCTTATGCTAAGTATCAATTAGATAATGGACTCACCGTTATCCTTTCTCCCGATGATTCCGATCCACTTGTACACGTGGATGTTACCTATCATGTCGGCTCTGCACGTGAAGAGATAGGCAAGTCTGGTTTTGCGCACTTCTTCGAGCATATGATGTTCCAAGGCTCTGAGAACGTTGGTGACCAGCAGCACTTCAAGATCATTACTGAGGCCGGTGGTTCGTTAAACGGCACCACTAATCGTGACCGCACTAATTACTTTGAAACCGTCCCATCTAATCAACTTGAAAAAATGTTGTGGTTAGAGTCAGACCGAATGGGCTTCTTACTTGATGCGGTTTCTCAGCGGAAATTCGAGGTTCAGCGAGGTACGGTTAAAAATGAACGAGCTCAAAGCTATGAAAATCGCCCTTATGGTTTGATGTGGGAGCGCATGGGTGAAGCGCTTTACCCTGAAGGGCACCCATATTCATGGCAACCAATTGGCTATGTCGAAGATCTTGACCGAGTGGATGTGAATGATCTCAAGGCATTCTTCTTGCGTTGGTACGGCCCAAATAATGCGGTACTGACAATCGGTGGTGATATCGATGTCGACGATACGCTTGAGTGGGTTAATAAATACTTTGGCCCGATCCCAAAAGGCCCAGAAGTTAAAGCTGCAGAGAAACAGCCTGCTGTGCTAACGGAAGACAAGTACATCACTCTAGAAGATAACATTCGCCAACCAATGGTATTGGTCGGTTGGCCGACAACTTATCGCGGCGAAGAGACACAAGCTTCACTGAATGCACTGTCTAACGTTTTAGGTTCCGGTACTAACAGTTACCTTTACCAAAACTTAGTGAAGACACAAAAAGCCGTGAGTGCAGGCTCATTCCACGATTGTGCTGAGTTGGCATGTACTATGTACGTCTATGCGATGGGTAATTCTGGTAAAAAAGGTGACTTAACCGTTCTCAACAAAGAGTTAATGAATACCTTAGATAAGTTCTCGAAAGAGGGCATTCAACAAGAACGCCTAGATCAGATTACCGGAATGGCCGAAGCGGATGCGGTTTTTGCACTGCAAAGTGTTAAAGGTAAGGTGTCGCAATTGGCATCTAACCAAACTTTCTATGGTCAGCCAGATCGCATTGAGTCCCAACTGGATCAAATCCGTGCCGTTACACCTGAAAGCGTGAGCAAGGCCTACCAAGACTTCATCGAAGGCAAGCATAAGGTGACTTTGAGTGTGGTTCCGAAAAAGCAGCTTGATTTAGCCGTTCGAGAAGCAACATTTACCACGCCACCACGTACTTTGCCTGAATACAGTAAAGTAACGGAAGACCAACTGAACTTCAGAAGAGCAACGGACACTTTTGATCGCAGTGTGATGCCTGAGGTGACCTTTGGTGTCGAAGCGACAATGCCAGAGCTGTATCGCATGCACTTTGCAAACGGTACTGATTTGATTGGTACTGAAACCAGCGAAACGCCAACGGTACAAATGCAAATTCAACTACCTGCGGGTGAGCGTTATGTTCGTAAAGGACAAGAGGGGCTAGCAAACCTAACTGCCGCTATGATGGAAGAAGGCTCCACTAAGCGAACGGTTGAAGAGCTCCAGGCGACTCTAGATAAGCTGGGGAGCAGCGTGAGCATTAGTGCTGGTAGCTACACCACAGATATTTCAATTTCTACGCTAGAGAAAAACCTGCCTCAAACCTTAGCGATCGTGCAAGAAGTTTTGCTTGAGCCTAAGTTCGATGATCAAGACTTCGAACGCGTTAAGAAACAGATGCTAGAAGGGGTGGTATATCAGCATCAACAACCAAGTTGGATGGCATCTCAAGCAACCCGTGAAGTGCTGTTTGGCGACAGTATTTTTGCTCGTGCAAGTGATGGTACTAAAGACTCGCTAGAATCGTTAACTCTGGACGATGTAAAACAGTTTTACAGTCAACACTATACTCCAGAGGGAGCTAATATTGTTATTGTAGGGGACATCTCGAAGAAAGAGGTTGGAAAGCAGCTACAATTCTTTGAGGAGTGGCAAGGCGAGGCGGCACCGCTAACACGCCCACAGATTGTCAAAGACCTGACTGAGCAGCGTTTGTATTTAGTTGATAAGCCAGGTGCACCACAAAGTATCGTTCGTTTAGTTCGCAAAGGTCTGCCTTTTGATGCTACGGGTGAGTTGTATAAGAGCCAATTGGCTAACTTTAACCTAGCGGGTAATTTTAATAGCCGCATCAACCAGAACCTACGTGAAGACAAAGCATACACTTATGGTGCGAGCGGTTACTTTGCCAGTACTCGTGAAACGGGCGCAGTAGTGTTTAGCGCACAGGTAAGAGCTAACGCGACAGTGGCATCGATTCAAGAGTTTATTAATGAACTGAATGAGTTTAGCCAAAGTGGATTAACTGACGAAGAGGTGAAATTTATGCGCCTTGCCGTCGGTCAACAAGATGCACTCAAATACGAAACGCCAAGTCAGAAAGCAGGGTTGTTGAGTAATATTGTTGCATTGAGCCTTGATGAAGATTACCTACAACAGCGTAATCAGATAGTTGAAACGGTGTCAAAAGAGACCTTAAACGAGCTATCTAAGAAATGGTTTGACCCGAATGATTATCAAATAATTGTGGTTGGTGATGCGGCTTCGCTTCGCCCGCAATTAGAAAAGTTAGATATTCCAATAGAAGAGCTTGAAATCATTCGTTAGAGTACACATTAAAGGGGGAGGGAAGAGACTCTACTTTTCTCCTCCAACCTAATTTATGATAGTTCTAATCAGAACGATATAAGATAAGTGAACTGAATTTTGACTGATTTTGCTGCGCGACTAAAGCAAGTTGCAACCAACCCTAAGACCTTCTCTCAATTTGGTCGTGGTGTTGAAAGGGAAACATTACGCTACACGGAAGATGGGCACCTTGCTACTGGGCCGCACCCTAAGGCTTTAGGTTCTGCGTTGATGAACGAGTGGGTAACAACCGATTTCTCTGAGTCGTTACTGGAATTTATCACGCCTGTTTCAAATGACGTTCCTACTCTTTTGAATCAGTTGTCTGATATTCATCATTTCACACAAACCAAGTTAGACGGCGAAAAGCTGTGGCCGCTCTCTATGCCTTGTTACGTTGGTAGCGAAGATTACATTCAGCTCGCGCAATACGGCACGTCTAATAACGGTAAAATGAAAACGCTATACCGAGAAGGTTTGAAACGTCGTTACGGTAGCTTGATGCAGATTATTTCTGGTGTGCACTTCAATTTCTCTTTCCCTGAAAGCTTCTGGGATAGCCTATTTGGAGAGCAAACAGAAGAGGCGCGTTGTGAAGCTAAGTCAGATGCGTATTTCGGTTTGATCCGTAACTACTACCGCTTTGGTTGGTTAATCCCATACTTCTTTGGTGCTTCGCCAGCATTGTGTTCTTCTTTCATCAAAGGAAGAGAAACCAACCTACCTTTTGAAAAGGTTGGCGAGACACTGTATTTACCAAAAGCAACGGCGCTGCGTCTGAGTGATCTTGGTTACACTAACAGCGCACAAAGCGTATTGAAGATAGGCTTTAACAGCCTAGGTCAGTACCTTGAAGGATTAAACCAAGCGATTCGCACGCCATCTGAAGAGTTTGCAGAGATTGGTGTTAAGGTTGATGGCGAATACCGTCAGCTTAATAGCAACGTATTGCAAATTGAGAATGAGCTTTACGCACCTATTCGTCCTAAGCGTGTGGCGAAGAGTGGTGAGAAACCGTCTGAAGCACTGGCTCGTGGCGGTGTTGAGTACATCGAGGTTCGCTCTCTAGACGTAAACCCATTCAGCTCAATTGGTATCACTGAGCAGCAAGTTCGCTTCTTAGATCTATTCCTAACGTGGAGTGTGCTAACTGACTCTGCTGAAATGGATAACTGTGAGCTTGAATGCTGGCGTGATAACTGGAACAAGGTGATCTTGGAAGGTCGTCAAGTTGGTCTAGAACTGCAAATTGGTTGTCACGGTGAGCGATTGTCTCTTCAAGATTGGGCTAAGCGCGTTTTCAAAGACCTACGCTCAATTGCTGAGATGATGGATGCTGAACAAGGCGGCCGAGCTTACCAAGAAACCTGCGATACGCTTGAAGCTTGGATTGATAACCCAGAGCTAACCATTTCTGGCCAATTGCTAGAAGAGACTAAGAAGTTAGGTGGTTTAGGTAAAGTTGGCTGTGCGCTAGGCAAAACGTACGCTCAACAGCACAAAGCACATCAATACAAAGTATATTCAGCTGAGCTGATGGAAGCAGAGGTTCAACGCTCTGTGGTAGCTCAGCAACAAAGTGAAGAAGCGAGCACTCAAGATTTTGATAGCTTCTTAGCGGATTATTTTTCGTATTTAAAAGCATAGCGAGACGTTGGTGGAAAGGAAGCAAACCTTATTAGGTAAGCCTACTCGTGCGAGTAGTAAATGGTTACCTGTAGTCACTGTCGGTGTTGTCTCTAGCCTTTTGGTTGGTTGTGCAACACCACCGCCGAAACAGCAAGACAACCTATGTAGTATCTTCAGAGAGCATCCATCGTGGTATGAAGATGCCTTAGATATGCAAGAAGAGTGGGGTACTCCCATCAACGTAGCGATGGCTTTTGTAAAACAAGAGAGTAGCTTCCGTCATGATGCGCGCCCACCAAAAGACTACATCCTTGGGTTTATTCCTTGGGGACGTGTAAGCAGCGCTTATGGCTATGCTCAAGCTCAGGACCCAGCTTGGGAAGATTTCCAAAAAGCGACCAACAATGGTGGTTCAAGAACCAATTTTGATGATGCGCTGATGTTTATAGGTTGGTACACCAGCGAAACGCGTCGTCAACTCGGTATCTCGCTATGGGACCCGTACAACCAGTACTTGGCTTACCATGAAGGCCGCGGTGGTTATAAACGTAAGTCGTATAACAGCAAACCATCTTTAATTAAGGTGGCTCGTAAAGTCGAACAGCAAGCAAAAGATTATGGCTGGCAACTGAAACAGTGCCGCAAAGAACTAGAAGACAATCGAAGTTGGTTTTTCTAAAGCCAACCGTCACGGAGAATAGCAATGCCTTTATTAGATAGTTTTACTGTAGATCACACTCGTATGAACGCTCCAGCAGTTCGTGTTGCGAAAACAATGCAAACTCCAAAAGGGGATACCATTACGGTATTTGACCTGCGTTTTACGGCACCAAACAAAGATATCCTATCTGAGAAAGGTATCCATACTCTAGAGCACCTATACGCTGGCTTCATGCGTGCTCAACTGAACGGTGCAGACGTAGAGATCATCGATATTTCACCTATGGGCTGTCGTACAGGTTTCTACATGAGCCTGATTGGTACACCTTCAGAGCAGCAAGTTGCTGATGCTTGGTTAGCGGCAATGCAAGACGTGCTGAAAGTTGAGAGCCAGAATAAGATCCCTGAGCTGAACGAATACCAGTGTGGTACAGCAGCAATGCACTCTTTAGACGAAGCGAAAGAGATCGCGAATGCCATCATCGCTGCTGGTATCTCAGTAAATAAGAACGACGAACTAGCACTGCCAGAGTCAATGCTTAAAGAGCTTAAAGTCGATTAATCATTTGAGTTGATTCTCGATGAGTAAGATATGAAAAGGCCCGGTTCATTGAACCGGGCCTTTCTGTTTTCTCATGTAGCAGGTCAATAGCGAGCACTATTTGAACCTGTTATCCATTGGCGATTTGTGGAAAGACACGTACTAGCTTGATGCGGTTCTCTTCAAGCTCCACAATCTCCATTGGATGACTGGCAACCTGAACACTTAGGTGGCTCTCTGGAATGTCTTCCAGATGTTCAAGTATCAAACCATTTAACGTTCTAGGACCATCGGTTGGGAGAGCCCACTGCAAGCCTTTGTTGATATCACGAATGTTCGCACTGCCTTCAATTAGGAAGCTGCCGTCGCTCTGCGGTGTGATTTCATCAGACAAACTTGGCGCAATTGAAGTGGTAAACTCACCGACAATTTCTTCTAGAATATCTTCTAATGTCACCAAGCCATTGATATCACCGTACTCATCAACGATTAGACCGATGCGCTGTTTGTTGCGTTGGAATTTTAGCAGCTGAATATTGAGTGGGGTTGCTTCAGGAATGAAGTAGATTTCGTCTGCGGCACGCAGCAGAGTCTCTTTGTTGAATTCGTTTTTTTCCAGCATCAAACGATACGCTTCGCGCAGCCTTAGCATGCCAACTACTTCATCAATTTGGTCACGATAAAGAACAACTCGGCCATGAGGGGAGTGGGTCAGCTGGCGAACGATGGATTTCCAATCATCATTAATGTCGATACCGGTAATCTCGTTACGAGGCACCATGATGTCGTTCACCGTAACGTGCTCTAAATCTAGAATAGACACCAACATATCTTGGTGACGTTGAGGTATCAGATTGCCCGCTTCATTTACAACGGTTCTTAGCTCTTCAGAGCTCAAATGATCGGTCGCGTCGTGACTGGCTTTGACACCCAGAATACGAATAAAGCCATTGGTAATGAAGTTCACTAATATCACCAGTGGTGACAGCACCTTCATCAGAATCATTAACAAGATACTGCTGGCGTAGGAGACACGTTCAGGAAACAGAGAAGCGATGGTTTTTGGTGTGACCTCAGCGAATACGAGGATCACGAGAGTCAGGGTACCGGTTGCGACAGCCACACCGATGTCCCCGTAGATACGCATACCAAGAATGGTTGCGATCGCAGAAGCGAGAATGTTGACAAGGTTGTTACCGATGAGAATGAGGCCTATCAACCTGTCGGGGCGGTTCAGAAGTTTTTCAACGCGCTTTGCACCTTTATGACCCGTATTGGCCAAGTGCTTTAAACGGTAGCGGTTCAAGGACATCATGCCCGTTTCGGAACCAGAGAAATAACCAGAAATTACAATGAGACACGCGAGTAGCGCAAATAAGATACCCGTTGATATGTCGTCCAAAACTATTCTTTTCCTATTTGTGTATCTTGATTAATTTATGACCGAACATGGTCGAGATGTCAATTGAATCTATCTGACTCAATATTTTAAAGGCAAGGTATGCGTGACCTTGCCTTTAATTTGGGTGTTATCTCAGGATGATTTCCTGAACGAAGCGACTACCGAAGTAGGCTAATGTGAGCATGCTGGCACCAGCAAGGGCGAACCAAGTCACCTTTTGTCCACGCCAGCCTTTTTGGTAATGGCCCCACAGAAGAATGGAGTAGATAACCCAAGCAATAAAAGACAATACGGCTTTGTGTGCTTTACCTTGAGCAAACATGTCTTGTACGAAGATGAAACCAGTCAGTAAGGTACCCGTTAATAAGCCATTACCAATTAGGATGATCTTGAAAAGTTGTCTTTCAACCATCATTAATGGAGGTAGGTTAGGGTTGATAACCAGTGCTTTCTTCTTTTTAAGTTTGTGATCTAGCCACGCAAGCTGTAGTGCGTATAGCGCTCCGATAGTCAGTGTCGCGTAAGAGAACAGCGCCAAAGAGATGTGCATCAGCAGTTTTGGGTCATTCTCTAAATGTTTGATGAAGGTACTTGGAAGAAAAGTTGCCGCCATCAAGTTCAGTGCTGCGAAGCTATAAACCACAGGAAGAATGAACCACAGTCTGGTTTTGAGCATAGCACCGCTCATCACTAGAGAAATGATTAAACTGATCAGTGAAGCAACGTTTAAGATACTGAGGTTTTGACCACTGGCATTAAAGATTAAATCGCCAAGCAACCAAGCATGGAAAGCTAGAGCAAGTAATGCGCTGATAAACACCGTTTTTACACGGATTCCTGTTTGGTGCACGAGACCTGGAATGATCGTGGAAATCGCCATTGTATAAAGAAAGGCTGCTGCGATCGCAATAAGACTGTCCATGGTATCCATTAAAATGATTACTAATTGGCGAATTATACCTTGCATCGCTCTTTGGGGCTATGGTGAACCTCACTCAATTCCAAGTGAACACCGTCTCACATCACAAGCGTGGATGATTAACGCCCTACAACGGGTATGACTCTAATCCACGCTAATGTATACTCAACTTAATAGTCGCAGGATTGAGCGAAGAGAAAACTATGTTTGATAATTTAACGGATCGTCTATCCAAAACGCTGAAGAATATCAGCGGTAAAGGTCGTCTGACCGAAGACAATATTAAAGATACGCTACGTGAAGTGCGTATGGCGCTTCTTGAAGCTGACGTGGCACTGCCAGTTGTCCGCGATTTTGTTAAGCGTGTAAAAGAAGGCGCTGTGGGTGTTGAGGTTTCTAAATCTTTAACACCGGGCCAAGAATTCATTAAGATCGTTCAAGCTGAGCTTGAAGCGGTGATGGGTGAGTCTAACGAAGCACTTAACCTAGCAGCACAACCGCCAGCGGTTATCTTAATGGCTGGTCTACAAGGTGCGGGTAAAACCACATCGGTAGGTAAGCTATCTAAATTGCTGACAGAGCGTGATAAGAAGAAAGTCTTGGTTGTGTCTGCCGACGTTTACCGTCCTGCGGCGATCAAACAACTTGAAACGTTAGCTAGCGATGTTGGCGTTGACTTCTTCCCATCTTCGGCTGACCAGAAGCCGATTGATATTGCTAACGCTGCAATCGACCACGCGAAGAAGAAATTCTACGACGTGCTACTTGTCGATACCGCGGGTCGTTTAGCGATTGATGAAGAGATGATGGGCGAGATCCAAGAGCTTCATACTGCAATCAACCCAGTTGAAACTCTATTCGTTGTTGATGCTATGACAGGTCAAGATGCGGCGAATACGGCAAAAGCCTTTGGTGATGCGCTTCCACTAACCGGTGTTATCTTAACGAAAGTTGATGGTGATGCGCGTGGTGGTGCGGCGCTGTCTGTTCGTCATATCACAGGCAAGCCAATCAAATTCTTAGGTGTTGGTGAGAAAACTGACGCACTAGAACCATTCCACCCTGATCGTGTTGCTTCTCGTATCTTAGGTATGGGTGACGTTCTGTCGCTTATTGAAGACCTACAGAAAAACGTTGATACCGAGAAAGCAGAGAAGCTGGCTAAGAAGTTCAAAGAGAAGAAAGGTTTTGACCTTGAAGACTTCCGTGAACAGCTAGGACAGATGCAAAACATGGGCGGCATGATGGGCATGATGGATAAACTTCCAGGCATGTCTCAGCTACCAGACAACGTGAAAGATAAAGTTGATGACAAGATGTTCAAGCAGATGGAAGCGATCATCAACTCTATGACCATGAAAGAGCGTCAACGCCCTGAGCTAATCAAAGGCTCACGTAAAAAACGTATTGCCGCTGGTTCTGGTACACAGGTACAAGATGTAAACCGTATGCTTAAGCAGTTCACTCAAATGCAGAAAATGATGAAGAAAATGCAGAAAGGTGGCATGAAAGGCATGATGCGCAACATGCAAGGCATGATGGGCGGCGGTGGCATGGGTGGTATGGGCGGCGGCTTCAACCCGTTTGGTCGATAATCGCCTAATGTAACCTGTAGCACCTTTACTTTTCATAGTGTTATCTGTGTCACAGAAAGTATACAGGCACTATGTTGGTGAAAAAATAGCTAAACCCCTTGCATTGCCCCGGAATAAGAGTAAAATTCCGGGGCTTTAATTTGGCACGAGACCCCAAGCTGTTTAGTGATAAATGGTTATTGGGGTTAATTATTTTATTAAGAAAGCAAAGAGGACGACATGGTAACCATTCGTTTGGCACGTCACGGCGCTAAGAAGCGTCCATTCTATCAAATCGTAGTTGCGGATAGCCGTAACGCTGCAACTGGCCGTTTCATCGAGAAAGTAGGTTTCTTTAACCCTACTGCTCAAGGTCAAGAAGAAGGTCTACGTCTAGACCTAGATCGCGTTAACCACTGGGTTGGTCAAGGCGCATCTCTATCTGATCGTGTAGCTAAGCTAGTTAAAGACGCTCAAAAAGCGGCTTAATTCTTTTTAAAAGAGAAATAGCTTATGTCGATGAAGGGTAAAGAAACGATGAGCAAGCAAGACGAAAAAATTGTTATGGGCAAGTTTGGTGCTACCTATGGCATTCGTGGCTGGCTTAAAGTTTTTTCCTACACAGACAACGCTGAAAGCATATTTGATTACTCTCCTTGGTACGTTAACCAAAAGGGGAAGTGGGTTGAATTCAAAGTAGAAAGCTGGAAGCGCCATAACAAAGGTATGGTGTGTAAGCTGGAAGGTTTTGAGGTTCGCGAGGACGCTCATGTACTGACTAACTTTGAAATCGCAATAGACCCTGCTTCATTACCTGAATTGTCAGAAGAGGAATTCTACTGGCGTGAATTGTTTGGTATGCAAGTTGTAACCACTAAAGGTTACGATCTAGGTGTCGTTACCGACATGCTAGAAACTGGCTCAAACGATGTTCTAGTAATCAAAGCAAATCTTAAGGATGCTTTCGGACAAAAGGAACGGTTAGTACCGTACCTTGAAGAGCAAGTGATCAAGAAAGTTGATCGCGAAGCTCAACGGATCGAAGTTGACTGGGATCCTGGATTCTAACTTTAAAATCATAGAGCGAGAGAACACATGTGGGTTGGCGTAATTAGCCTATTTCCTGAAATGTTCCGTTCAGTTACTGATTTTGGAGTAACGGGTCAAGCGGTAAAGAAAGGTCTTTTATCTATTGAGACATGGAATCCTCGTGATTTCACTCATGATAAACATCGCACTGTTGATGACAGACCTTACGGTGGTGGTCCTGGCATGTTAATGATGGTTCAGCCTTTGCGCGACGCTATCCAAACTGCCAAACAAGCATCACCGGGAAAGACGAAAGTTATCTACCTTTCACCTCAAGGTCGTAAACTCGACCAGAAAGGTGTTGAAGAGCTGGCAACAAACGAGAATTTACTTCTTATTTGTGGTCGCTACGAAGGGGTAGATGAGCGCATCATTCAATCTGAAGTCGACGAAGAATGGTCGATTGGAGATTTTGTGATGACGGGTGGTGAACTGCCAGCCATGACGCTGATTGATTCAGTATCTCGGTTTGTACCGGGTGTACTTGGAGATTTCGCATCAGCAGAAGAAGATTCTTTTGCAAATGGTTTGCTAGATTGCCCTCACTATACGCGCCCTGAGGTGCTAGACGACAAAGAGGTGCCTTCGGTACTCAAGTCTGGAAACCATAAGGACATTCGTCGCTGGCGATTAAAACAATCGTTGGGCCGAACTTGGCTAAGAAGACCAGAACTCCTGGAAAACCTAGCTCTGACTGACGAACAGGAACAATTACTGGCTGAATTCATTAAAGAGCAACGCTCTTAACGAAAAGCAAGCAGTAACCTATTAAATTTAGTATCAGTTTATTCTAGGAATTTATACAAATGAGCAACATCATTAAGGCTCTTGAAGAAGAGCAACTAAAATCAGACCTTCCTAAATTCGCACCAGGTGACACTGTTGTAGTTCAGGTTAAGGTAAAAGAAGGTGACCGTGAGCGTCTACAGGCTTTCGAAGGCGTAGTAATCGCTATTCGTAACCGTGGTCTTCACTCTGCATTCACAGTTCGTAAGATCTCGAACGGTGAAGGTGTAGAGCGTGCGTTCCAAACTCACTCTCCAATGGTTGATAGCATCGAAGTTAAACGCCGTGGTGCAGTACGTCGTGCCAAGTTGTACTACCTACGTGAGCGTTCTGGTAAGTCTGCTCGTATTAAAGAGAAGCTTGCTAAGAAGTAATTCTTTTTGCATTCTATCGATAAAAGCGGAGCCATTTGGCTCCGCTTTTTTGTGCCTGCTATTTAGAGCTTTGAAAGTAAGAGATCCCCAACTCGTTCGTCCCTCACTCTTGAGGATGACGGGAGGTTTTATGTACGAATTAGTACATCAAACCAAAGGGCTCGCTATGAGAGGACTGGGGCATCAATCCTATCTGTGAGGAAGTACAGTAGTCTGCATTTGGTTTGTGATGCTATGTATCTAGCTTAGAGACATTAGCTCCGGGCTAGCCTGTTCCTTATTTATGGAGGTAGCAGAGTAAACCGAACACTAAAGTTACCGTCATTCCCTAGACTGACGGAGGAAGGAGTAGGGAATCTCTTTTAGCAAACCCCAAACTAGCGGACATAAAAAAGGGTTGACGCAAAACGCCAACCCTTAACAATTCTTCTCGAATCTCGAATCTCGAATCTCGAATCTCGAATCTCGAATCTCGAATCTCGAATCTCGAATCTCGAATCTCGAATCTCGAATCTCGAATCTCGAATCTAAAGGAAATTAATTAGGTGCAGATAGCCAGCTCAAATTCGATATCTTGAGTACAGGCTTGTCCTGTTTCAAAACTCATGAATTTAACAGCAAAGCGGTTTTTGTGCCCTGAGATCATCGGGTAGGCACCGTATTGCATCGGAATGGATAGGCGAAGGATATTCGCTTCTTCAGCATCGCTCTGGAAGAAGCCAGCGCGAGCAATTTGCTCTTTAAAGTGACCAGTCTCTCGGGTTAGCTTTAACCATAGCGTTAGCGCTTCATACAGAGGCTGTAGGCTATCCATCCACGCCTTGGCATCTCTCATTCTCTTATCAAGAGGGAGGTGTAACCAATAATGCAGCGCTGGTAGGTCAAAGCAGCATGAACCGCCAGGCAAATTAAAACGCTGGCGAATGGCACTTAGGAAGCGGTCTTCTTTGAGAGATTGACCAAAACGCTCCGCGTGCATTAAATCACGATAGATGTTGCCAATGTCATTGAGCAGTGACGTAAGCATCTCTTGATCGACACCTTCAACGTCTAACCAGCTTTTGTAGGTGACACGTTGCTTCTCAAGATCTTTTGCAAGTTCGCTCTTGAGTTGGATCTGTTCGAAGATTTCAATCAGATCGAAGATAGAGCGGAAAAAGAGTTGATACTGTTGAGCATCGGAAAATGTAGAAGACAGGTGTAACTGCCTCAAGAGCGATTCCACTCTTAGGTAGATGCGTGTTTTCTCATTTAGAGGATGTTCAAATTTGTGGGTGATCATCGAGCAAGCCTTCATTCAACATAGTTCTATTCTGACCCATCTACTGTACTGATTGCCAGATACTTTTTATGTAAATCTGTGATTTGCGGCAAAAGTTCTTGGTTTTTAGTATGGTTTTTAATCACGTCATCTGCAACTGCTAAGCGTTGTTCTCTTGAAGCTTGTGATTTCAAAATTGATGCAACTTGTTCCCTAGAAACATTGTCACGGCTCATCGTTCGTTCAATTTGCACTTCTGTAGGCACATCAACAATTAATACGCGATCCGTCATGCCTTGCATCTGGTTTTCAACCAATAGAGGTGCGACTAATAAACCATAGGGAGAGGTGACTTTAGACAGGTCACTGTCAATTTTGTCACGGATCATGGGATGAAGAAGATCATTGAGCCATTGTTTTTGCTCTGGGTCTGAGAAGATCAGCTCGCGCAGTTTAGATCGATTGAGTGTGCCATCTTCAAGCAAGATGGTTTCACCAAAATGAGCAGTAATCTGTTTTAGTCCATCACTGCCTAACGCAACCACTTCACGTGCCACGATATCGGCGTCGACAATATCAATGCCAAAATGTTCGTTGAATAGGTTAGCGACAGTCGTTTTTCCACTGGCTATACCGCCACTTAATCCGATAATGATTGCCATGGTTACATTCCTAATACTGAAGTGAAATACCAACCCATGATGTCGTTACCCCACATCAAGCTTACCCAACCAGCAATCGCAAGGTAAGGGCCGAATGGGAAGGCTTTATCAATGCCTTGCTGTTTCAAGCGCAGCTGAATTAAACCAAACACCAGACCAACAAGCGAAGACAGCAGGATGATCATCGGTAGATGCTGCCAACCCAGCCATGCGCCAAGTGCAGCCAGTAACTTGAAGTCACCGTAACCCATGCCTTCTTTACCTGTCAGCAGTTTGAACAGCCAGTAGACGGACCATAACGCGAAGTAGCCAGCCATAGCGCCGACTACTGAGTCTTGAAGCGATACTGGGCTGATATTAAATAGGGCTAAAGCGATACCAGACCAAACTAACGGCAAGGTAATTTGATCAGGCAATAGCATGGTGTCGAGGTCGATAAAAGTCGCGGTAATTAACGCAAAGGTGAAAAATATCAGTGCAATAGCGTAAAAACTGAAACCAAAGTGACTGGCAACAACTGTGCAAAGTGTCGCAGTCAGCAGTTCAACCAAAGGGTAGCGAGCGCTGATTGGATTAGCACAGCTGTGACACTTACCCTTCAAGAACAACCAGCTTAACACTGGAATATTGTCGACGATTCTTAATTGAGTTTTACATTTAGGGCAAGTAGAGCGAGGAACACTGAGGTTGAACTTACCTTCTGGCGCAGGAATTTTATATTGGGAGAAATACTCCGAGCACTCTTGTTGCCATTCGCGTTCCATCATAATAGGTAAACGATGTATGACGACGTTAAGGAAGCTGCCAATCAGAAGACTAAAAATGAATGCTAATACCGGGAATAGCCAAGGATAGTAGTGAAATACTTCCATAGTGTCCTTTACCACTTAATCAAGATGAGTAGAGGTTTCTACTCATGGGTGTTTAGTTGCTTTTGGCTATCCTAACACACTCATAAGATTAAAGATCGGTAAGTACATCGCAACCACAAGACCACCTACGACGGATCCTAAAAACACAATGATCAGCGGTTCTAATATTTTGCCCAAATTATCGACGGTGTTGTCGACTTCAAACTCGTAAATCGAGGCGACTTTGTTGAGCATTTCATCAAGGTTACCTGACTCTTCGCCAATCATCACCATCTGCAACATCATTTCAGGAAAGGCGTTAGTATTTCGCATTGCGATATACATTGGAATGCCGGCAGCAGTTTCGCGATGTACTTCGATGATTGCCGATTCATAGTGCAAATTACCTGCGGTTTTGGCTGTGGTTTTTAGACTCATTAGGATGGGGATACCAGAACCGAAACTGGTTGATAGTGTGCGACTGAACTTGGCAATGGAGGCTTTTGCCATGACACCGCCTAGAATTGGAAACCTTAATCCCAAGCGACTAGTGGACAATCGAATCGAGTAGGAACGCTGACAGAGTTGATAGATAACTAATGCTGCTAACCCTGCACCTACAAATGTATAAAAGCTGTATGCCTGCATCCAATGAGAAAGCTCTAGTACTTGCTGTGTAAACCATGGGAGGTCGGCACCAAAGCCTGAAAACATCGACTCAAACTCAGGAATCACCATGGTCAGCATTAGATAAGAAACAGTGAGTGCGACAGTGACTACCATTGCAGGATAGATAAGCGCCTTGATGACTTTAGACTTGAGCTGTTCACTCTTCTCACGATAGGTCGCTAAGCGTTCAAAGACTTGCGCGAGGTTACCCGAGAGCTCACCCGTTGCGACTAAATCGGTATAGAGGTCATCGAAGTGACGACTTGCGGTTCGCATCGCTTTGGATATAGGTGTACCAGCCTCAACACCTTTACAGATGTGTGACAGGATAGACTTCATTTCAGCTTTGCGGTGGTTATCTGAGACCAACTTAATCGCCTGCACAATCGGGACTCCGGTTCCTAGCATGGTCGCAAGCTGGCGGGTCAATACGGTTATATCCCGAGATTTAACTCGATGGGTTAGACGCGTCAGTGCTGAGATACTTTTCTTTTTTATTTTCTTGATCTGGATATGCTGATCTTTGAGCTTTTCACGTACTTCTAACTCGGTAAGCGCTAAGGTCTGCCCTGACACTTTTTTGCCGGAGCTATTGATGCCTTTCCAGTGGTAGCTTTTTAATTGTGATTGCTTAGTTTTGCTGATCATTGAAGCTCCCAATGGATTATAGGTACAGAACACGTTGCAGCTCTTGATAGCTGGTGGTGCCTTCAAGTAGCTTATCTAATCCTGACTCTTGCAGTGTGCGCATCCCTTCTCGGCGAGCGAGGTCTTCAACCTCCAGCGCATTCGGTTTGCTGATCAGGCTATTTTTGAGTTTGTCGGTGAATGGCATCACTTCATAAATCCCGACACGCCCAGAATAGCCTTGATTGCACTCGTTACACCCTTGTGGGTTAGCCTTATAAATGATTTTGCTGTTAGGTATTGAGTGACGCAGGAAGATGTCTGGTGAGTCGTCAGTGACTTTGCATTGGCTACACAAGCGCCTTGCCAGTCGTTGGGCAATGATCAAGCTCAACGATGAGGCTAAGTTAAAGGGCTCAATCCCCATATGAGCGAGTCGGGTAACGGTTTCTGCCGCAGAGTTGGTATGGAGCGTTGAAAGTACTAAGTGACCGGTTTGCGATGCTTTGATGGCGATCTCTGCGGTTTCTAAATCACGAATCTCACCTACCATCACCACATCTGGATCTTGTCGTAAAAACGAGCGCAGGGCTTCAGCAAACCCGAAGCCAATCTTTGGCATCACTTGCACTTGATTGATGCCACACAGGTTGATCTCTACCGGATCTTCTGCGGTGGAGATATTGCGCTCTGTGGTATTCAGTACACGAAGGCCAGTATAAAGCGATACCGTTTTCCCGCTGCCTGTTGGCCCGGTCATTAAGATCATCCCTTGCGGACGTTTTAGTGCATTTAGATACAGTGTTTTTTGATCGTCGCTGTAACCGAGCTTATCGATATCGAGATTAGCTGCGCTGCTATCGAGTAGCCTCAGTACAATTTTCTCACCCCACAAGGTAGGCAGTGTTGAGACGCGCATATCAATCGCGAGTTCATCATTCAGGCGCAACTTGATGCGTCCATCTTGAGGTAAACGACGCTCGGCAATATCAAGCTTGGCGAGAATTTTTAAACGGGCGGATAAACGACGGCTTAGGTGAGAGGCGGGCTGCTGGATTTCAACCAATATTCCGTCACAACGTAGGCGCACACGGTAGTGCTCTTCGTAAGGTTCAAAATGAATATCTGATGCGCCTTTACGTACCGCATCGACCAGTATCTGATTGATAAATCGGCTAACTGGAGAGTCGTCTTGACTAAGGTCTTCAATCGACGCGAGCTCATCGTCAGATACTTCAACTAGGTTAGCCAGTTCATCTTGGGTGATTTCTTTGCGTTTGGAGTCTTGCCCTGAAATAGAACGGCCGTATAACTTGCGTATTGCACCTTCGAGTTCAGAGTAATTGGCGACTGCCAGTTCTATCTGCAACCCGGTTGCAAAGCGAAAATCATCTTCCGCTTGTAAGTCGGTCGGGTCGGCTGAAGCCAGTGTGAGCGTCGAATTAGAGACTGAGATCGGGATAGCACGGTATTTGGTGATCAGTTCACGTAGCCCTAGTTGATCACATAAGGCTTCATAATCGGTGTTGCTCAATTGAACTAACGGTAAGCCGAAGATGGCTTGTATATTGTTTGCTAAGGAGTCGCTCGTGAAGAGATCAAGAACGAGTAAAGCTTCAGGTGTTGAAATACCTGAAGCTTGTACATGTTCCGCCACGGCTTGTTCTTGAGTCAGGCTAAGTAAGTCAGCCTGACGGAGAACTGTAGGGAGGTTGGTTAGCCTCAAATTAGTTACAACCTTCTATTGAAGGAAGCGCGCTTGAGGCTGATAGTGAGCATGACCAACCAGTATCTGCATTTCTTGTCATTGTCATGCTGTCACCATCAAGGCTACCGTCCACAAATGAAAATGAAATAGTCGTTCCTGAGGCTGAGATTGTCCCCAACGTGTTTGATCCTGCTGAAACACCTAACGCACTTACACCACCACTAATACTGCCTTCTTCTTGAATTAATAATTCAGCAGGTGTAATTAGCGCTTTTAATGTTGCTAACGCAGAGGATGCTTGGCTTTTCGCTACATAGTTTTTATATGCAGGCACAGCTATAGCTGATAAAGCACCAATAATCGCCACCACAATCATCAATTCAATCAGTGTGAAACCTTTCTGATTCGTTCTTTTGTTCTTGTTATTCATGATCTAATTCCATTCTTTAGTTTGTTTCAGTGCAAGCACAAGATGGTAGAGAGAATAGAAGTCGAGGTGGGGAAGTGGAATGGTGTTCAGGTGCGGTCGCGAGTGGTTTTGAATTTATTGAATTGCTGTTGCATATAGCACGCAAATTTATGCGATCAACTTAAATACCGGTTTGAAATACTGATAATTAAGGCAATAAAAAAGGCACTGCTATCAACAGTACCTTTAGGGAAACTATTTACTATTCAGTAAATTACGCTTTGAATCTCATTGAGAGGTCCATTGCTTTTAAGTGCTTGGTTAAAGCGCCAACTGAGATGTAATCAACCCCCGTTTCAGCGAACTCAGCGATAGTATCTAGTGTCACGTTACCAGAGTTTTCTAGTGCAGCACGTCCAGCGTTGATCTTCACAGCTTCACGCATCATGTCAGTGGTGAAGTTGTCTAGCATGATAATGTCTGCACCCGCGTTTATAGCTTGCTCTAGCTCTTCTAGGCTTTCAGTTTCAACTTCAACTGGCTTACCCGGGTTAAGCTCTTTTGCTGTTGAGATAGCTTTTTCAATACCGCCACATGCGATGATGTGGTTTTCTTTAATTAGGTAGGCATCGAAAACACCGATACGGTGGTTGAAACCGCCACCACAAGCCACAGCGTATTTTAGTGCACTACGTAGGCCTGGGATGGTTTTACGAGTATCTAACAGGCGGCACTCTGTGTGTTTGATTTTGTCAGCATAGATAGCGGTTGCGGTCGCACAACCAGATAGCGTTTGAATGAAGTTCATTGCGTTACGCTCACCAGTTAATAGTGCGCGCGCTGGACCGGTTAGGGTGCAAAGCGTTTGGTTTGGTACAACGTTATCGCCATCTTCTACGTTCCACTCGATAGTCACTTCACCGCCTAGCTGCTTAAACACCTCATCAGCCCATGCTTTACCACAGAATACGCCGTGTTCACGAGTGATGATGGTTGCGCTGTTGATCGCGTCTGCTGGGATTAGACTTGCTGTGATGTCAGCCGCTGGATCTAACGTACCGCCTAGGTCTTCTTTGATTGTTTCTGCGACTGCTCGAGTGATCTCGAGAGGCAGTTGCTCTTTTAAGTAGTCAAGGCGTTGGTGGCTGTTATGTGTGTTTTTCATCGCAAATCTAATCTTGAAAGGGAGTGGGAATGGAATGATACTCTTGCTTAACTTCAAATTAAAGAGGCTAGCGTGACTGCTCCATGGACAAGGTCACAATCTACTGTGCTAGCAAAAAAAAAGAAAGCGAGACCAAGATGACGATCTGCTCCAAAGGATGGTACGAAAACGCTCGGCATGTTCCGTCCCCGTATTTTGATACTCGGCCAAGTGTCGGTGATATCTCTCTGCTGGTGGTCCACAATATTAGCCTGCCACCGGGGCAATTCGGCGGACCTTATATAGAGCAGTTCTTCACGGGCAAGCTCGATCCAGCGGAACACCCGTTTTTCAAGGTGATTCATCAAATGGGGGTATCTGCTCACTGCTTGATTCGCCGTGATGGTGAAGTGGTGCAGTTCGTTTCTTTCCTAGACAGGGCTTGGCATGCAGGCCAATCGAGTTTTGCAGGCCGCGAAAGGTGTAATGATTATTCTATTGGTATCGAATTAGAGGGCAGTGACTTTATTGCCTATACAGAGCAGCAGTATCAAGCCTTGACTGAGCTAACGGAAACACTGGTCTCAAGTTTTCCTCAGATCACTAATGAACGTATCACTGGCCATCAGTACATAGCACCTTTACGTAAAACAGACCCTGGGTTGGTCTTTGACTGGACAAAATTTAAAGGCAAGTTGCGCTTCTAATCCCTAATCTTATTTTTGGCTCTGCCAATTGCAGAGCCTTGCTTAATCAACGTTTAGCATAACCACTTGTGATTTTTTGTTGTTGCAATGTAAAGAAAGTGGTTCGTTAATGGGTATCAATAAATCAAGAGTGTGACGAGCTTATCAAACACCCAGATATTAAAGCTTATGAACAGAAATTTCCCCTCAAATGTGCGCTTGGTTCGATTTTTGACCGACTTGGACTAATCTTTCTGAAACAATTCATTTTTATCCTGAAACTTTCTAGCACGAGTACTCCCCAAAAGTATTACCGCTGTAAATGGTAAGACCAATTTGGTTGCTGTTTTAAATTTCATTTGTTAAATCGTGGTTAATTCACACTGCGTTCTATGATGCAGGTCAATTTTACGCTGGACAGTGGCGTTTTAATTATGTTAATTTCTGCCCAACTTAAAATTGGTATTACCAATTGTCAGCGAAGAAAAAGAAGAACAACAAACTATGGCTTATCAAAGGATTCGTCAGCCAAAACTCTCCGATGTTATCGAACAAGAGTTAGAAAGGTTGATTGTGGAAGGAACACTGGCTCCAGGGCAGCAGCTGCCGCCTGAGCGCGAACTGGCGAAACAGTTCGATGTGTCTCGTCCTTCAATCCGAGAAGCGATACAACGTTTAGAAGCAAAACGCTTGCTTACTCGCCGTCAAGGTGGAGGTACGTTTGTTAGCGAAAATATCTGGAAAAGCTTTTCAGATCCTTTGCTTAATTTGTTGTCATCCCATTCTGAAACCCAACTAGACTTGTTGGAATCGCGTCATGCGATGGAAGGGATTTCGGCTTACTTCGCGGCATTGCGTGGAACCGATGAAGACTTTGCTCGTATTCAAGCCTGCCAAGAAAAAATTCACGGCGCGCAAGAGAAGGGTGATATTGAAGCCGAATCTGCAGCGGTGATGGCTTTTCTTATTGCTTTAACAGAGGCAGCGCACAATGTGGTGTTATTGCACATTGTTCGTAGCTTGGCTCCGTTACTCGAACAAAACGTCTTAGAAAATTTAAAGCTGTTGCATCGTCGTAAAGACGTTGTGGAGAAAGTGAGTATACATCGAGCTAATATCGTAGATGCGATCGTTTCTGGCCAGCCTGAGAAGGCGCGTGAAATGTCACACTCTCATTTAGCTTATATCGAAGAAACATTGCTGGATTTGACGAAGGAAGAGTCGCGCCGCGAACGTTCTCTACGTCGAATTCAACAGGGTAAATAGCCGTAATACTTCGGCTTTTTACGTGTTTAGTAGAATCCAACTAACAAAAAGGATAGATCGCCATGTCTGACATGAAGCATGACGTTGATGCTCTGGAAACTCAAGATTGGTTAGAAGCTCTTGAGTCAGTAGTACGTGAAGAAGGTGTAGAACGTGCACAGTTTTTACTAGAACAAGTTCTAGATAAAGCGCGTTTAGATGGCGTTGATATGGCTACAGGTATCAACACAAACTACATCAACACAATTCCAGCAGCGCAAGAGCCAGCTTACCCTGGTGACGTAACTCTTGAGCGTCGTATTCGTTCGATTATTCGCTGGAACGCAATCATGATCGTATTGCGTGCTTCTAAGAAAGACCTAGACCTAGGTGGTCACATGGCTTCTTACCAGTCAGCAGCAGCGTTCTACGAAGTTTGTTTCAACCACTTCTTCCGTGCTCCAAACGAGACGGACGGTGGCGATCTAGTTTACTACCAAGGTCACATTTCTCCTGGTATCTACTCTCGTGCATTCGTTGAAGGTCGTCTAACTGAAGAGCAGCTAGATAACTTCCGTCAAGAAGTTGATGGTAAAGGTATCCCTTCTTACCCGCACCCTAAACTAATGCCTGAATTCTGGCAGTTCCCTACGGTATCTATGGGTCTAGGTCCGATCTCTGCGATCTACCAAGCTCGTTTCCTTAAGTACCTAGAAGGCCGTGGTCTTAAAGATACTTCAGCTCAACGTGTATACGCGTTCCTAGGCGACGGTGAGATGGATGAGCCAGAATCACGTGGTGCTATCTCTTTCGCTGCGCGTGAGAAACTAGACAACCTATGTTTCCTAATCAACTGTAACCTACAGCGTCTAGACGGCCCTGTAATGGGTAACGGTAGCATCATCCAAGAACTTGAAGGCCTATTCAAAGGTGCAGGTTGGAACGTTGTTAAAGTTATCTGGGGTAGCAACTGGGATTCTCTACTAGCTAAAGACACTACTGGTAAGCTTCTTCAACTAATGAACGAAACTATCGATGGTGACTACCAGACATTCAAATCTAAAGATGGCGCATACGTACGTGAGCACTTCTTTGGTAAGTACCCAGAAACAGCTGCACTAGTTGCAGACATGACTGACGACCAAATCTTCGAACTGAAGCGTGGTGGTCACGATTCTTCTAAACTGTTCGCTGCATTCAACAATGCAAAAGAGACAGGTGGCAAGCCAACAGTAATCCTAGCTAAGACAGTTAAAGGTTACGGCATGGGTGAAGCTGCAGAAGGTAAGAACATCGCACACGGTGTTAAGAAGATGGACATGACTCACGTACAATACCTACGTGACCGTCTAGGCCTACAAGACATCCTTTCTGATGAGAAAGTGTCTGAGCTTCCTTACCTGAAACTGGAAGAAGGTTCTGCTGAATACGAATACCTACATGCTCGTCGTAAAGCCCTACAAGGTTACACGCCAGCACGTCTGCCAAAATTCACTCAAGAATTCAAAGTACCAGAGCTAGAAGAGTTTGCTCCTCTACTAGGTGCACAGAAGCGTGAAATTTCAACGACTATGGCTTACGTACGTACGCTAAACATCCTACTGAAAGACAAGAACATCGGTAAGAACATCGTTCCTATCATCTGTGATGAAGCTCGTACATTCGGTATGGAAGGTCTATTCCGTCAGGTTGGTATCTACAACCCACACGGTCAAGAATACACACCTGAAGATAAAGGCATCGTTTCTTACTACAAAGAAGCAACATCTGGTCAAGTTCTTCAAGAAGGTATCAACGAGCTAGGTTCTATGGCTTCATGGGTTGCAGCGGCAACTTCATACAGCACGAACGACCTACCAATGATCCCGTTCTACATCTACTACTCTATGTTCGGTTTCCAACGTATTGGTGACATGGCATGGCTAGCAGGTGACCAACAAGCTCGCGGCTTCCTACTAGGTGCTACAGCTGGTCGTACAACACTGAACGGTGAAGGTCTACAGCACGAAGATGGTCACTCGCACATCCAAGCGAACACTATCCCGAACTGTATCTCTTACGATCCAACATTCGCTTACGAGCTAGCAGTAATCATGCAAGACGGTATCCGTCGCATGTACGGCCCTGAGCAAGAGAACGTTTACTACTACCTAACAGTAATGAACGAGAACTACGCAATGCCAGCAATGCCAGAAGGCGCTGAAGAAGGCATCCGTAAGGGTATCTACAAGCTTGAATCTCACGCTGGTGCTAAGGGCAAAGTTCAACTAATGAGCTCTGGTACTATCATGAACGAAGCGCGTAAAGCTGCTGAAATTCTAAGCGAAGAGTACGGCGTAGCATCTGACGTATTCTCTGTAACGTCGTTCAACGAACTAACTCGTGACGGCCAAGCGGTAGAGCGTGACAACATGCTTCACCCAGAAGCTGAAGAGAAAGTACCGTACATCACAACTGTACTTGGTAAAGAACCTGCAATCGCAGTGACTGACTACATGAAGAACTACGCTGAGCAAGTACGTGCTTACATGCCAAGCGAGTCTTACAAAGTACTTGGTACTGATGGTTTCGGCCGCTCTGACAGCCGTGCAAACCTACGTCGTCACTTCGAAGTTAACGCTGGCTACATCGTAGTTGCAGCTCTAACTGAACTGGCTAAACGTGGTGATATCGAGAAATCTGTAGTTGTTGAAGCAATTGCTAAATTCGATATCGACACTGAAAAAACAAACCCACAATACGCTTAATACAGCGCTTAACTAGAAGGTAAATAAGCAATGGCAATCGAAATTAATGTACCTGACATCGGTGCGGATGAGGTTGAAGTTACTGAGATTCTTGTAAGCGTTGGCGACAAGGTTGAAGAAGAACAGTCTCTGATCACTGTTGAAGGCGACAAAGCTTCTATGGAAGTTCCAGCGTCTCAAGCAGGTATCGTTAAAGAAATCAAAGTAGCTGAAGGCGATTCAGTTTCTACTGGTTCTCTTATCATGATTTTCGAAGCCGAGGGTGCAGCTGAAGCTGCACCTGCTCCAGCAGCAGAGGCAGCTCCAGTAGCTGCTCCTGCAGCGGCAGCAGCGGCAGAGCTTAAAGAAGTTCACGTTCCAGATATCGGTGGCGACGAAGTAGAAGTTACTGAAATCATGGTTGCTATCGGTGATTCAGTAGAAGAAGAGCAATCTCTTCTAACTGTTGAAGGTGACAAGGCTTCAATGGAAGTTCCTGCACCATTCGCTGGTACAGTTAAAGAAATCAAGATCGCTTCTGGTGACTCAGTTTCTACTGGTTCTCTAGTAATGGTATTCGAGGTTGCTGGTTCAGCACCTGCAGCAGCTCCTGCTCCAGCGGCGGCAGCACCAGTTGCAGCGGCTCCAGCAGCGTCAGCTGAAAAAGAAGTAAACGTTCCAGACATCGGCGGTGACGAAGTAGAAGTTACTGAAGTAATGGTAGCGGTTGGCGATACAGTAGAAGAAGAGCAATCTCTAATTACTGTTGAAGGCGACAAAGCTTCAATGGAAGTTCCTGCACCATTCGCTGGTACAGTTAAAGAGATCAAGATTGCAGCTGGCGACAAAGTGTCAACTGGCTCTCTAATCATGACTTTCGTAGTTGAAGGCGCAGCTCCAGCTCCTGTTGCAGCACCTGCACAAGCAGCAGCTCCTACGGCGGCACCTGCACCTAAAGCTGAAGCTCCAGCGGCAGCAGCTCCTGCAGCTGCAGACGACTTCCAAGAAAACGGTGAGTACGCACACGCGTCTCCAGTTGTTCGTCGTCTAGCTCGTGAGTTCGGTGTAAACCTAGCGAAAGTTAAAGGTACTGGTCGTAAGAGCCGTGTACTAAAAGAAGACGTTCAGTCTTACGTTAAAGATGCACTTAAGCGTCTAGAGTCTGGTGCTGCGGCATCTGGCAAAGGCGGTGACGGCTCTGCTCTTGGTCTACTACCATGGCCAAAAGTTGACTTCAGCAAGTTCGGCGAAACTGAAGTTCAGAAGCTTTCTAAGATCAAGAAGATCTCTGGTGCAAACCTACACCGTAACTGGGTAATGATCCCTCACGTTACACAGTGGGATAACGCAGATATCACTGAGCTAGAAGCATTCCGTAAAGAGCAGAACGCAATCGAAGCTAAGAAAGACACTGGCATGAAGATCACTCCTCTTGTGTTCATCATGAAAGCTGTTGCTAAAGCACTAGAAGCGTTCCCAGCGTTTAACTCTTCTCTTTCTGAAGATGGCGAAAGCATCATTCTTAAGAAGTACGTAAACGTAGGTATCGCGGTAGATACTCCAAACGGTCTAGTTGTTCCTGTATTCAAAGACGTGAACAAGAAAGGCATTTACGAGCTATCTGAAGAGCTAATGGCTGTGTCTAAGAAAGCACGTGCTGGTAAGCTAACTGCAGCTGACATGCAAGGCGGTTGTTTCACAATCTCGAGCCTTGGTGGCATCGGCGGTACTGCATTTACGCCAATCGTAAATGCTCCAGAAGTAGGTATCCTAGGTGTATCTAAGTCTGAAATTAAGCCAGTTTGGAATGGTAAAGAGTTCCAGCCACGTCTTCAGCTTCCACTATCTCTATCATACGACCACCGTGTGATCGATGGTGCTGAAGGTGCACGCTTCATTACTTTCCTAAACAGCGCACTATCTGACATCCGTCGTCTAGTACTGTAATTGAGAAAGTAATTATTAAGGTGGCTTTCGGGTCACCTTAATTCTTTATATAAAGACTATTTTTAGAGAACAGTTCCCGCTTTTCTCATAAAGCGAAAGGGAAGTGTTGTCTAGCTCACAGGCTAACTTAAAGCTACTTTCACACTGTTAACATCTCTGTAAAATGTTGGCTGTTTGAAAGCCCAATAATTTTAAGAACATCTACTCAGCCTGTTAGGGATAATGACTACAAGAGGTCACAATGAGCAAAGAAATTAAAGCCCAAGTTGTTGTACTTGGTTCAGGTCCTGCTGGTTACTCAGCTGCATTCCGTTGTGCGGATTTAGGTCTAGAAACAGTACTAGTTGAACGTTACAGCACTCTTGGTGGTGTATGTCTAAACGTTGGTTGTATTCCATCGAAAGCTCTTCTTCACGTTTCTAAAGTAATCGAAGAAGCGAAAGCGATGGCAGAGCACGGCGTTGTATTCGGCGAGCCACAAACGGACATCAGCAAGATCCGTATCTGGAAAGAAAAAGTAGTAGACCAACTAACTGGCGGTCTTGGCGGTATGGCTAAGATGCGTAACGTAACAGTTGTTAACGGTTTCGGTAAGTTCACTGGTCCTAACAGCATCCTAGTTGAAGGCGAAGGCGAAGCAACAACAGTTAACTTCGATAACGCAATCATCGCTGCGGGTTCTCGCCCAATCAAACTTCCTTTCATTCCACATGAAGACCCACGTATTTGGGATTCTACGGATGCACTTGAGCTGAAAGAAGTTCCTGAAAAACTGCTTATCATGGGCGGTGGTATCATCGGTCTTGAAATGGGTACGGTTTACCACTCTCTAGGTTCTAAAGTAGACGTAGTTGAGATGTTCGACCAAGTTATCCCTGCTGCGGATAAAGACATCGTTAAAGTCTTCACTAAGCGTATCAAGAACAAGTTCAAGCTAATGCTTGAAACTAAAGTAACTGCAGTTGAAGCGAAAGAAGACGGTATCTACGTTTCAATGGAAGGCAAGAAAGCACCAGCTGAAGCTGAGCGCTACGATGCTGTTCTTGTTGCTATCGGTCGTGTTCCAAACGGTGCACTTATCGATGCTGAAAAAGCAGGTATCGAAGTTGACGAGCGTGGCTTCATCAACGTTGATAAGCAAATGCGTACAAACGTTCCTCACATCCACGCGATCGGTGACGTTGTTGGTCAACCAATGCTTGCTCACAAAGGTGTGCATGAAGGTCACGTAGCTGCTGAAGTTATCTCTGGTAAGAAGCACTACTTCGACCCTAAAGTAATCCCATCAATTGCGTACACTGAGCCGGAAGTTGCTTGGGTAGGTAAGACTGAGAAAGAAGCGAAAGCGGAAGGCCTAAACTACGAAGTGGCGACTTTCCCTTGGGCTGCTTCTGGTCGTGCAATCGCTTCTGACTGTGCAGATGGTATGACTAAGATGATCTTCGATAAAGATACTCATCGCGTAATCGGTGGTGCTGTTGTTGGTACTAACGGTGGTGAGCTTCTTGGTGAAATCGGCCTAGCAATCGAAATGGGTTGTGACGCAGAAGATATCGCTCTTACTATCCACGCTCACCCAACTCTACACGAGTCTGTTGGTCTTGCTGCGGAAGTATTCGAAGGTTCAATCACTGACCTTCCAAATAAGAAAGCAGTGAAAAAGAAGAAGTAATTCTCCTTTAGCCACTCGCTAATGTTTTTAAAAACCGCTGATTCGTCAGCGGTTTTTTTATGTCTGAGGTAAAGAGCAGTAACGTTTCACTTCGAGATGCGAGTACGCTGCGCTCCGAGATACGAAAAGCGACTACATCAAAACAAAAAGGGTTGACCCACTAGGTCAACCCTTCACAATTTATCTCGAATCTCGAATCTCGAATCTCGAATCTCGAATCTCGAATCTCGAATCTCGAATCTCGAATCTACTTATAGATACACAACATGTTCAAGTAGCTGTCAGTTAAAGTCGACAACTCTTCATTGGTATCGACACGTTTCGCTTGGATAAATAGCGAGTAGCAGATGCCGTGGAACAGATTCGCAAGATGCTTAGGATCGTGATCATCACACACTTCGCCGCGCTCAATCGCTTTACTAAACATGTTTTGTACCAACATTTGGTTAGTGCGGTTTGTCGTTACGAACAGTGGCCATACTTCATCACGCGTCGATGCGCTCCATTCGAACCATACGTTCAACCAGTGGCTGTCTTGAGCGACTAGTGTCACCATTTCAGTCGCAATATTATGTAGGTTTTGTTTTGCGTGAATATCTAGATCGATATTGTCTGAAAGGAAGTTTGAGAATTGACGGACAACATGATTAAGCACTTCATCAACCAGATCTTCACGAGTAGGGAAGTAGTTAAATACTGTTGCTACTGATACCTGAGCGATATCTGCAATGTCAGCGTGACCACCACGGCCAATGCCGCGACGAGAGAATACTTCAAGCGCGATTTCCATCAGCTGAAGTTTTCTTTTTAAAGGTGAAAGCCTAGTTCTAGGTCTCTTAGAGATTGAGTCCATTTTATTTTCCTTGCCAACGATTTTTTTATATTAATGATTTTATTATTATTTAAGCCAAGATGAGTGTAATGGTGCATATGCGAATGGTCAATCCTTTGAGCTTATTTAATAGACAGTTACATCAAACTTGATACATAAAGCGTGATCCACATTGATGTGAAAGGAGGCGACTATCAGACAAAGCACAAGTGCACATTTCATTGATAATCTGACAGTAAATTGGAACCATAAGGTGGTGTGGGTATTTGAGCAGTGCTAGACTTACGCACAAATTGAGCGGCACCAATGGCAAAACTGTCTACACTTGTCGCAATCACCAAACAAAATGAGAGCAGTATGAAGCATACAGTTGAAGTCATGATCTCTGAGCAAGAAGTTCAGGATCGAGTAAACGAACTAGGCAAACAGATCACGGAACACTACCAAGGCAGTGAAGATCTGGTTTTAGTTGGCTTATTACGTGGATCGTTTGTCTTTATGGCGGATCTTGCTCGTGCTATTGATTTAACTCACCAAGTTGATTTCATGACCGCGTCTAGCTACGGCAACAGCATGGAAAGCTCACGTGATGTTCGTATTTTGAAAGACCTAGATGACGACATCCAAGGTAAAGACGTTCTGCTTGTAGAAGATATTATCGATACTGGTAACACACTGACTAAGGTAAAAGAGATCCTGAGCTTACGTGGTCCTAAATCTATCGAGATCTGTACGCTACTAGACAAGCCTTCACGACGTGAAGTTGAAGTGGACACTAAGTGGATTGGTTTCGAAATCCCAGATGAGTTCGTTGTTGGTGTTGGTATCGACTACGCTCAAAAATACCGTCACCTGCCATACATTGGCAAAGTTGTACCGCAAGAGTAATCATTACGCTTGCCGACAGAAGATATTAAAAAGCCCGCTTGATGCGGGCTTTTTGTATTTTGATTGAGATAATTAGCCTTGTTGGCTAAGAAGAGGCGTCGTTAAGATTTTATTGATAGCTTCTAAGTGGCTGTTCTCTAAAGTATCGTTACTAGAGCAGCGCACGCCAAGGTCTTGCAATTTGCCATCGCCAATACCATACACCACACCGTGGATCTCGACCTCTTGACCACGTTCCCATGCACTTTGCATAATGGTTGAGTTACCTAGGTTGTAAACCTGCTCTGCGACGTTAATCTCACAAAGCTTGTCACCCCACTGTTCACGTGGAAGCGCTTCGATCTCTTTACGGTATTTTAGGTAGTTATCGCGAATGTGAAGTAACCAGTTGTTGATAAGGCCAAGTTTCGGGTTATCAATTGCCGCATTAACACCGCCACAACCGTAGTGACCACAGACAATAATGTGTTTCACTTTAAGCACATCTACTGCGTACTGAACGACAGATAGACAGTTTAGGTCTGTATGAACCACTTGGTTGGCCACGTTTCGGTGAACAAACAGTTCTCCAGAATATAAGCCAGTAAGGCGCTCGGCTGGAACTCGGCTATCTGAACAACCTATCCATAGAAAACCAGGGCTTTGACCCTCTTCAAGCGTTGTAAAATACTCAGGTCTTTCAGAGCGAATTTCTTCGGACCATTTGGAATTGTTCTCAAAAAGCTGTTTTATTTCTGGCATCTTGCTTCTTACATCCCTCAATTAAGATGCTTAACTATACACAATGTTACAAATTCAATCTCGTAAAAACTGCGTCAAAATGTACTCATCTGACGTGTTCTAGTACGGAAAATCATAAACTTAGCCCACTATCAATAATCCGGTTATAAGACATGAATAATGTGATTGAATTAACACTTTCTGAACACTTGATACATTTGTTAAAGTGATAAGGTTTGTCATTTCATCATCAGGAAGGTGTGTTTTGTTTGGAAGTCGTTTTACGGATATCAATCTCAAAGGGGATATGTTTGGCGGTGTAACTACAGCCATCATCTCGTTACCTTTAGCATTGGCATTTGGTGTTGCTTCTGGCGCGGGAGCTGAAGCTGGCTTGTGGGGCGCCATTATGGTTGGCCTATTTGCAGCATTGTTTGGCGGTTCGAGTAGTTTGATTTCTGAACCTACCGGCCCGATGACGGTGATCATGACTGCCGTAATGACGAGTATGGTTGCGAAGTATCCTGAAACGGGTATGGCAATGACCTTTACTGTTGTGATGATGGCCGGTGCATTCCAGATATTACTTGGCACGTTAAAGCTAGGAAAATACGTCACTTTGATGCCATATAGCGTGATTTCCGGATTCATGTCGGGAATTGGCGTTATTCTGATTATCTTGCAGCTGTCTCCATTGTTAGGACATGCCGCTCCATCCGGTGGTGTAATGGGCACGCTCTCTGCTTTGCCTGATACGCTAGCAAACTTAAAAGTGAGTGAGCTATTTCTAGGTGCACTGACACTCGGTATTCTGTTTGGCTTCCCAGCTAAGTACCGTAAGTATGTGCCTGCGCAACTGGTCGCGTTGGTAGCCGTCACTCTTTTGTCCGTTATTTTCTTCGATACCGATTCTATTCGCCGTATTGGTGAAATCCCAGCAGGTCTGCCTTCTCTCGTTATCCCTACTATTAGCGCTGAGCAATTCACAACTATGGTTATTGATGCTTTAGTGCTTGGTACTTTAGGTTGTATTGATACGCTTTTGACCGCTGTTATTGGAGACTCATTGACTCGTAAAGAGCATGACTCAGATAAAGAACTGCGTGGCCAAGGTATCGCAAATATGCTTTCCGGCTTGTTTGGTGCATTGCCAGGTGCGGGTGCTACCATGGGCACTGTAACCAATATTCAGGTGGGAGCGCGCTCTCCACTGTCCGGTGTGATTCGAGCATTAGTATTGGCGTTAGTGGTTTTGGTCGCTGGTGGATTAACAGAACCTATCCCTATGGCTGTGCTGGCGGGTATTGCGATGTATGTAGGCTTCAACATTCTCGATTGGAGTTTCATTCAGCGTGCGCACAAGGTCAGTTATGCGGGCATGGGCGTCATGTATGGTGTAATGCTGCTAACCGTATTTGTTGACTTGATCATCGCGGTTGGATTGGGTGTATTTATCTCGAACATTTTGATTATTGAAAGATTGAGCCGTGAGCAAGCCAGACAAGTTAAGGCGATCAGTGATGGTGATGATGAAGACGATATCCCATTGACCGACAGCGAACGTCAGCTACTGGATAATGCCAACGGCAAGGTTTTGTTCTTCTATCTATCAGGGCCGATGATCTTCAGTGTCTCAAAGGCGATTTCACGTCAGCACTCAAGTATTACTGATTATGAAGCAATGATTTTAGACCTAACCGATGTACCTATGATTGATGTTACGGTTGGTCTTGCGCTAGAGAATGCAATCAAAGATGCGCTAGACGCTCAATGTGAGGTGTACTTGTTGTGTCCGAATGAGAACACTCGTCAACAGTTGGAGAAGTTCCACGTAATTGATTTAGTACCGGAATCGAACACATATCGCTTCAGATATGAAGCCTTGACGGCCGCAACAAGCTACGTTGAGAGAGACGAGCACCAATTTGAATCGGTTTAATACTCTTACTAATTCACTGTGCCTGAACAATAGTTATCAATATTGGTCATGAATTTCTAATAACGGAAAGTACCGCTAAGTTAATGTCTTAGCGGTATTTTTTTGTCTGTGATATTCGATATAGGGCTTTATGCAGCCTTAGTTCTTTTAAGTTTTATAACGAAACCGTTAATCGACATTTGTATTCATCGTCATTCAACGATAAACTTGTTTGCAAAATGGCCGCGTACATTATCTTGAGCTAGTTCAACTGGTTCATTTCAGGTTTCGTTCTCTTCATCCTGTCCGGCTAACCACACTATTTATAGCAAATGGCAATCATCTCTATGTATGCATTAGAAATTGAGCAATTAAGAAAAACTTATGCTGGTGGCTTCGAGGCACTTAAAGGCATCAGTTTACAGGTAGCAAAAGGTGACTTTTACGCGCTACTTGGTCCAAATGGTGCGGGTAAGTCCACCACCATTGGCGTTATCTCTTCGTTAGTAAATAAAACCTCTGGCAAGGTTAAGGTATTCGGCTACGACATTGATACCGATCTTGAGCTGGCAAAGCAGAACCTAGGCTTAGTTCCTCAAGAGTTTAACTTCAACCCGTTTGAAACGGTTGAGCAGATCGTTTTGCAGCAAGCGGGTTACTACGGTGTGCCTAAATCTCTGGCAAAAGAGCGAGCGAAAAAATACCTATCTCAACTCGATTTGTGGGAAAAACGCGGCGAACGTGCACGTAACTTGTCTGGTGGTATGAAGCGTCGTTTGATGATTGCTCGTGCATTGATGCATGAGCCACAGCTGCTGATTCTTGATGAGCCAACTGCAGGTGTCGATATTGAACTGCGCCGCTCGATGTGGGAATTCCTCAAAGAGATCAATGAGAAGCAGGGCATTACCATTATCTTGACCACGCACTACCTAGAAGAGGCGGAAATGTTGTGTCGCAACATCGGCATCATTAATCGTGGTGAGTTGATTGAGAACACCACCATGAAGGCGCTACTAGGTAAGCTGAGTGCGGAAACCTTTATCCTTGATCTGGAGGAGGGAGCTGCGGAGCCTAGGTTAGAAGGCGTCAATAACCAAGTCTTGGTGAATGGTTCTTTAGAGATCGAAATTGATAAGAACCTAGGTTTGAACACCATCTTTGCTCAGTTGAGTGAGCAGAATGTGAAAGTCCTCTCGATGCGTAACAAAGCTAACCGTCTGGAAGAACTGTTTGTAAGTATCGTACGTGAGGGGAGTAAATAATATGTACAGCCTATATTGGACCGCTTTTCGCAGCTTGTTGACCAAAGAGATCAACCGTTTTACTCGTATCTGGGTGCAAACGCTAGTCCCACCTGCAATTACTATGACGCTCTATTTCATCATCTTCGGTAACCTGATTGGTGCGCGAATCGGTGAAATGAACGGCTTTAGTTATATGGAGTACATAGTGCCGGGTTTGATCATGATGTCGGTAATCACTAACTCATACTCGAATGTGGCTTCATCATTCTTTAGTGCCAAATTCCAAAAGAACATTGAAGAACTGCTGGTTGCCCCTGTACCAAACTACGTGATCATTGCTGGTTTCGTGATGGGTGGTGTGGTGCGCGGCCTATTGGTCGGTACTATCGTGACCTTTGTTTCTCTGTTCTTCGTTGACCTTCAGGTTGATCACTGGGGCGTGATTATTGCGACCGTTTTCCTAACATCGGTGGTATTTGCGTTAGGTGGCCTTATCAACGCGGTATTTGCACGTACGTTTGATGATATTTCAATTATCCCAACCTTCATTCTGACGCCGCTTACTTATCTTGGTGGTGTGTTCTACTCGATTAGCCTGCTGCCTGAGTTTTGGCAGGGTGTGTCGAAGTTGAACCCGATTGTCTACATGGTGAATGCGTTTAGATATGGTTTCTTGGGTGTGTCTGATGTGGGTATTGTGACGTCGTTTGGCGTACTAGGTGTGTTTATCGTTGTACTGTATGGCATTGCACATTACCTAGTGACTAAGGGCATCGGCTTACGCAGCTAACTCCGGCGCCCCTGAATCGCAGGTAAAGAAAAAGGTCGATATTACATCGACCTTTTTTGTCTCTTTTATTTGAGAATCAGCACGCTACTCAGCTGTTTCTTCTTTCACTTCTTCTTTGGTTTCCGTTACCAAGTCGAGAACTTGGTTGTCGATAAGACGAGTCTTATCTAGGAAAGCCGACATAAGAATCACAGCTTGAGTCGATTCTGAAGTGATGGCTTGCAGAGTTTTAGCATCACAAATGAAAATTTCATCCGGTTGCAGATCTGCTGCGCGAAGCTGGTCTGTCGCATCTTCAATCACTGATGCGTAGTCATCACGTCCACCACGAATTGCGCTGCTGATCCAACGCATAGTGCGCGCTAGAACCGGTGCACGTTGGCGCTCATCAATAGTCAGGTTGCTATTGCGAGAGCTCATTGCTAAACCGTCCATTTCACGAACCGTTGCAACGCCTACAATTTCAATGTCTAACGCTAAGTCAGTTGTCATTTGGCGAATGACAGCAAGTTGCTGGAAGTCTTTCTCGCCGAAGCATGCAAAATCTGGCTGAACGATGTTAAACAGCTTAGTGACAATCGTCGCTACGCCACGAAAGTGACCCGGACGAGACGCACCTTCCAACATGTGAGATAACCCTGGTACTTCAACAAACGTCTGTTTGTCTAGGCCATCTGGGTACATCACTTCTGGTGTCGGTGTAAATACCAGTTCAACGCCTTCGCCCGTTAGTTTGCTTAGATCCGCTTCTAACGTGCGAGGGTAGTTGTTCAGGTCATCGGCACGATCAAACTGCATCGGGTTAACAAAGATGCTTACCACGACGATGTCTGCTAGTTCACGAGCCTTCTTTACTAGAGTAAGGTGGCCTTCATGCAGGTTTCCCATAGTCGGAACAAAAGCAACCGTACGTCCATCACGCTTAAACTGTTTAATCTGCTCACGAAGAGCCGCTATTTCAGCAAAAGTTTGCATACTTACTCCTAAGCGATTGTATGAGCATCATCAGGGAAGCGTGCGCTCTCTACTTCTTCTTTGTATAGAGCTACTGCTTTGCGCATGTCACCTGTTTCTGCTAGGAAATTCTTAGAGAACTTCGGCATGTAGTTCGCAGAAATACCGAACATGTCATGCATAACCAAGATCTGACCATCGGTAACATTACCTGCACCGATACCAATAACTGGTACGTGACAAGCTTCTGTAATTCGTTTTGCCAATGAAGCAGGTACACATTCAAGTAGAACGATTTGCGCACCTGCGTTTTGTAGCGCTAGTGCGTCAGCAACCATTTTATCCGCTTGGTCGTCATCGCGACCTTGAACCTTGTAACCACCAAAGATGTTCACAGATTGCGGCGTTAAGCCTAAGTGTGCACATACTGGTACTGCGCGTTCTGTTAGCATCTTCACAGTATCAACCAACCAGCTTCCGCCTTCGATTTTTACCATGTTCGCACCAGCACGCATCAAGGTAGCTGCGCTCTCACAAGCTTGCTCTGGAGTCGCGTAGCTCATGAAAGGCATGTCAGCCATAAGAAGACAGTTCGGGCTACCAGCACGCACAGAGCGAGTGTGGTAGGCGATGTCTTCAACGCTTACTGGTAATGTGTCGTTATGGCCTTGTAGAACCATACCCAGTGAATCACCGACAAGCAGAACTGGCATCTCTTGGCTTTCGAATAACTGAGCAAAGCTCGCATCGTAAGCTGTTGACGTCGCGAATTTACGGCCTTCACGTTTACACTTGATCAGGTCGTTAATGGTTACTTTTTTCATTGGTTTTCCTTAATGCGCCTGGCTATTGCTGCCAAACATTGAGCCCGTTTTTATCTACAATTTTCAGTAGTTCTGTCAGCTCAGTCCCATCAGGGAGTTGTAAACTTGGTGCGATTTCAGCAAGCGGGTAGAGTACAAACTCTCGTTCTTTCATTCCGTAATGAGGAACGGTTAAGCGCTCTGAATCGATCACCTCATTGCCGTACAGCACGATGTCGAGATCCAAGGTTCTTGGTCCCCAGCGTTCGTCTTTACGGACACGCCCTTGCTCTAACTCGATTTTTTGAGTGCAATCAAGCAGTTCAATAGGCGTTAATTCGGTTTTAATCGCGACTACCGCATTGATGTAGTCCGGTTGATTTTGCGGCCCCATTGGAGTGCTACTATATAGCTGAGAGGTCGCAATAAACGTTGATCGCGGTAGGCTTTTTAGCGTTTCGATAGCCAAGTTTGCTTGGCTAACTGGGTCGGCAAGGTTGCTGCCGACCGCAATATAAGCAGTTATCATTCGGCTTGCTTACTCTTTTTGTTTCGGTAAGTCTTACGGCGACGATGACCTGACTTTGATGGCGCCGCTACGTCGTTAGCCATTGCTTGACGCATATTGCGACCAGCTGTCTGATAGCGCTCCCACCATTTAGCTAACTCTTTTGTCTCGCCACCTTCAATCTCGCCACGCATCTCTAAGAAGTCGTAGCCAGCGCGGAACTTGTTGAGCTCCATTAGGCGAACGGCACGCTTACCGTTACGGCGAGGTAATCGCAGTTGCAGTTGCCAAACTTCGCGAATGGTTGCTGTGTGGCGACGAGGAATAGCAATGGATTTTACTTGCTGATCCAGAATGATGTTACTCGCTTCCATGATCGCATCGTAGTGTGCCATGCCTTGTTCAGAGACAAGCTTGTCTGCCAGTTTGTTCATTGGGTACCAAAGAATCGCGGCAAACATGAACGCTGGGTTTACTCGCTTACCATCTTCGATACGAAGGTCGGTAGAGTCGAGCACCAAATCAAGCATCTGCTCAGTCGGTGAGTCGTAATCTTCAGTGAAGTACTCAGCTACTGCTGGGAACATCTGCTGGAATAGGTTGTATTCACGCATCAGGTGGTAGGTCTCTAAACCGTAGCCTGATTGAAGCAGTTTTAGAGACTCTTCGTAAAGACGTGCTGCTGGGATGTCTTTTAGAAGGTGCGCCAAACCTTCAATTGGGTCGGCGGTGTCTTCTTCAATGTCAAAGTCCAGCTTCGCTGAGAAACGCATTGCACGCAGCATACGTACAGGGTCTTCACGATAGCGTGTCTCTGGATCGCCAATTAGGCGGATCAGCTTGTCTTCTAAATCTTCTACACCACCTGCGTAATCGTGGATGCTGTAGTCGGCAATGTTGTAGTACATCGCATTGATAGTGAAATCGCGACGCTCTGCATCTTCATCAACACTGCCGTACACGTTGTCGCGTAATAGCATGCCTTCTTTCGATTGTGCAGATACGTTTTTAGATGGCTCTTGATGGTGACCTCGGAAAGTTGCCACCTCAATGATGTCACGACCAAACATGATGTGTGCCAAGCGGAAACGACGGCCGATTAGGCGGCAGTTTCGGAAAAGGTTCTTGATCTGCTCTGGCGTAGCGTTGGTCGCAATATCGAAATCTTTTGGTTGAGAGCCAAGTAAGATATCACGAACACCACCACCGACTAAAAATGCGTCAAAACCCGCACCATTCAGGCGATATAGTACTTTTAGTGCGTTATCGCTGATCTGCTTACGTGAAATATTGTGCTCTTGGCGAGTATAAATATTCAGTGCTAGTTCGTGGAATCCGCGTTGTTCGCTTGGGGTATTGTCGTTTGTATTCATTAGTTTAGAACAAAGTAGGTATCGCCAACTTTGTTTTTCTCTTAGTCCAAAGTGGTAGTGCAGAGTTTAATTGCGGCTAATAATAGCTTAGCGCGAGCCATTTGAGAACATCGTCTGCTTAACCACAGTGGTTGGTTATGGCATTTTTGTGTTTCGTTTTTACTATTTGCCGTTAGTTTTGAGCTAATTGCAGTGTTGTTTTTGTAAACTATCAGGTAATTGAGCAACGTTCCATTGCTGGCAGCCCCATGCCAATATCTCATCGATTGAAGCCTCACAAACAGCTTTAGGAACCTCAAAGCCTAAGAACTGCATGGCATTGAGCAGTGTTGGTTTAGGGTTATCGAGGTCAATAGCGGTAGCGTGGTTTTGCTTTGATAGTTTATTGCCAGACGCATCGGTCGCTAACGGCAAGTGCAAGTAGCTCACTGTGTTTTGTTTCAGTGTTTTATAAAGACTGATTTGGCGGCCGGTAGGTTCGATGAGATCCGCGCCTCTCACCACCTCAGTTACGCCTTGCTCGATATCATCAAGTACCACGGCTAAGTTATAAGCAAACAAGCCATCGCGGCGTTTGATGATGAAATCTTCTTCTGCCAGTGCCTTAGGGATTTGAATGGTGCCATGACGGACATCGTCGAATGACTCGACAGGGAAATCCATACATAAGCGCACGGCTTGCTCGCCAGTATCCGTTAATCCTGCCTGTCGACAATGGCCATTATAGAAACCACCCAAGGCTTTTATCTGTTTGCGCGTGCATTGGCAGTAGTAGGCTTGGTTGTCAGCCACCCATTGATCAATTTGCGCTTGGTATAGGTCGTGACGTTGGCTCTGATAAACAACTTTACCATCCCAAAATAGGTGGTATGCCTCAAGCGTCTTAAGAATTAGGTCTGCAGCGCCAGCCATTTCTCTTGGCGGATCCAGGTCTTCCATACGGACTAACCATTGCCCCTGATGAGATTTTGCCTGGAAGTAGCTGCCAAGAGCGGCAACCAGTGAGCCAAAATGAAGAGGACCTGACGGTGATGGTGCAAAGCGCCCGATATAATTCATATGTGAACAACCTAATCTAGAGGATACCGCAGTAGCCGATTCTTAAGACGTTTAATGTGGTTTAATGCATGCAGTGAGTACTGTTGTTGCTTAGCACTCGTTTTAACACTGCTCATTGCTATCTAAGGTATCTCGCTTGGGCAGCAAACAAAAAAGGGAGCCAAAGCTCCCTTTCTTTACATCCGCAAGCATTAACCTTGCATCTGTTTCTCTTTGATCTCTGCAAGTGTTTTACAGTCAATACAAAGGTCAGCAGTTGGGCGAGCTTCAAGGCGACGAATGCCAATCTCGATACCGCAAGAATCACAGAAGCCGAAATCATCTTCTTCGATCTTGTCTAGTGTCTTCTCAATTTTCTTGATTAGACGACGCTCACGGTCACGGTTACGTAGCTCTAGGCTGAATTCTTCTTCTTGAGAAGCACGGTCAACTGGGTCTGGGAAATTCGCTGCTTCGTCCTGCATGTGGTGCACAGTACGATCAACTTCTTCCCTGAGCTGGTTGCGCCAAGCTGCTAAAATTTTTGTAAAATGTTCCGTTTGCTCAGGTGACATGTATTCTTCACCTGGCTTTTCTTGGTACGGTTCAACACCTGCGATGGCTAGGATGCCTAGCGCTTTTTTCTTAGATTCTGGCATACAGCATCTCCTATTTACACCTAGTCAACTGCAAAGCAGCTAATTTTAAGGCGGGTATCTATAGCAGAAAGAACGAATGGTGGCAAATACTCTTATTCAAACTTGCAATCAATGTGATTTGTTCAACATCTTTGTTCAGTTATTGATAAATTCAACAGATTGTTTTAGTTGTATTTGAGTACTGCTGAGCTCTGCTTTGTAGCAAAGCACTTCAACTCCAGCGTCTTGTGCTTGTTTTAGTAATAACGAATATTTGGCGTCTATATGGTGTGCCGCAGACACTTTTTCAATACCTGAATGTAAAACAGTGAATAAAAGTACGGCTCTATTTCCAGATTCGACCATTTCTGTGAGTTCACGCAGATGTTTTTGGCCTCTGGTTGTCACCGCATCAGGGAAAAATCCTTGCCCCTCAGTTGAGGTCTCTTGTTCATCGAGTAAGGTGACGCTTTTTACTTCGATATAGCAAGGCGGCTTCTCGTTATCTTCAAGCAGAATGTCAATTCGACTATTCTCGCTACCATACTTCACTTCGGTTCGTAACGCGTTATAACCTAAGAGTTCAACTATAGTCTTATTTTCAATTGCTTCCACTGCCAGCTGGTTTGCTCGCGCAGTATTTACACAAATCCGGTGACCTTTGTCCGTTTCTGAGATCTCCCAGCTGTTTGGGTACTTTCTTTTTACATTATCGGAGGTTGAATACCACACAGTGTTACCCGGAGTCGCGCATCCTGTCATCGCTCCAGTGTTGGCACAGTGAATAGTTCGCTCGCTGCCGTCGGGAAGTTTGATGTCAGTGAGGAAACGTTTGTAGCGTTTGATAAGAGTCGCTGACTCTAATGGTGGATTGAACTGCATATTACTTATTTAGACGGGTAGGTTTTTATGTACAATATTGCCAACATTACACCACAAGGTTCTCCCATTGCCACAACTGCCCATAGAAGCTGTGATGCCAGATCTGCTCGCTGGCTTAGAAACACACACTCAACTTATTCTAAAGGCCTCTCCCGGTGCGGGTAAGTCAACATTCTTCCCTTTACAGTTAGTTAAGACCAAAGCCGTTCAAGGCAAAATCATCATGCTTGAACCAAGGCGGTTGGCTGCAAGAAATATTGCGGCTTACTTGGCGAGCCAATTGGGAGAGAAGGTGGGGGAGAGCATCGGTTTTAGAGTTCGTGGCGAATCTAAAACCAGCAGTGCAACTCGCTTAGAGATCGTTACCGAAGGGATCATGACCAGAATGATCCAAACTGACCCTGAACTGACTGGGGTCGATATGGTGATCTTCGATGAATTCCATGAGCGCAGTATTCATGCGGATACGGCACTGGCGTTTAGCTTGGAGATCCAAGAAGCGCTACGTGACGATCTTAAAGTGATAGTGATGTCGGCTACCTTAGATCAGCAAGCTCTGCAATCCTTGTTGCCAGAGGCTAAGTATGTTGAATCGCAAGGTCGCACCTTTCCGGTTGAATTCCGTTACCAGCCCTTGGGTACTAATGATTACTTGGCGCCTAAAATGGCTAACGTGATTCGTTCTCTGATGGAGAAGGAGTCGGGGTCACTATTGGCGTTCCTACCAGGAGTGTCTGCAATAAAGCAGGTAGAAGCTCAATTAGAGAACTTAGTCAGTGACATTGATGTGTGTCCTCTATACGGGCAGCTTAACTTTTCTCAGCAACAGAAGGCGATTGCACCATCGGAGAAAGGACGCCGCAAAGTGGTATTGGCTACCAATATCGCTGAAACCTCTTTGACTATCGAAGGTATTCGATTAGTGGTGGACTCAGGGCTTGAAAGAGTCGCTAAGTTTGATTTGAAAACTGGTATCACTAAGCTCGAGCAAGTCAAAATCTCACAATCTTCCGCTGAGCAGCGCGCGGGTCGTGCTGGGCGAATTGAAGAAGGGCTGTGTGTTCGTTTGTACAGCGAAACGCAGTTAATGCAGCAACCTGCTGTACCTGAACCGGAAATTCTCCATTCAGACCTCTCCTCGCTGGTGGCAGAGTTGACCCAGTGGGGCGCTGCAAATGCGGATGAACTGCAATGGCTTGATATTCCGCCACGTGCCTCTATAGAGCAAGCTAGACAATTGTTGCAAAGCCTTGAGCTATTAGACACCCATGGTCAGTTTACTTCGTTAGGTAAGCAAGCGCAGCGATTAGGTATTGAGCCGCGTATCGCCAGTATGCTGATCAAAGCGCAGCAGGGCAGCCAAGCCATGTTGAATGTTGCTATTGTTGCCGCTGCGTTGTTGGAAGAGCCAGAGCGCAATGTCTCGGATATTCAGCATTCGCTACATAGGCTAAAGCAGAGAAAGCACACGAAAAATAGCGTTGTGATGCAGCGAGCGAAAAACCTCGCTAGCAAACTGAATCATCACTTAGATTTGTCACAACTTGACGAATCATTGCTACCATTGGTGCTTTGTTTTGCATTCCCAGACCGAATTGCTCAAGCAAGAAGTGCCAATAGTAATGCTTTTCTGTTAGCGAACGGTCACGGTGCAGAGGTGCGTGATGATGATCCATTGGCAAACAATGATTATATCGTGGTGATTGATTTGATGCGTAGCACCGGGCGTGCTAGTCAGATCTTCTTAGCGACCCCCGTTGATATTACACAGTTAGAAGACGCGTTTCCTAAGCTTTTTGTTTGTTCCGATTATGCCGACTGGGATGAAAAACGTGGCAAATTAGTTGCCGAGCAGCGAGTTGCTTTGGGTAAGCTTGTTATCAGCACTAAGGCTTTACCTGAGCCGGACGCAAGTCAGATTAGCCAAGCGCTGTTGAATTACATCGCTCGATGTGGGCTGGACCGTTTACATTGGACGCCAGCGGCGAAGCAACTTGTTGAACGCGTGCGCTGCGCTCAGCTTTGGATGCCAGAACATGATTGGCCTGCGATGGATGACGCGAGCCTAGTAGAACATCTTGATACTTGGTTATCGCCGTATTTGAACGGCGTTAAATCTGCGAAAGGGCTGGCAAACGTTTCGATTGAGCAGGCACTGTCGGCGTATCTCGGTTGGCCTCTGAATCAAGAGATTGACCAGTGGCTGCCAACACATTATCTGATGCCGACAGGCAGTAAAAAAGCGATCCGATACCAGTATCAATCTGAACCCGTGATCTCGGTTCGAATGCAAGAGGTCTTTGGTGAACAAGACTCACCATTGATAGCCCAAGGGCGTAAAAAGGTTGTGCTTGAATTACTTTCTCCTGCACAGCGCCCATTACAAATTACTCAGGATTTAGCTGGCTTTTGGGCTGGCGCGTACAAAGAAGTGCAAAAAGAGATGAAAGGTCGTTACCCAAAACACCCTTGGCCTGATGACCCTGCTAACCATGTTGCAACCACTAAAACCAAACGACAGTTGAACCGATGATGACCAAAATGTTAACGCCAAAAAAGGCACCACCTAAAAAAGCGCCAGCAAAGAAGTCACCAGCGACCAAAGCTAAACCAAGAAAGCCGAGAGCGACGGCCAAGAAAGGCAAATCAAAAGCGAAAAAGGCGGGTAACAGAGGTTGGTTAAAGATCCTGTGGGGCATCGCGTGGAAAGCGGGCCTAGCACTGGCTGCATTGCTATTGTTTGTTGGTATCTATCTTGACTCTGTGGTGAAGCAGCGCTTTGAAGGCCAGCTGTTTGATTTACCAACGGTTGTTTATGCGCGTGTGTTGGATTTATCTCCAGGTACTCAGGTCAGCCTTGTTCAGGTGAAGAATGAACTGGATGTGCTGAATTATCGTAAGGTGAGCTCCCCTCGTCATCCTGGTGAGTATTCATCTTCATCAACTAAAATTGAGATGATTCGTCGTCCGTTCGAGTTTGTCGATGGGCCGGAAGCCGATCGTCACGTGATGCTGCACTTCAATGGTAATGAGTTAACTCGTATTCAGTCGCTAGAGAAGAAAGGCGACATGGGGTATTTGCGTGTCGAACCTAAGATGTTGGGCATGCTTGAGAAAAGTAACGATGAACAACGTCTGTTCTTAAAACGTAACCAATTTCCAGAGGTGATGGTTGATGCCTTGTTGGCGACGGAAGATAGAAACTTCTATCAGCACGATGGTGTTTCACCTCTAGCGATTGCTCGTGCGATGGTGGTTAACGTCAAGGCTGGGCGCACTGTTCAAGGTGGTAGTACGCTGACACAGCAGCTCGCGAAAAACCTGTTCCTATCTAGTGAACGTACGCTTTGGCGTAAGGTTCGTGAGGCTTATATCGCGCTTATCTTGGATCATCGTTACAGCAAAGACCGCATTCTAGAAGCTTACCTAAACGAGGTTTATCTTGGTCAAAATGGCGGTGAAGCGATTCACGGCTTTGGTTTGGCTTCGCGCTTGTACTTCGGCCAACCGATTCAAGAACTGCGTATTGATCAGTTAGCCTTGCTGGTGGGCATGGTGAAAGGACCATCGTATTACAACCCGGTTCGCTACCCTGAGCGCGCTAAAACTCGACGCGATCTGGTTCTGCGCTTGTTGATGCAACAAGATATTTTGACCCCAAGACAATATGAAGAAGCAGCAAGCCGTGATTTGGATATCCAGGACAATCCGCGCATTGCCAGCCGTCAGCCTGCTTATTTCCAACAGGTCAATATCGAGCTGAAAAAGTATGTTGGTGATAGGTTCCAAGCTAAGAAAGGGATACGTGTTTTCACCTCTTTGGATCCGGTTTCGCAAGACAAGCTAGAGAAGTCGATTGCTCGCAAGGTGCCTGAACTATCGAAAACGGCAGGTGATAAATTAGAGGCTGCAGCGATCGCGGTAGATAGAAATACTGGTGAAATCCGTGCAATGGTCGGTGGTAAGCGTACTGGCTATGACGGCTTTAACCGAGCGTTGAACGCAAGTCGTCCTATCGGTTCTTTGGTGAAACCAGCTGTTTATTTAACCGCACTTGAGCAGCCAGAAAAGTACACCTTGGCAACGACCTTGATGGATACGCCGCTCAGCTTGAAAGGCAGTAAGGGCAGCGTATGGAGCCCGAGAAACTTCGACCGTAAGTTCCGCGGAGAAGTGCCTTTATATGTGGCACTGTCTAAGTCTTATAACGTACCAACTGTGCGTCTAGGGATGCAGTTAGGCATTGATAAGGTCTCCGATACCATAGGTAAACTGGGTGTCGATAAAAATGAAATTCGCCCAGTACCATCGATGTTTTTGGGGGCGTTCTCTCTGACACCATTCCAAGTGTCTCAGATGTTCCAGACGATCACTAACTCAGGTCGTATTGCGCCTTTATCTGCGCTTCGCTCAGTGGTTGACAGTGACGGTGAGGTTTTATACCAATCTATCCCTCGAGTATCGCAGCGCGTTGATCAGCAAGCCGCTTGGCTAACCACTTACGCAATGAAACGTGGTGTATCGGAAGGGACAGGTCGATTCCTACAGAACCAGTTTGCATGGGCAGGGCTGGCCGGTAAAACAGGTACTAGTAATGACAGCCGCGACAGTTGGTTTGTGGGTGTTGATGGGCGCGAAGTAACAACCATCTGGCTTGGACGTGATGACAATAAACCGACTAAGCTTACTGGTTCTAGTGGTGCATTGCGTGTCTACGCTGATTACTTGAAGCAGAGAACGCCTGAACAGCTACTACTGCCATGGCCAACCGGAATCGCAACCGCGAGCTTCACTCGTACGTCTGATGGTGCGTTGGAGTTTGACTGTGACGGCGCAGTTAAATTGCCGGTTTGGGATGAAAATGGAAACATTAAAAAGAGCTGTGAAAGTCAACCAAAACAGTGGCTAAAGAAGCTTTTTCAATGGTAAAGTCATAACAGAAAACAATGACAAGGACAGTTTAAATAATGATTTCTCGTTGGTTAGTGAGCAGCTTAGGTATGGTCGGAACTGTGATCAGTTTTCAACTGTTCGCAGCGACTGCGGCACAGGTTGATTCATCTGAGCATGTGGAACTTGAACAAGCTCATAAGAGGCCAACGGTTGCTGTTGTTTTAGCGGGCGGCGGTGCAAAAGGTGCTGCCCATATTGGCGTACTTAAAGCGCTCGAAGAGATGCAAATCCCGGTTGACTACATTACCGGTACCAGCATGGGTTCATACGTTGGTGGTCTTTATGCGACAGGGATGAGCGCAGACGAGATTGAAAGCTTTATCTATACGGTGGATTGGAATCGCGGTTACCGAGACCGTGTAAACCGTAGCGATCGTCGTGTAAGAGATAAAGAGTATGAAGACCGCTACCAACTGAATACCGATCTTGGTTTAGGTTGGGGAGAAATCAAAGCCAGAAAAGGCGTGGTACAAGGCCAGAATATGCTGCGTATTCTGCGTGAAACCACAGGTAACTTGTCGCCACTCGACTCTTTCGATGATCTTGCCATTCCTTATCGCTCCGTCGCAACCGACATTATTGAACTTGAAGAAGTCGTGATTGACCACGGCCACCTTGTCGATGCCATGATGGCGAGTATGTCGGTACCTGGTGCTCTGCCTCCTTATGAAGTTGATGGTCGAATGCTGGTTGATGGTGGCGTAACCAACAATATGCCGGTTGATGTCGCAAGGGCGATGGGCGCAGATATCATTATTGCGGTCGATATCAGTACCAACTACAAAGGCAAAGAGGACTTCACGACCTTTTTAGCCGCAGCAGACCAACTTTCCAATTACCTTGTTCAACGTAGTACCCAGGAACAAGCCGAGACACTCAAAGACAACGATGTATTTCTCCAGCCTGATGTTGGGCAAATGGAAACGACCGAGTTCGATAAAATGCCATCAGCTTACGAAGCCGGTTACGAGGCAGCGAAGCAGCACTCTGTTGAGCTTTCTAAGTTGTCGCTCTCGAATGCTGATTACCAACACTATATCGAAGACAAACAAAAGGCGCGCAGGCAGTTGAAGCATGGTGATAAAACCGTGGTTGATAAAGTGGTCATTAATAACAATACCCACTACTCAGATAAGCTGCTCGAAAACCGTTTGAACCTTCATTCTGGCAAGGTTCTCAAAACCAGCGAAATCGAGGCAAAGGTGCAAGACCTTTATGCGTTGGATCGCTTTGAGTTGGTGACTTATGAGTTCGAAAACGTTGATGGTGAAGATCAACTTACGGTTAATGTGGATGAAAAGTCTTGGGGACCTAATTACCTCAACTTTCGATTCTTCCTCGAAGACGATTTTTCTACGACAAGTCAATATTCTATTGGTGTCTCGGCCAATTTTACCGATATCAACTCACATGGCGCTGAATTAAGAACAAATGTTGAGATGGGAACGGATAAGCGAATTGAGGCGGAGCTTTACTCGCCGTTTTTCTCAAGTCAGAAATTATTTACCTCTGCCTCGATTGTCTACAGTAAGCAAAATCGAAACTTACCTGTCGATATTGATGAAATTGAAGAGCCGACACTCGATGTAACTAACGATTATTTCCCAATGACATACAGTGAATACATCGGTGAATTAGCTTTAGGTTATCAGCCTACTCTGTGGCAAGAGCTAAAGTTTGGTGCTCGCTATACTAACGGTGACGTAGAAGTCGCTTCGTTACCTTCATTGGGAAGTGGCGGCTACTCACGTATTGGTGGTTTTATTAGTTATCGATTGGACACCTTAGATAACTTCAGTTTGCCAACCGAAGGTTATTTCGTTGATTTGGAATACCTTGTCTCTCATGATGATTTTCAAAACGATACGGAGATCAACGACACAGAGTTAACCTCAGAAAGTGATACCGTTTATGAATTCTCAGCCAATTTCATGGCAGCGCAAAGCTATGAAAGACATACTTTTGTCGGAAAAGTCGATTATGGCATTGTAGAGAGCAAGAACTCAGTCTTTCCTATTGACCCTAGAGAGCTCGGTGGCTTTTTAAACCTGTCTGGTATCCCAAGAAACAGCTTAATCGGTCAGAACTTGGCGTACACCAGTCTGATTTATCGTTATAAGTGGTTTGAAAATGATTTCGGTCTCTTTGAATCACCGTTCTACGTGGGCGCATCTATCGAGCATGGTGGCGTTTGGTCGAACAATGATTTGAAGCTTAATGAAGCGCCGATGTACACCGCAGGCTCGGTTTTTGCCGGTGTTGACTCCCCGATAGGACCAATAATATTAGCTTATGGACGTACGGAAGATAACTACGATTCGGTTTACTTGATTGTTGGTACGTCTTACAAATAATCATGCGCGGAGTCGTTATTTAACTGCGTAAATAGGCAAAAATAGTGGGACTTTCGTCTTAACTTGCTATGTTGGTCAAAATGATAAGATTTTAATTTAACGTTAAATTTGCTATTCTACCGCCCACAGTTTGGCCTCTATGACGCCGCTCATCAATACAAATTGAATGACAAAAATGGCAATGGAGAGCCAAGTTTCCAAGGATGTTCACTTCTTTATTTTACTAACAATTATGAAGGTGAGAAGTGAACCGCAATGAGAGGAAAAAAGTCGTGCTTGAAGCCTACCGTAAACACGTCGAAGAACGTGCTGCCGAAGGAGTTGTTCCTAAACCACTAGATGCTGAGCAGGTAGCTGGCCTAGTTGAACTTCTGAAGAATCCACCTCAAGGTGAAGAAGAAACCATTCTTGACCTACTAGAAAACCGCATTCCACCAGGCGTAGATGAAGCTGCCTATGTAAAAGCGGGCTTCCTAACGGCTATCACTAAAGGTGAAGTAGCATCTCCACTAGTAAGCAAAGCAAAAGCTGCAGAATTGCTTGGTACTATGCAAGGTGGTTACAACATCGAATCTCTAGTATCTCTACTTGATGATGCTGAGCTTGCTCCAATCGCTGTGAAAGCACTGTCTCATACTCTACTGATGTTTGATGCGTTCTACGACGTAGAAGAGAAAGCAAAAGCTGGCAATGAATCAGCGCAACAAGTTATTCAATCTTGGGCTGATGCAGAATGGTTCACAGCGAAAGATAAAGTCGCTGAAAAGATCACTGTAAAAGTATTCAAAGTCACTGGTGAAACGAACACCGATGACCTATCTCCAGCACCTGATGCATGGTCTCGCCCAGATATTCCAGTACACGCAAAAGCGATGCTGAAGATGGAACGTGATGGCATCAACCCAGATCAACCAGGTACGGTTGGCCCAATCGCTCAAATCGAAGAACTGCAAAAAGACGGCATTCAGCTTGCTTACGTAGGTGATGTTGTTGGTACAGGTTCTTCTCGTAAGTCTGCGACAAACTCAGTACTTTGGTTCATGGGTGAAGATATCCCGTTCGTACCAAACAAGCGCACTGGCGGTGTTTGTCTTGGTGGTAAAATTGCTCCAATCTTCTACAACACGATGGAAGATTCAGGCGCACTTCCGATTGAATTAGACGTTCAAAACATGAACATGGGCGATGTTATCGATATTTTCCCATATGAAGGTGTTGTACGTAAAAACGGTGAAGAGATCTCTAGCTTCGAACTAAGCAAAGTATTGCTGGATGAAGTTCGTGCTGGTGGTCGTATCCCACTTATCATCGGTCGTGGTTTAACAGGTCGTGCTCGTGCTTCTCTTGGTCTAGAAGAAACAGACTTATTCGCTAAGCCTGTTGATCCATCTGCATCTGATAAAGGCTACACACTAGCTCAGAAGATGGTTGGTAAAGCATGTGGTGTTGAAGGCGTTCGCGCGGGTCAATACTGTGAGCCTAAGATGACGACAGTAGGTTCTCAAGATACTACTGGCCCTATGACGCGTGATGAGCTTAAAGACCTTGCTTGTCTTGGCTTCTCTGCTGACCTAGTGATGCAGTCTTTCTGTCATACATCGGCATACCCGAAACCAGTTGATGTTAACACGCACCATACGCTACCTGATTTCATCATGAACCGTGCCGGTGTTTCACTACGTCCTGGTGATGGTGTTATCCACTCATGGCTAAACCGTATGCTTCTTCCTGATACTGTAGGTACAGGTGGTGACTCGCATACTCGTTTCCCTCTAGGGATCTCATTCCCTGCGGGTTCTGGTCTAGTTGCATTCGCGGCAGCAACAGGTGTTATGCCTCTTGATATGCCTGAATCTATCTTGGTTCGCTTTAAAGGTGAAATGCAGCCAGGTATCACGCTACGTGACCTAGTACATGCAATCCCTCTATACGGCATCAAGCAAGGTCTACTAACCGTAGAGAAAGCAGGTAAGATCAACGAATTTTCTGGTCGAGTGCTAGAAATCGAAGGTGTTGAGCACCTATCTGTTGAGCAAGCGTTCGAACTTTCTGACGCTTCAGCTGAACGTTCAGCTGCAGGTTGTACAGTTAAGCTGTCTCAAGAGTCTATCGAAGAGTACCTGAACTCAAACATCGTTATGCTTAAGTGGATGATCGCTGAAGGCTACGGTGACGTTCGTACTATCGAGCGTCGTATTACGGCAATGGAAGAGTGGCTAGCGAACCCTGAGTTGCTGTCTGCCGATTCAGATGCTGAATACGCACACGTTATCGAAATCGACCTTGCTGACATCGATCAGCCAATCCTATGTGCACCAAACGATCCAGATGATGCTCGTCTTCTTTCTGACGTTCAAGGCACAGAGATCCAAGAAGTGTTCATCGGTTCTTGTATGACCAACATCGGTCACTTCCGTGCTGCAGGTAAGATGCTTGAAGAGTTCAACGGCTCGCTAAGCACTCGTCTATGGGTGGCTCCGCCAACTAAGATGGACAAAGACCAGCTAACAGAAGAAGGCTACTACGGTATCTTCGGTCGTGCAGGGGTTCGTATCGAAACTCCGGGTTGTTCACTATGTATGGGTAACCAAGCGCGTGTTGCAGACAAGTCGACAGTAATGTCTACGTCTACTCGTAACTTCCCGAACCGTTTGGGTACAGGTGCTAACGTTTACCTAGCATCTGCTGAACTTTCTGCGGTTGGTGCGATTCTTGGTCGTATTCCAACGAAAGAAGAGTACCTAGAGTACGCGGATAAGATCAATGCAACGGCTGCAGATACATACCGTTACCTGAACTTCCATAAAATGGGTCAGTACACGGAGAAAGCGGACACGGTTATTTTCCAAGAACCAGCTTAATCGCTGACTGGCTAAATAATTGATTAAACGCCTTCTATTCGTAGAAGGCGTTTTTTTATGTCTGAATGTTGGGGGATGAGTAGCTCGATCTATTTATTACTTCGCTATATACTCTCGCCTCATTTTTAACCCTGTCTGCAGTTACTGCGTGGAGCCACTATGGAATTCGAATTTACAAGAAACACTCTGATGGGTGAGTACTACGTGAAATGCAGCATGGGACATGAAATCGTTGGCCGCTGGTTACAAGAAGAGATCGGTAAAGATAAGCAGAAATTAGATCATGTGATGGCGCTTATCGAGCAATCACGACAGGGTCTGAGCAATGAAGTGACGCTGCTCGGCAAAGAGATTAGCCTAGCGATCAATGAAGATGAAGTAACGATTCAAGAAAACGTGTTAGGTCATGAGCAAGAAATGGAAGAGGGCAGTGAGTTCGACTTTTACAACTGTGAGAGCCAAGCAAGCTGTGGAATTGACGACTTCGAGTTGCTAATCGAGCGCTGGGTTGAGTTTCTAGGGTACTAGCCGTTGTTATAACAGTGCTTAGGACTCCGTTGCCCAAAACTGGAGCAATAATAGAGCCACGCATTAAGATAGTGAAAAGGTCGCACCAAATTGGTGCGACCTTTTTTTTTATTAGCGCTTAATCATCACCATCTTATTAAAAATCAACAAGTTAAATTCTTGGCACACAACTTGGATTGTAATAAGAGAATTAACGGAATTAGTGAAGAATTTAAGGAACGAATATGAAACTAATAAATGCCATTGTTAAGCCATTCAAATTAGATGACGTACGTGAAGCGCTGTCTGATGTGGGTATTGAAGGTATGACGGTCTCTGAAGTTAAGGGCTTTGGTCGTCAGAAAGGACACACTGAATTATACCGTGGTGCGGAATACCAAGTCGACTTCCTGCCAAAGGTGAAGCTAGAGATTGCTACTCAAGCTGAAAACGTTGACCGAGTTGTTGAAGCGATCAGCCAAGCGGCACACACAGGCAAAATCGGTGACGGTAAGATTTTTGTGTATGACCTAAGCCAAGCTGTACGAATCCGTACTGGTGAAATGGATGCAGAAGCACTTTAAAGAATTACAAGGACTGGAGACTTTAATATGGAACTTACAACAACAGTAACGGAACTACGTTACGCACTAGACACTTTTTTCTTCCTCATTTCAGGTGCGTTGGTAATGTGGATGGCAGCAGGCTTCGCAATGTTAGAAGCTGGCCTAGTTCGTTCAAAGAACACCACAGAGATTTTAACTAAGAATATCTGCTTGTACGCGATTGCATGTACTGCATTCTTAGTCGTTGGTTACAACATTATGTATGTCGATAACGGCGAAGGCGGTTGGTTACCATCATTCGGTACTCTGATTGGTACTCAAGGTGAAGGCGCAGACCACTCTTTAGAATCAGACTTCTTCTTCCAGGTAGTATTCGTTGCAACCGCAATGTCTGTAGTATCTGGTGCAGTAGCTGAGCGTATGAAGCTTTGGTCATTCCTAATCTTCTCTGTAGTGCTAACAGCATTTATCTACCCAATGGAAGGTTACTGGACTTGGGGCGGTGGTTTCCTATCAGAAGCAGGCTTCAGTGATTTCGCAGGTTCAGGTATCGTACACATGGCGGGTGCAGCAGCAGCGCTAGCAGGCGTTCTACTACTTGGTGCTCGTAAAGGTAAATATGGTAAAAACGGTGAAATCTACCCAATTCCAGGTTCGAACATGCCACTTGCTACATTAGGTACATTCATCCTTTGGTTTGGTTGGTTCGGCTTCAACGGCGGCTCTCAACTGATGGTTTCAGATTTTGAGAACGCAACAGCAGTGGGTCAAATCTTCCTTAACACCAACGCAGCAGCAGCAGCGGGTGCAATCGCAGCACTACTAGTATGTAAGACAACCTGGGGTAAAGCGGACCTAACCATGATTCTTAACGGTGCGTTGGCTGGCCTAGTAGCAATCACTGCAGACCCTCTATCACCATCACCTCTATTTGCAGTAGCAATTGGTTCGGTATCTGGCGCATTGGTTGTATTCAGCATCATCGCTCTAGATAAAGCTAAGATTGATGATCCAGTAGGTGCAATCTCAGTGCACGGTGTGTGTGGTTTCTTCGGTCTAATGGCTGTGCCACTAAGCAATGCAGACGCTACATTCGGTGCACAACTATTCGGTGCAGCAGTAATCTTTGCTTGGGTATTCGGTGCGAGCCTGGCGGTATGGGCTGTACTTAAAGCAACAATCGGTATCCGTGTAAGTGAAGACGAAGAGCTAGAAGGTATGGACATGCACGATTGTGGTGTTGGTGCTTATCCAGAGTTTGTATCAGTAAAATAATCAATAGTATTTGTCTAACCTGAACGGGTTAGGCAGGACAAAGAAAACCCCATAGCTATTGGTTGTGGGGTTTTGTTATTAATGGTCGAGTAGTTTTGATTGATTTAGATAAACCGAGCTAGCCGGCAACTCTTCGCAAGAATAAGCGGTCACTTTGAAATAGATTGTTACAAAAGTGCGAGGCTGATGGCGCAGAGCGAACAATTTTTTTGTCGGATATCATTGTAATTGTGTTATTGATGAATATAATAACGCAACTGATATAGATTATCATTTCGATATAAGGGATTTTACCATGAAAAAACTGCTAACTCTTTCAGCTCTTGCGTGCAGCACTATCGCACCAGCAGCAATGGCTGCAGAAGAAGTAAACGTATACTCTTACCGCCAACCTTTCCTTGTTGAGCCAATGTTCGATGAGTTCACAAAGGAGACGGGTATTGAGGTAAATGTTAAGTTTGCTAAGAAAGGTTTGGCAGAAAAGCTAGCTCAAGAGGGTGAATACAGCCCTGCAGACGTGGTATTAACAGTTGATATCAGCCGTCTATCTGAGCTAACTGAAAAAGGCTTAGTTCAAGCGGTAAACAGCGACGTTCTAGAAAAGAACATCCCGGCTCAATACCAAGATACAGACAACGAGTGGTTTGCTCTAACAACACGTACTCGTAGTGTTTACTCTTCACGTGACCGCGTTGGCCGTCTAGGTGAAGACTTCACTTACGCTGATCTAGCGAAGCCTGAATTCAAAGGTAAAATCTGTACTCGTAGCGGTAAGCACCCATACAACGTTTCTCTAGTATCTTCTATGATAGCTCACAAAGGTGAAGCGGAAACTAAAGAGTGGTTAGAAGGCGTAAAAGCAAACCTAGCTCGTAAGCCTCAAGGTAACGACCGTGCACAAGTTAAAGCTATCAAAGAAGGTCTATGTGACGTTTCTCTTGGTAACAGCTACTACCTAGGTAAGATGGTTAACGATAAAGAGCAAAAAGCTTGGGCTGACGCTGTTTACATTAACTTCCCTAACCAAGAGACGACAGGCACTCACGTAAACATCTCTGGTATGGCAATGGCTAAGTACTCTCCAAACAAAGAGAACGCAGTTAAGCTAATGGAATTCCTATCTGGTAACACAGCACAAGGTATGTACGCAGAAGTAAACTACGAATACCCAGTTAAAGCTGATGTTAAACCTTCTGAGCTAGTAGCTTCTTGGGGAGAATTCAAAGCAGATACTATCTCTCTAGACCAAATTGCAGATCACCACGAAGCTGCAATCAAGCTTCTAGACGAAGTTAAATTCGACCTGTAATTATTAATATAGGCTTCGGCCAATATTAGATTTAACAACCTCAAGTTGCCGTTTTGGGTACTTGAGGTTGTTTTGTTTTTAGTTAAGTCACTTTTTGAAACAAAGCTCTCGTTTGATCTTGAGAGTTATTAGCACAGCTCCTTGAAGTCATTACCGTATATGGGTATAAATAACCCCCACCACTAAAAGGGCATGAGATGTATTTGCAACTGCATTTGTGTTTCATTAAGCCTCGTTGTAATTAGGCGATGAAAGAAAAGAATTATTTATGGAACACCAGTAGTGGTTTGATAGCTTTACTACTGGTTTTTCCGATCTTAGCGATATTCACCACCGCTGTAGGTGAAACAAATGAGCTGTTTTCTCATTTGATGTCCACAGTGATGCCGACTTACGCTTATAACACTGTCGTTTTAGTGATAGGAACCATGTTCTTGTCGCTGCTATTTGGTATCCCCTCAGCTTGGATCATGGCGATGTGTCGCTTGCCGGGTGAGAAAGTGTTGCAGTGGGCATTAGTTTTGCCACTCGCAATGCCAGCTTATATTGTTGGATACATCTTTACCGATTGGTTTGACTTCGCCGGGCCTGTGCAGATTCTGCTTCGCGACCTAACTGGCTGGGGGCCTGGGGAGTATTGGTTCCCGGACATTAGAACCTTGTCTGGCGCAATTATTGTTCTGTCACTTGTTCTATACCCTTATGTATACCTGTTGTGCCGTGCTGCATTCATGGAGCAGAACGTCTCTCTACTCCAATCCGCTAGATTATTGAAATGCTCACCTTGGGAAAGCTTCCGCCGCATCTCTTTGCCGCTTGTGCGCCCATCAATGGCTGTCGGTTTATCACTTGTTGCCATGGAAACCATCGGTGACTTCGGCACGGTCAGCTACTTTGCGGTGAACACCTTAACAACGGCGGTTTATGATACCTGGTTAGGCTACTCAAGCTTGACCGCGGCAGCGAAAATATCGGCAATCATGTTGGTTATCGTGATTCTATTGTTAAGCTCGGAGCGATACAGTCGCCGTAAACAGAAGCTATTTCAAAATCAATTCAGTAGTAGTGAAGATTTTCGTTATGACCTGTCTGGTTGGAAAAAATGGCTAGCAATGTTTTGGTGTTGGGGGCTAGTCTGCGTCGCATTTTTGTTCCCGCTTGGTCAGTTAATTATTTATGCTTATAAATACTTCGGTCAAAGCTGGACTCCAGAATTTAGAGAATACGCGGTTAACAGCTTATATGTTTCTATTGTGGCTGCGATCATCGGTGTGATCATTGCTCTCATTGTGAACTTTAATCAGCGAGTAAGCCCAGGCAAGAGAAGTCAGGCATACATGCGTCTTGCTTCTATGGGTTATGCCGTACCTGGCACCGTGTTGGCAATTGGTGTGATGGTGCCGGTTTTGTTCATGGACCACTTAATTAATGATATTGCGAAAGTGATGGAGTGGGGACGTCCGGGGCTGATCTTCTCTGGCTCTATGTTCGCGCTTATTTTTGCGATGGTAGTGCGTTTTTCTGCGGTTGCTATCGGCAGTGTGGAAAGTAGCCTAAGTAAAGTGTCGCCGTCTTTGGATATGGCTTCAAAGACCATGGGTTGTAACACCAACCAGATGTTACGCCGAGTGCATTTGCCTCTGATTAAGCGTGGTGCTTTGATTGCAGGACTATTGGTGTTTATCGAATCGATGAAAGAGTTGAATGCAGCGCTATTGCTGCGTCCGTTTAACTTTGAAACCCTAGCTACCTATGTTTATAACTATGCCTCAGACGAGCATCTAGAGCTGGCTGCGATGCCTGCTGTGTTACTTGTACTGGTGGGTCTAATCCCATTGATCATCGTCAACCGTTCTTTGGAGCAAAAAAACTAATGAGCTGTGCATTATCTATTAAAGATCTGACTTGTAAGTATGAGTCTCAAACGGTTCTCGAGTCACTTTCTCTTGAAGTTGAACATGGCGAGATCGTATGTCTACTTGGCGCTAGTGGCTGTGGTAAAACAACTTTATTAAAAGCAATTGCTGGATTACTTCCGTTGAGCCATGGGGTAATGAATCTCAACTGTCAGACTATTGATGATGGTAAGAATTGGCTACCACCAGAGCAACGTAACATCGGCATGATCTTCCAAGATTATGCGCTGTTTCCGCACCTTACCGTAAATCAGAACGTGGCATTTGGACTGCGTGATATGTCTGAGCAAGACAAGAAAGCAAAAGTGAAAGAGATGCTAGAACTGGTTCACCTTGATCAATATGGTGAGCGCTATCCTCATCAGTTGTCTGGTGGACAACAGCAACGTGTCGCTATTGCTCGCTCTTTGGCTTACAAGCCTGATTTATTGCTACTTGATGAACCGTTCTCGAACATTGATACCCAAGTTCGTCATGAGTTGATTTCTCAGATCCGCAAGATCTTTAAGAAGCAGGGCGTAACCGCTATTTTTGTTACTCACAGTCGTGAAGAAGCGTTTGCCTTTGCGGATAAAATGGCCGTAATGAACCATGGTGTGATTGAACAATATGGCTCAGCATCTGAGTTGTATTTCCACCCTTCAAGCAAGTTTGTGGCTGATTTCTTAGGTGGTGGTAGTTACTTAAATGCTCAGCGTATCTCAGATAATGAATTCGAAACCAGCTTGGGCTTAGTGGAAGCAAAAGCGCAAACGGAGATTGATGTTGGCTCTGAGTGTGCGCTGTTACTAAGACCTCAGCACATTGTCGCGAGCCATGATACAGACAGTAACTTGTCGGTATTGGAGCAGCAATTCATGGGTGACCATTGTCGCTATGTGATTGAAGCCAATGGGCAAAAGCTACTGGCGACTTCGTCGGAAGCGTTAGAAGTTGGTATGCCAGTGACCGTGAAAGTAGACACTAAAGGCGTACTGGCTTTTTAGGTGTTTTAGTGGCTCAGCTATAAAAAAGCCCAGTACTTTCACCAAAGTACTGGGCAAGAGTTCTTCACTTATAGGCTTTAACAAGGCAGTGATTTGTTAAGTCCCATACAAAACTGCTGCACTCTATAAGCCTATAGAGAGAGGAAGTCTTTCACTTTTTGAAGAACACGTTCTGCAGTGTCTTTATCTTCCATTTCTGCGAAGATTCGTAGTAACGGCTCTGTTCCTGAGAAGCGAGCAATTACCCAGCCGCCATTCTTGAAGTACACCTTGGCACCATCTTCATAGCTGACTTTTTCAATTTCGTATTCAAATTCAGGTAGTTGCTTCTCGACGTAGATCTTAGTGTAGAGCGCTTCTTTCTCTGAAGGTTTAAACTTACAATCGCCTTCCGCGGTGTAGGCATAGCCATATTTAGAGTAAATCTCATCAAGTAATTCAGACAGCTTCTTGCCTGTCACACTGATCATCTCAACCAGTAAGCTTGAAGCAAATACGCCATCCTTACCTTTGATGTGACCACGAATGGTTAAACCACCTGAACTTTCGCCGCCAATCAGAGAGTCATCAGCCTCCATTTGCGAGCTGATATGCTTAAAGCCTACAGGAACCTCAAAGCTTTTCTCACCATGATCTGCCGCCACTTTATCCAGTAGATGTGTGGTTGCGATGTTACGAACAACAGAGCCCTTCCAGCCTTTGTATTCCAGCAAGTAGTAGTAAAGCAGGAGTAGTACTTCGTTTGGGTGAATGAAGCTACCTTTCTCATCGATAATACCTAAGCGGTCAGCATCGCCATCGGTACCAATACCGATGTCATACCCTTCAGCTGCAACTAAGTGCTTCAAGCGATAGAGCGTAGCTGCGCTTGGTGATGGCATTAATCCACCAAAATCTGGGTTTTTACCATCGTTGATCACGTCGACATCACAACGGCCATTGATAAGAACCGTTTGTAGGGCGTTCTTCGCTACACCAAACATTGGGTCAATCAGTACGCGCAGATTCGCTTTCTTGATTGACTCGATATCGATGAAGTTAATGATCGAATCAACAAAGTCGTTCATTGGGTTGATGATCTCGATCTCTTTGTCATTCAACGCTTGTTCGAAGTCGACGCGGATAACGTCTTCGTTGGTTAGAGTTGCGATTTGCTGTTCTATCTTCTCTGTGATGATCTCATCAGCATCGCGACCACCTTCAATAAACACCTTGATTCCGTTGTAATCCGCTGGGTTGTGAGAAGCGGTAATACATGCCGAGTAGGTGCAGCCCATCTCTTTCGCTTGGAACATGACGATAGGGGTTGGAACAAACTTATCGATGAAGCTGACTTTGATGTTGTTAGCGGCTAAAACTTCAGCAAACCAACATGCAGCTTTATCGGAAAGGAAGCGACGGTCGTAACCGATCACAAATCCATTTTTGGCTGCATCTTCATTGTTGATGATGTTTGCCAGCGCTTGTGCCACAAGGCGAACGTTCTCTCTGGTGAACTCTTCACCAATGAAAGCGCGCCAGCCACCTGTACCAAATTTAATCATTAGAAAATCCTTTTAGTCTCTTTGCCTCAAACCCAATAGGCTTGAGGCAAGAGTGGTTGGTTAAGTTGCGTGACTAGCCTAGAACAACGACAACATCGTTCACGCTGCCTTCTGCTTGAACTGGGATTGCGCCTTCTACTGACTCACCGTTGATAGTGATAGAGGCAACCCCTTTGCTTACTGCATTCGGGTTCTGTACTGTGATGTTGTATGTCGCACCACGCCATTGACGAGTCACTTCAAACTCTGGCCAATCTGTTGGGATACAAGGATCTACGGTTAAGCCTTCAAAGCCAGTACGGACACCAAGAATGAAGTTGGTTACCGCAAAGTATGCCCAACCAGAAGTACCGGTTAACCAAGGGTGGTTAGCGCGGCCATGGTCTTGGTGGTCTTTACCCATGATGAATTGCACGTACGAGTATGGTTCTGCGTAACGTGTTTCAATCATGTCGTTTTGGTTGTATGGGTTAAGTGCATCGTAGAATTTCATCGCACGGTCACCACGGCCAAGTTTCGCTTCTGCTACCCAAGCCCATGGGTTCGGGTGAGAGAAGATAGCGCCATTCTCTTTTACGCCTTGGTAAACGCGAGTGACGAAGCCGATATCATCGTTTGGTGTCGCGAACGATGGAGAGTTTAGGTGCAAGCCGTATTCAGAGAATAGGTTCTCATCGACTGCATCCATCGCTTTCTCTCCGCGCTCCTGAGAAACCGCACCAGATAGAACTGCTAGCGTGTTTGACTCAAGATGTACACGACCTTCAGCTTGTTGAGCTGTACCGATCTTGTCGCCATTTTTGGTTAGACCACGAATGTACCAACCGCCTTCATCATCCCAAAGGTGTGTTTCACACGCTTCACGAACGTTCGCTGCCATTTCTGTGTATTTCGCAACATCAGCGTCGTTATTGCGGAACTTAGCTAAGTCTAAGAATTCTTGCAGAGCCCAGAAGTGTAGGAATGAAACCATTGAAGATTCACCGCCACCTAGGTTCAAACAGTCATTCCAGTCAGCACGTAGACCTTTACAGATACCTGTTTGACCAACGTATTCTGCAGAGAAGTTCAGTGCCGCTTTCATGTGTTCGTAGACTGTCGCTTCACCGCCGTCTGCGTAAGGAATCACTTCGTCAAAGAAGTCGTGCTCGCCAGTTTCCATTACGTATTTGATGATGGTCGGAACGATCCATAGGTGATCATCAGAACATGTGTCTTCAATGCCGTGGATCTTGTCGTCATCTGACGGTGTTGGAACAACCGTTGGTGATTTTGATGGCTCGACGTCTGCTTTCTCTGGATCGAACCAGTCTGGATCGAACAAGTGTAGACCGTAGCCCGCTTTCACTTGGCCGCGAAGCAGGTCGATAATACGCTTCTTGGTCATTTGTGGGTTGGCATGAGGTACTGAAATAGCATCTTGCGCCGTATCACGGTAACCCAGACCAGTACGACCACCAACTTCGATGAATGAAGCAAAGCGTGACCAAACCACACAGGTTTCGGCTTGGTATAGCGTCCAGGTGTTGATCATGGTGTCTAAGCCTTCGTTTGGCGACTTAACTTGGAATTTGTTGCAACGCTCGTCCCAGTGATCCTTGATACCTTGGAACGCTGCATCTACGTTTGCAGTGTCTTGGTACTTTTCACGTAGGCGTTCACCGTTGCCTTTACCGATACCTAGTACATAAGCAAAGCGAACTTCTTCACCTGGTTGAATGGTAAATTGCTTATGCAGAGAACCACAGTGGTTGTAACAGGTTTGAGCGCTGTTCGAACACTTACCGTTTTCAACCGCAATTGGGTTAGCTTCATCGCGGTACATGCCAAGGAAGTTGTCACGTTGACCGTCGTAGCTGTCTGGTGAGAAGGTTGACGCTAAGTAGTAGAAGCCTTCAAAGTCGTTAGTGTTGTAGTACAGATCGTATTCCAACACACCTTCTTGGTAAGACGTGCCCGCAGAGTACAGAGACATCTGGTGGTTTTGGTTGTCTGATTGGATGTGGCTGAACGAGAACTCTACAAATGAGAATGTGCTGATAGTACGTGGTTTATCAGTGTTGTTCTTTAGCACAACGTCCCAAACTTCTGCATCTTCACCTTTAGGTACGAATAGCGTTTTGGTTGCGGTAATGCCGCTGTATTCACATTTGAACTTTGAGTATGACAGGCCGTGGCGAACCTCGTAGTTCGCTTCATCTAGGCTTTTTGCCACTGGCTGCCACGAGATAGACCAGTAATCACCAGTCTCATCATCACGCAGGTAAACATAGTGTCCTGGACGGTCAAAGGTGCCGTTTGGACGGAATTTAGTAACACGGTTGTATTCCGGAGAGTTGTAGAACGAGTAACCGCCCGCATTGTGCGAAATTACAGTACAAAACTTTTCAGTACCTAGGTAGTTGGTCCAAGGTGCTGGTACATCAGGGCGAGTGATGACGTATTCGCGATTGTCGTTATCGAAATAGCCGTATTTCATTGTCATTTCCTTTTTAACAAACTGCATCTATGCAGCTAATTTTTAAATAGTGATGCTGAGTTTTGTTGGACTGAGCACCTTAATTTGAGTCAGCTATCGCTCGGTATGAGCATGCTGTGGTTTGGTTTTATTCAGCTTTCCAAGGGTTGCGGTAATCAACATTGAGTCTGTCGAGTAGCGGCAAGTGACCTTTTAAGCGAGACAGGTAATCAAGCCAGTTTCGGTTGTCTTTGTGTGTCCAACATCCTTCAGCTAAAGCGCTAATTCTTGGGAATACCATGTAATCCATACGCTTTTGGTTGGTGACGATCTCACACCATAGAGCACACTGAATTCCGCGGATCCGCTTACGAATTGGGTCGGTGTCGGATATCTCAGCAAGCGCTTCATAGGTATAAGCTTGTTCTAATGGGATAACGGCAGCCCAATCTACGCCCGGCTCTTCCGGTGCATAATCTTGGGTCATGTCGAGATAAGTAAATTGTGCGGGCTGCAGAACCACATCAAAGCCTTGGCGAGCACAGTTCACGGCGGCTTCTTCGCTGAGCCACGAGTAGATGATGGTCTCTTTGCTCACCTTGTCGCCGTGTTGTGCCTCTTCCCAGCCCACCATGCGTTTGCCTAGCTGCTTAAGTTTGTTCTCGGCATAGCGGAACAGGTGGCCTTGTAGATCTTTGCTGTCTTGGTATTGATGTTCTTTCATCAGTGCTTGAGCAGCAGGGCTGTTGGTCCACACTCCAGGTGGCACTTCGTCTGCGCCCATATGAATCAATTCACTCGGGAAGAGCTCAGCGACTTCTTCAATAACGATATCTAAGAACTGATAAGTCCCCGATAAACCTGGATTTAGTACATTGTCGTTGTAGTGCTGAATGCTCTTGTATTGAGTGGTGTCCGCTTGCTCTACCAACATATCAGGCAGTGATTTGATCGCGGCGCGGCAGTGTCCCGGGATATCGATCTCTGGGATCACAGTGATGCTACGTTGCTCTGCGTATTCAATAACTTCGCGAATCTGTTGCTGTGTGTAGAAGCCGCCGTAGTTTTCCGCAATATGGGTATATTGCGGTTCCAATGCATAGTCAGGGCCGCGCCAAGCACCGATTTCAGTGAGTTGAGGTAGTCGCTTAATCTCTATTCTCCAACCTTCATCATCGGTTAGGTGCCAATGAAAAACGTTGAATTTGTAGTGCGCCAGTTGGTTGATTAAACGCTTCACTTGCTCCACCGAGTGGAAGTGACGTGCACAGTCCAACATCATGCCGCGGTATTTGAAACGAGGTTGATCGGCGATTTTGCAACATGGCACAGAGAAGTGTTCAGCATCTTGTTGTTGAACCAATTGGATTAAGCTAGCGACGGCATGCGTAAAGCCTGATTGGCTGCCGGATTCTACGACCACTTGCTGAGCGGTGATCGTTAGCTTGTACTCGGCTTCATCTAAAGTCGGATTACTACGCAGTAGAATGTCACAGTTTTCTTCTGGTGAGAGTTCTGCTGAAACCGCTAGCTCAAACGTAGTCAGTAATTCTTGTTGTAGCCAAGTGCTAGCTTTCTCTGCAAGGTGTGACTGAACTTCAACTGTGCACGCTTTGTTCAGTGCGAAGCCGCCTTGTTTCAGCTCGAATTGATTCGGTTGGGGGATCAGTGCTACCGCTGCCGCATCTACTTCTGGGATTTGGCTGCGTTCACGATATGGTGAAGCCAGCACTATTGGTGATATCGCAACTGGCAGTACCGAGGTTTCGCCTTGGTTATGTGTTTGGATAAAGGCGTCATTGAGACCATCAGAATAGAAACGGAATGGAGCGCTTTGAATACTGAATTCAAGGTAGTAATGGTTGTTCGCCTTTAATACGGTGGTACTTGGCTGGTAAGAACAAAAGCTTCCTACTTGAGTTAATTCACCTTGCGACAGACTCTCTGGAAGGATGAATCGGTCAAATGCAAAATGGAGTGACCAATCAGTTACGTCAAGATCACTTAAGTTATGTACCGTAAGGCCAAATCGGCAGTTGTGTTTTTGTTCAGAAAGAACAGCTAAGTCGATGCGATAATTCATATAACTTCCCTGCTAAGCCTGTTGATACAAGTTGTGTTGTGGTTTTCCGGCAAACATCAATGCCCCTTCGATAGCGTCAAATTGAGGTTCAACGATCCATTGTTGTACTGGTGGTGATAACCAGTTGAGAATGCGCTCTGCGATACTGCCCATCAGGCATACCTTGTCCGCACCTTTGCGATGCAGTGCTAGTACAAACATTTCGATATCAGCGGCGGTTTGCTTGAGCATCTCGATAGCGAGCTCATCGCCTTCGTTAGCCAGTTGAAAAATTGCTGGCGAGAATTGACCGTAGTCTTTTGGAATCGCGCCTTTTGACCATTCGACGATGGCATCAACATCATTGCCAAAGTGGTTCATCACGTGTTGAGTCAGTGCTGTCTTGTTGCGAATGCCATCTTCTGCCAGCAGAACTTGTTGAATCAAGCGAAGCCCCATCACCGCGCCGCCACCTTGGTCAGAAATTGGGAATTCACGACCACCAACGACATGCTGCTCACCATCTTGTAGGTAGATGCCGCATGAGCCAGTGCCACCAATCATGATGGCGCCGTTTTGGCTATTGTGAGCGCCAATACAAGCACCGTAAGCGTCAGTGTTGAGCGTCATACTGGCGAAAGGGTGTGGCTGAGCCATGAAGTTGAACCATGCTGACTTTTGCTCAGCACCAGCCAGTGCAAGGCCGACATGCATATTTGAAAAATGACTTGATTCGAGTTGCCCTTGTTGTGCTGCTTGAGTAATCGCATCAATAATTGAGCTCATCGCAACATCAACACCTAAAAGGATGTTAGCGCTGCCGCTTTTCGCTTCACCAATGAGTGTGCCTTGGTCATCGCGAATACGAGCACGACAAGACGTGCCGCCACCATCAATACCTACGTAGTAAAGCGTCATGATTATTGCTCCTTACGCTGTGCTAGGAAATTGAATTGCGCAGCGGTTGCCAATAGGAACCAAGCACCGTGAGGGATCCATTGTTCGCCCCAGCGCCAGTTTTGAAGCATGTCATCTTTTTGTGCTGGTGGATTGAACGCAATGTCTTGATCATCTTCAAAGCCAGCGGTGACACCGTTACAGATACCGCCTTTGGCATTGAAAAAACCAAGCTGAGGTAAGTAGTCAGGGTTGTTATGACCGTGACCATCAAGCATGCACATGTGGTAAGGGTTAAGGCCCAAGATCCAGTCGAGGCTGTTCTGTGAAAGCTGGATCAAACGTTTTTGCAAGCCGTGATCTTTAATATGTGGTTGAACGAGGTAAGCCATGGTTGCAATGGAACCAAGACGTGCGTTTTCACCTTGCCACCAGTAGCCGGTTTCGTTCTTCTGAGCTACGAAGAAAGCATCGCGCTTATCACCATCAACATTTTTTACGTACTGTCTTGGGTAGCCAAATGGGTTGGTGACTTTATCGGTGATGTTGATTTCGAACTGACATGCTTGTTCAACAACAATGCGAGCTTGTTCTTTGAGCTCTGCGTCAGTTTCATTATTGATGTATTCGCACAGGGCTATCACTGGCAACCCTGCTTCCGCGGCGTGGAAGTATGGGCGAGAGCCATCAGCATTAGCTGACCAGAAGTGCTCAAATGAATCATCTGACTGTTGGCGAGAGATTAAACGAGTCGCCCAAGTTCTTGCTTCTGAAAGGTATTGTTCGTCTTGTGTTACTCGGTAAAGCTCATTGGCCGCGAGTAGGGCGCAATACTCATCGATGATGTTCTCTTCACCATCGTTTAGGTACTGTAAGTTGTACTCTTTAAGATGCCAGTAACCTTTAGTCGCGGTATCAAGATAGGTTTGGCTCGAGTAGCTACCCGATATGTCTAGTTCAGACGCTGCGGCAAGTGCTGCAATAGCCACACCAGCACCTTGTCGGTAGCCGGCTTGCAAATCTGTTGATTTATGGCCTTCTTGAGTGGAGTACGCGCAGATGTCGCGTTGGTTGATATCCTTGCTCCACTTATCGAATACTGTCATGTAGAAGTATCCAGCCGCGTCTTGCATACGTACTAAGAAATCGGCACCGAATAGCGCTTCTTCTGTTAGGCGAGTCATGGAGAATTTAGGGAAGTCTGGATTGTCACTGGTTAAGCGCACGCTTTTGAGCATGTTCCAAACAACCATAGGAATCTGTTGTGGATTGAGGTAGTTGCCGTAAGACAAGTGGCTAAAGTACTTGCTTACATCACCTGATGCGTCGTACCAACCACCATGAACATCAACGTATCGGTCGGTGCCAAGAATTTGGGCTTGACGATCTTTCTTATCAAAAATGCCGCCACAACGTTGTGATTTAAAGTAGTGAAGCACATCAGAAAAAGTGTGGCTCATTAGTAGGTTGTTACCAATCTCGAACACTTCAGAGCGAAGGTTGTCAAAGCGCAGGTAGTAACGTCCGCTCTCAGTGAATGCGCTGAAATCGATCGTGAAGAATTGCCCTTGATGCCAGTTTGCTACGCGACCCTGTTTTACAACGTCGAAGTTACCCACGGTAATGTGGTTGTCGGCACACACGAGCAATGCAGTGGTACTGGATAAACGCGCTTTCTTTGTCTGCAGAATAGCTTGCTTAGGAGCCGAAGATTCGTAGCCAATATGGTTGGTCAATAACAGCATCAATATTCTCCAAAGGTCCTAGTTTCTTGTGGCTAGGTACCTGAATTGTTTTGGATATAAGTAGTTAGGGTCCGCAGACCCTAACTCAGTCTTAATGTTTAGCTTTCGTGTAGGTAGCAACGAACGAAGTGGTTCTCTGCTAATTGAGTCACGCCAGGAAGTTGCTCTTTACACTTGTCCATTGCGTGAGTACAACGGCCAGCGAATGGACAGCCTACAGATGCTGGCGTCCATAGCGGGATTTCACCTTTGTTGCCGGCCAGTTGGTCATGGATTGATTTCTTTGGATCTGGAACCGCTGAAACCAATAGTTGGGTGTAAGGGTGCTGAGGGTTAGCGATGACGTCATCGGTATCACCCCACTCAACCATGTGACCCACATACATTACTGACAGGTCTTCAGCGATGTAACGCGCAGTGGCGATATCGTGGGTGATGTAAAGCAGAGACATTTGTTTCTCAAACTTCATCTCTTCCATCAAGTTCAGAACACCGGCACGAATCGAAACGTCGAGCATTGATGTTGGCTCATCGGCAAGAACGACTTCTGCACCTACCGCGATGTTACGTGCAAGGTTGACACGCTGACGTTGGCCACCAGACAGCTGGTGTGGATACTTTTTCGCTGTCTCTTTTGGTGGGATTAGGCCTACTTGCTCTAAAAGATCGTATACACGCTCTTCTAGCTCTCTCTTGTTGCCAGAAGTCACCTTCTTGTGGATCAACAGTGGTCGAGCAATATGGTGGAAGATGTTATGGGTTGGATTCAGAGAACCAAACGGGTCTTGCCATACCATTTGCACACCTTCACGGTAATGCATCAGATCTTTACGGCTTGAGATATCTTGAATATCACGGCCTTTGTACTCAATGGTACCGCCTGAAGGCGCGTACATTTTTGCGATCATTTTTGCTGTGGTTGATTTGCCTGAACCAGACTCACCAACGACGGCTAGGCCGCGGCTTTTGTACATTTTGAATGACACGTCGTTAATCGCACGCATCATTGGGGTTTGAATGGTGGTACTGCTTATTGGGAAGTCTTTTACGACGTTCTTACCTTCTACCAATAATTGACCGAAATCTTTGCTCATAATTGTCTCCAGAATCCTTATTCGCTTCGCTTGCTTTTTGGCGGACGAAGCCGCCTTATTCGTTATTCACGCTGAATCAGCGTGCAAGCTATAGCTTCCTTTGTACTATTGGGTCACCGTACAGGTGGCAGTTCGACAAGTGTCCCGGCTCGATAGAGCGCAGCTTGGTTGGCACTTTGGTACAGGTTTCATGTACACGGTCACAACGAGCTTGGAAGCGACATCCTTCAGGAATCTCTAGTAAGTTCAGAGGGTTGCCTGGAATACCGGTTAGTTTTGTCTTTGGCCCTGTTAGTGGAGGGAAAGAACTACCCAGCCCTTTGGTGTAAGGGTGGTAAGGGTTTTCTAGAATATCTTGTGAGTTAGCGACCTCGATAAGCTCACCCGAGTACATGATGCCGATGCGGTCAGAGAACTCGACCATCAACGATAAGTCATGGGTGATAAACAGAATCGAGAAACCAAACTCTTCTTTTAGTGCATAGATCTTTTGTAGGATTTCGCGTTGTACAACCACATCGAGTGCTGTTGTTGGCTCATCCATGATGATCAGCTTTGGATTCAGTGCTAACGCGATAGCAATCACTAGACGTTGACGCATACCACCAGAGAATTGGTGAGGGTAATCACTCAAACGGCTCGGGTGAATGTCTACGATTTCCAGTAAGCCTTCAGCGCGCTTTTTAGCTTGCTCACGAGTCATGTTCGTGTGACGCATGATTACGTCACAGAACTGCTCTTCCATTGGTAATACTGGGTTGAGTGCGTTCATCGCACTCTGGAATACCATCGACATCTCACTCCAACGGAACGCTTGCATACGGTCATCACTGTATTCAAGAATGTTTTCACCATTGAAGATAACCTCACCACCACTGATGTAAGCTGGCGGCTTATGAAGACGCATTAGTGAGAAAGCAACGGTTGATTTACCACAACCCGATTCACCGGCTAGACCAAATACTTCACCAGGCGCGATATCGAAGCTAACGTTGTTACACGCACGCACATCGCCTGATTCAGTGATGTAATCCACGCATAAGTTGCGGATAGAAATTAGTGGTTCAGACATGATTATTTATCTCCGCTCCAAAGTGCATTTTGTGGTGGTAGTTCTGGTTCGCGTTCTTGTTTGTCTTGAGCTGCAAGCTTCTTCCAACGCTTCATACCTTTGTGAGAACGTAGTTGCGGGTTAGCAATCTCATCGACAGCGAAGTTAAGCAGAGCAAGGCCTGTTACTAGCATTGTCAGTGCGATACAAGGAGCCAACAGTTCCCACCAAGCGCCAATCAGCATTGATGAAGAGGTTTGAACGTTGTAAAGCATGATGCCCCAGCTGATTGTGTTCGGGTCGCCAAGACCTAGGAACGAGATCGTTGCTTCCATCATGATTGCGTACATTACTGAGCCGATGAAGCTTGCACCTACGATAGAGATAAGGTTTGGCAGAATCTCAACGAAGATGATGCGAATTGGAGATTCACCAAGTACTTCTGCTGCTTTAACAAACTCTTTTTCACGTAGTGCTAGAGTTTGGGAACGAACAACACGGGCGCCCCAAGCCCAGGACATAAAGCCGATAACCAAGGTTATAGTGAGTGGCCCTGCCTCACCGATAAAGGCTGCTACCACGAACAGTAATGGGTATTGAGGGATAACCAGCATGATGTTCATTGCAGCGGTTAGTACGTCATCCACACGACCACCGAAGTAACCTGCAGAAACACCGATAACGGTTGCTAGTAGACATACTGTTAGACCAGCACCGAAGCCTACAGCGAGTGATACGCGTGCGCCGTATACCACTTGTGACCAAACATCACGGCCCATACGAGTCGTACCTAATACGTGGTCAGCCTTTTTAGACATGATCAACGTGCGGCGGTCGTCTGCAAGGTTTTGTGCCACCCAGCCGTTCGGACTAGTTTGCGCAGACTTAACAACAAAGCCTGGGTACTCGTGTGGGTTACCTGTGCGCTTGTCTGGTGCATGTTTGGTGATCAGTGGAGCAGCAAGAGCGCCAAGAACAAAGATGCTTAGGATGATGACGCCTGTTAGGGCCATCGGGTTACGCCAAATGAGTTTTAGAAAGTCTTTCATGATTATTTACCACCCTTACGAAGACGAGGGTCAAGAACTACGTACAGCATGTCTGCAACCAAGTTAAAGAACAGCATGAATAGCGTCATGATAAGTAGCTGACCTTGCAGTACTTGGTAATCACGAGCGTTAATTGCGTTGAAAAGTACGCTGCCAAGACCTGGGTAGTTGAAGATGATTTCGATAATTAGCTGACCACCGATTGCCATACCTAGCGACATAGAAAGTGCTGTCACACTTGGTAGCATTGCGTTACGCGCTGCGTAGTTGAATACCACTCGGTTTTCGCTCAGGCCTTTGCCTTTCGCCATAGTGATGTAGTCTTCAGCAAGCAGGTTGATCATGTTGTTACGCATGTTCACTAGGAAGCCACCAATTTGAACAACTGAAGCACAGAATAGTGGTAAGAAAGCGTGGTAAGCCACATCTTTGATGAATGCCCAGCTTGTCCAATCAGGCACAGTACCAGCGGTGTAAGCGTAACCCGTCGGGAACCACTTCAAGCCGATTGCAAAGGTAAATAGTGCAATCATCGCGATAACGACTTGAGGAACGGCTTGTAGAATCAGCATTCCTGGCGTTACAAAGGCATCGTATTTACTGCCACGTTTCCACGCCGCGAAAATCCCTAGGATTGAACCGATAGAGAAAGAAAGAATTACTGCGGTACCTGCTAAGAACAGCGACCAGCCGAATGCTCCACCCAACAATGAGTTTACAGAAAGAGGGTAGAATTGAATTGATGTACCAAGCTCCCAGCTAAGGATGTTCTTCATGTACGCTGCGTATTGAACTAGCAAGCCGCCATCAACGAAACCTAATAGCTCTTTCATTGCAGCAATACGTTCTGGAGTAACTTGTACCGAAGCGTTCGCAAACATCATGGTAACTGGGTCACCAGGCATTGCTCTTGGAATAATAAAGTTTAACGTCGCTGCAACTAATAGCGCGACAAAATAAAATGACAAACGTCTTAAAAAATAACCCATAACTCACACCTTACTCACCCAGATTGTTTCCCTGTTTCTGGATTCAGGTCGCTCCTAGCGAAATTTGGAACGAAAAATCCCCTGACGACGAGCGCCATACTTTCAATTGAGAGTGTGGGGATTTTTATAAGCGGCGTAAGAGATTACGCCGCAAGGATTGAACGATTACTTATTTAACTGGTTTTAGGTCCAGTACATGAAGTAGACGCTCTGGAATACCAGCCCAAATGTTTGGACGGCCTTTAGGATTTTCTTCGTTCCACCAACCAGTGAAGCGAGTTGTGTTGTATTGGTACATGTAAGCACCAGACATCACTGGGATTGTCACTTGGTCTGCAGCGATGATTTGCTGGATACCGTGTGCAATGTCTAGCTGTTCGTTCTTATCAGCTGTTTTGTAGAAGCTGTTTAGAAGACCATCTAGTTTGTCGTTTTTGTAGAAGTGCATAGCGAAACGAGGCATACCGTCACCAGATTGTAGTGATGAGTTGTAAGCACTGTTCCAGTACGTGTATGGATCCGCACCGTGGAAGTAGTTTGTGTATGCTACGTCGTATGTACCTTCAAGCATTGCTTGGTTGTATACAGAGAAGTCTGGCGTACGAGCTTTCGCTTTGATGCCTACTTCGTTTAGCTGCTCTACCGCTAGTTGAACTGTGTTGTTGAAGTCAGTCCAGCCGTTTGGCGATTGGATCATTAGTTCGAAAGACTTACCTGATGGAGTATCAACAAAACCATCGTTGTTTACATCTTTGAAGCCAGCGTCAGCAAGAAGCTTCTTCGCGCCTTCAGCGTTGTACGTGTTAAAGCCTTTGTACTTGTTGTGAGTCTTTTCATCAGACCAAGCTTCGAATGCGTAGCCAAGGCCAGATGCGAAGTCGTTCACTGTACCGCCACCGTAGAATGCGATGTCGATGATAGTTTGACGGTCAAGAGCCATAGAGAAGGCACGACGGAATTCAACGTTGCTCAATGCTTCATGCTTCGCAGCATCTGGGTGCTTGAAGTTAACAACGAATGCTTGCGTACCTGCTGGCGGGTACCAGTAGTGGTGTTTAGGGCTAGCTGCCGCGTACGTACGGTCGATATCTGGAACGAAAGAAGACGTCCAGTCCATTTCACTGTTTACAACTTTACCTAGGAATTGGTCGTTGTTAGCAATTTGTGGAACACGTAGACAGTCAACGTCTAGGTTGTCTGCATCCCAGTAGTTTGGGTTTGCACACTGGATGTATAGTTGCGCTGTAAACGTATCGATTTCTGTAAATGGACCAGAACCTACCGGGTTTTCATTGGTAAACGTTGATGGATCTTTAACGTCTTTCCAGATGTGCTTAGGTACTACAGGTACTTTAGCAATCTCGTAAGGTACGTTTGAGTTTGCTTCTGTTAGGTTGAACTTAACTTGGTTGTCGTTTAGTTTTTCTACAGAAGTTACCCAAGAGTTGATACCAGATTGGTCAAGCTCTGGCTTCTCTTTTACAAGGTTGAAAGAAAAAACAACGTCATCAGCAGAGAAAGTTTCCCCATCAGACCATTTAACACCCTTACGAATGTCGAAAACAACGCTCATCAGATCATCTGACATCTTGAAGTTTTCAGCTAGACGGAACACAGGAGTGTTACCGTGCATTTCGTTAAATACTACTAGCGGCTCGTATAGGAAGTCAGTTGTAGTATGAAGGTTAGTAGCACCAAGGTACGGGTTAAAGTTACGTACGAATGTTGTGTACTCTTTCGGGTGAATAGTCAGTTCGCTGCGTTCTGCAGCTGTTGCTACTGATGCAAAACCTGTCGTAGCAGTTGCAATAATTGCTGTTGCTAGTGCTGTTTTTTTTATATTGGCAAGCATAGCTGTTCCTTACTATTTGCTTTCATTTCACTAATGGATTGAATGTTATCTATCGCTAATTGGTTAGTAGATACACACTCTGGTTAAAGGCCTACCTCTTCTTCGTTGCTCCAGATTCATCGCTGTTTCTGAGAAGTGGTAAGAGTGGCCTGTAGGCCTTTGGCAGGAGTAAGAAAACACCTTATCGATGAATTAATCAAACTCGTTTCCCGTCAAAAACGTTAAAAACAGATAACCTCACGTTATTAACGTCAAAATAGGGTGCTCTGGTGGTTTTTTGTCCGCAATTGTTAAGGTGATGTGACTCGCAACTAGTTAGGTGTTGAATAATGCATGTGAGTGATTACTTACATCTTGTCTTTTTAAATATGGTGGTTGTTTCTAATTTAATCTAATTGTAGATCTTGGTCACTTACTAATTTCACGTTAAATTTTCCGAGAAAATTAAATCTGCCGTTCTGTTGTGACTCGCTTCTCAAACTGTAACAAATAGTCAGGTTACGGTTAGAATCGGTGGAGAATAGAGCGAAAATCGGCAGCTGATGCCGATACTCATTACGTCGAAATAGCGTGATATTTCTCTTGTTTAAGGCTGTAAAAGAAGTGGGAGTGAACGGCTCTAATTGTGCTTTTTACGACTCTTATATGTACAAAAAAGCCCACGCAAGGTGGGCTAATAGAGTGATGTTAGTTCAGGATTAACTGGTCAGTAACTTCTGTAGTTTGTCTCTGAGCATCTCAATGTGCGTTCTCTCTGGTGTCTGTTCTTTACAGTGTTCGAGAATGAACTCGATAGAGCTTAGTACTGTTCGCCAGCGAGGTGTTTTAGGCAGCGTTTCAACACGTAGGTATTTGTCTAACGTTCGCGTTTGTAGTGTGCTTCTGTCTAGATAAACGCGCCATAAGCCACTCTTCTCTGCGAACGCAAACTTGGTTTCTCCGGTAACCGATTCCCAGTAGAGGATGGCGTTGGTCATCGCGTCGACTAAGACTTCACGCATTAACTCTTGTTTGTTTTTACCTTCTCCCGTGGCTTTATCTGCTAAGCGTGTAAACTCACCACCGAGTTCTTTCAGCTGTTGCAGTTTGTCCTTGTCACCTTCAAAGGCATAGCTAGAAAGCGCTTCAACAGCCGTCTCAAGGTTATTGATACGGTTTGAGTTAACACCACCGCCAACATTGAATATGTACATGGTGTCTAGTCCAGAGCCCTCAGGTAACTTGAGGATGTCACTCGGTATGCGCTGACGAGTGTCATCTATATAGATGTCGATATCGCCACAGTAGTGTGCTTGTTCCACTTTCAGGTATTTAGGCGCGATGATTTCGTCGGCCATTGAGCGCTTAAGTTGTTCTTGTCCGCGCCTAAAGAGTTTCGCTGCCGCTTCGTTGGCAAAGCGAATACGTTGGTCATCACGAATGCAGATGATGGCCTCTGGTGCGGATTCTAGCTGCTCGAGTAAACGTCCTTGAGTTTCTAGCAAGTTAGCTTCAACCATCGCTCTGTGCTTGAGCTCTAGTTGTAGTTGGTCGTTCTCAAGGCGTCTCTGCTCAGCTTTACTTGCTGATAGATGTGCTGTGATTCGAGCTGCTAGCTCTTGTTTGTTGAATGGCTTAGACAAATAGTCATTAGCGCCAGCTTCGAAGCCGCGTACACGGTCTTCTGCTTGGTTGAGTGCGGTCAGCATTATGATCGGTAGTTGCGCATGGTCATATTGCTTACGCAGTGTTTCACACACTTGATAGCCGCTCATGCCCGGCATCATGATGTCGAGGAGCAATAGTTCTGGCTTCTCTTTTTCAATCAACTCGATGGTTTCAGGGCCATCGCAGGCTGTACGTACTCGATAGCCTTCTAGTTTCAAGAAGCTGTCTAGTACACGAAGGTTAACGGGTTCATCATCCGCGATAACCAGCAGTGGACCATCAGGGTTCTCATTGATGACGCTGTTTTCTTGCTGTGTGTTATCAATCAAGTCAGGCGCTTTGAAGTGTGAGTAGCTACCTGATTCGTTGTAGTTTTTAAGTTCTTCTTCTGTCGCCAGAGGCAGAGTAAAGCTGAACGTAGTACCTAGCATTGGCTGGCTACTTACGTATAGCGAACCACCCATTAATTCAATTAACTGGCGACTGATCGACAAGCCAAGGCCTGCACCTTGGCGATAGTTACTGGCGTCTTGACCTGCTTGAATGAGAGGCTCGAAGATATGTTCAAGATACTCTGCTGGTATGCCTTGGCCAGTATCGACCACTTGCACACGAATGTTGTCGTCGATTACGCTCGCAGAGATAACGATTTTACCTTCTGATGTGTACTTGATGGCATTGCCGACCAAGTTATACATCACCTGCTCAAGGCGCTGAGGATCGGACGATACTAGCCCTAAATCACTCGGCACTTGGTTAATAATACGAATCGGTTTATTGCCCAACAGGTGATGAGATAGCTCAAGCACCAAGCTGGTGGCAGCAGACAGATCAACCGCAGATTTCTTAATGTCCAAGCTACCGTAACGCATCTTGTGATAATCAAGCAGATCATCAACCAAGGTTGCTAGTCGCTGACCACTGTTGATGATGATATCCAACTGGTATTTCTGGTTCGCCGGAATAGGGCCATTCGCACCCGATATCAGAGCTTCAGCAATACCAACCATACCATGCAGTGGTGTTCTCAATTCGTGTGAAGTGGTTGCTAAGAATTCATCTTTGAGTTTGTTGGCGAGCTGCAACTCATCATTTTGTTTCTGAATAGTCTTAAGGTTGTCCTCAAGTTCATCATTTTGATTTTTGATCAGCTGCATCTTGTCACGAATTGAACGTTGCATTCGCTCAAAGCTGACAGCCAAGCGACCGATTTCGTCTTTGCGCTCTGTATTGATCATGGTTTCATCAAGGTCACCGGCAGAGACTTTCTCGGCTGCCCATGTCAGTTTAAGCAGCGGGGAGGTGATGAAGTTTGATAAATAGTGCGATGCAACCACCACCAGAATGATGGCGGTGAGCATGACGATAACGAAGATCTTTTCTAGCTGGTGGATACGTGCGAAGGCTTCTTTTTCTGGAAGCTCAACGACCAAAGCCCAAGTGGCGTACTTAAGCTCAATAGGTGTATAGGCCGCAATGATGGCTTGATTCTGAGTGTTATCGAATGTGCCAACAGCGGTTTCGCCTGCTAGTGCTTTGTCCACGACATCTAGGCTTAGATTGATAGATTCTTGCGAATGAGCGAGGCTACGAGGTAAATGGTCACTACCAACGAGCAAAGTCTGAATGTTTGAGCTCTTGTTTAGATCGGCAATCAACTTAGTGATGCCGTTGATTGGCAGCCTAAACATCGCGTAACTGTGTAAGTAACCCTGCTGCACAATAGGTGCACCTAACCATGCCGTCTGTTTACCGTTCTCGTCCTTAAAGTCAGAGACAATAACTGGCGTGTAATCTTCATTTGACTTGCGTCGGTCTGTGACGTCTTTGGCCAGGCGCTTGAAGGTAATACCTAGGTTTGAGTCCTTGTACTTACCAGTCAGCAAGTTAGTGCCGTAATCGTCATTTTTAAAGACGGAGTAAGCAACGTTTCCGTTGATATCAACCAATAAAATATCGTCAAAATCGGAGCGCTTAAGCAACTCTAGATAGGCGTTATGATAGCGCTTATGCAGTAGGCGATAACGTTCACTACCAATATAGCTGCTCGATTCTGGAAGAATGGATGTTTTGATCTGATCACCAGAACCTTGGATATAACGTTGCTGAGCATTGCTGCGAGCTTCGTCAATATCCAAGCCTAGGCGTTGGAAGGCATTGATTAAGCCATAGAAGCGTCCGCCACTGGCATTGGCTAGTTCTGAACGAACAAAGCCCATGACTTGGGATTCTTGAGCCTGTAGGTAGTCGACAATCTGTTGTTGCTTAGTATCACGAACAGAAACAAGGTGCGAAGTGCTTTGTTCCTGAAGATCCTGACTGTGCGATTGAAGGAAAAATATCGCGATAAGTGTCACTGGAGTAATACTAAGGACAAGAAATGCCAGCATTAGGGTGTTTTGAAGGCGCTTAAACTTCTGCTTACGATAAAATCTAAACATAAATTGGGTACTACTTTCCTTTGATGTACTGCTAAAAGGGGCGAAAACAAGTACAGAGAATAGAATTAATGGTTTCCAATTTAACGAAATTAACGAGTTTTTTTACTTTGACAAGTAAGTGGTATTTAAAGCGTGTGCAAAAGCTCACTTTTATAGACTTTTGACAAAAATATGAACAGACAGCGCAGATAATGACCCTGCGCTGTGCTAGAGAGGCTACTTGTTTGCGTGGTAGATCGCGAATTTGGTGGTCTTATTTAGAGTCGCGCATTTTCCAAATGCTTGCTCAATAATTGGGATGTATTTTAAGAAGCTGTTGGCAACAATGATCAGCTCACCAGAACGGTTTAAATACTGTGGAGCCTGCGCCAGAAGGGTTTCTGTTGCACTGTAGCTCGTATCCAAGCCCGAGTGGAATGGTGGGTTGCTGATAATGAATTGATAGTCTTGCGCTGTATCTGAATAGACATCAGAAGCGAAAACTTTGCCCGTTAAGCCGTTCGCTTCCAAAGTTGCTTGGCTAGACGCTACTGCAAACGCACTGATGTCGCACATCTCAAGTTCAATATCAGGGTTGCGAGAGGCCATCACCGCACCGAGTACACCGGCACCGCAACCGAAGTCCAACACTTTGCCCTTCAACGTTGGTAATGTATCTAGCAGAAGCTGGCTACCGACATCAAATTCACCATGGCTAAATACACCTGGCAGGCTTTTTACGGTAAGTGACTGCTCACCAATGTTCACCGTGTAGGTTTTAAACCAGTCTTGTAGGTTAAAAGCGGCTGGCTGCTCAAAGCATTGACCCCAGTAGAAAGAGCAACGACGCGCTGAATCGTATTTTACGACCTTACCGTAAGCGGCAAACATCTTCTCAATGCTTTTCACGCCAGAGCGGTTCTCACCAACCACAACAATCTCAGTGTCCTTGCCTAGTTTGGCAAACAGCATTGCCAGCAAAAATTCAGCTTCAGCTTTTGCTTTTGGCCAGTACAACATCACTAAGTCAGCTTTGGTCTCTTCGGTAAACTCAGCGCCGTAAAAACGTTGGATCGTGCTGTAGCCTTCAAGCTGACGGTAGTAGCTGTAGTTTGAAGTAAATACAGAGACTGATTCACAGTGTTTTGCTAACTCAACAGGGAATAAGTCTTCAGCCTCACCGGCAACTAAAACATGTTTATCTTCAAAGTAGGCAAGTTGGCGCTCAGCAATCTGGCTTGGGGCAATATAAGCTGACATAGGACACTCTATTGAATCGTTAGCAAAAAATGAGGGCGGATTTTCGCATAATCCGCCCAAAGCTTGAAGTGTTTAATACTCGTTCGGCAAGTAAGTGATTGAAGAGCGGTTTAACTCTTGTCTTGCTGATTTAAAAAGTCCTTAAACTCTTCATCGTAGATGTTAAATAGAACAATGGTAATCGCAAAAATCAGCGGGCCGTAGATAAGACCAATCAGTCCGAATAGCTGGATACCACCCAGTAGCGAGAAGAAGATCATTAGGGTGTTCATACCCGCACTGCCTTGCATTAACAGCGGTCGTAGTAGGTTATCTATCGAGCCAACAATCGCCACGCAGTAAACGGTTAGGAAGATAGCCCAAGTCGTGTCACCGGTTAAGAACAAGTAAGCCGCCGCCGGGATCCAAATTAGCGCAGTACCTACTACTGGGATGAAAGAGGCAAAGCCCATCATGGTGCCCCAGAATAGGCCTGGGAAGCCAGCAATCCACATACCGAAACCACCAGCTATACCTTGTGCGATTGCAGTTAGGAATGATCCCATCACTGCTGATTTCGATACTTGCTCAATCTCAGCGAGAAGTTTGTCTTCTTGGCTGCGAGACAGAGGAAGAATGTGGCGAACCACACTGATGATTTTGTCATGATCTCTTAGTAGGAAGAACAGAACGAACAGCATCAAGAAGAAGTCCATCAAGAAGTTGGTCGCATCACCAAGGATCTTTGCACTGATGCCGACAAGCTTAGAGCCAAAGCTCGTCGCGAACTCGCCAACTTTTTGTGCGATAGCCTTAGGCTCAATGTTATCGAAAGGCAGGTAGTTATTTACGAACGACAGCGCTTTAACCACGATAGGGTGCTCAAACAGGGTTTGAATACCGCCATGTGTGACCCATTGATAAGTGTTTTGAGAAAATAGAGAGCCTTGCTGCACAATCGCTGCAAATACTGCCAGTAAAGGGATAACAATAATAAAGGTTAAGATCACACAAGATAGCAAGGAGACGAGGTTTGCTTTGTTCGGGATCTTCTTTTCAAGCCACTCATGGATCGGAAACATTAACAGTGAAATGATGAAGGCCATCACGATTGAGTTAACGTATGGTTCTATAAGTAGGTAACAAGCATAAGCCGCGGCGAGCAGCGCAATGATGATTACCCAGTGACTGGAATTGATTTTAATTTTTTCTGACACGGTAATGGTCTCTATATTTGCGTTCTGAGTTTATAATGGCTGCAAAACAGAGAGTTAGCAATGAGGAGTTTTGATAATGGGATGCTGTAATAAAGATAAGAAATGCCAAGATGAAGAGCAGCACACGAAAAAAGAGATCCCTTGGTTCAGAATGTTCCTTGGTACGCTGATGCTGTTGGTTTTCTTGTTCTGGGAACGTTAAGCGCTTTGCCGACATTGGATGACGGATGTGAAAGGGAGGTTCCCTTTAAAAAGCTGAGTGCCATCCATTAAAAAGGGCTGCGTTAATGCAGCCCTAAATTCAATCAGTTAGCGGCTTATCAGCGCTTATGATTATTTGCTTTCTGCAGCAATAATCGCAAGAGAGCGGTCAGCGGCTTCTAGTGTCGCATCAATCTCTTTTGAACCGTGAGCAAGCGATGTGAAGCTAGCTTCGAATGCTGAAGGCGCAAGGTACACACCGTGATCTAGCATTAGGTGGAAGAAGCGCTTGAAGCGTTCTACATCACACTTAGTTACATCTTCGTAGCAGGTTACTGTTTCTTGCTCAGTGAAGAAGAAGCCAAACATGCCACCAACTTGGTGTACTAGCATTGGGATGCCGTGCTTGTCAGCAAGTTGCTTGAAGCCATTCGCTAGCTGCTTAGTTTTTGATGCTAGACGCTTCTCGTTGCCTTCTTCACGTAGAAGGTTCAGACATGCATAGCCTGCAGCCATTGCTACTGGGTTACCAGAAAGAGTACCCGCTTGGTAAACTGGACCCGTTGGTGCGATGTATTGCATCACGTCTTTACGACCACCAAAAGCACCTACAGGCATACCGCCACCGATAACTTTACCAAGACACGTTAGGTCTGGCTTGATGTTGTAGTAAGCCTGCGCACAGCCTTCAGCCACACGGAAACCTGTCATCACTTCATCAAAGATCAGTAGCGCGCCTTCTTGGTCACAGATCTCACGTAGACCTTCGTGGAAGCCTTCTACTGGTGGGATACAGTTCATATTGCCCGCTACAGGCTCAACGATGATACAAGCGATCTCACCTTTGTTTGCTTCAAACAGCTCACGTACAGAGTCTAGGTTGTTGAATGTTGCCGTTAGTGTGTGCTTAGCAAAGTCTGCTGGTACGCCTGGAGAGCTTGGTTGACCTAGAGTCAGAGCGCCAGAACCTGCTTTAACAAGTAGGCTGTCTGCGTGGCCGTGGTAGCAGCCTTCAAACTTAAGAATTTTGTCACGGCCAGTAAAGCCACGAGCAAGGCGAATCGCACTCATGGTTGCTTCAGTACCTGAGCTAACCATACGTAGCTGCTCCATTGAAGGAACCATCTCAGACACAAGCTCAGCCATTTTGATTTCAGTTTCGGTTGGAGCACCGAAGCTAAGACCACGTTGAGCCGCTTCAATTACTGCATCACGGATAACCGCGTGGTTGTGACCAAGGATCATTGGACCCCAAGAGCCAACGTAATCGATATATGCTTTACCATCAGCATCAAAAATAAGTGGGCCATCAGCGCGTTCAACGAAGATTGGAGAACCACCTACGCCATTGAATGCACGAACTGGAGAGTTTACGCCACCAGGAATAGTTTGCTGTGCTTTTTCGTACAGCTCTGCTGATTTGGTCATTGATATATCCTCTTTTGACTGTCGGACCAATTGGCAGGCATTGTACCTATCCATAATCCAACTAGGAATGGTTTCGCTGATATAATCGCCCGAATCTGATTGTTTTGTGTGGTTGCACATTCATTTTGTTTTTATTTGATGAGTTTTTAGCAGGAAAAACGGCGATCAGGTGGTGAATACTTGAACGTTTCAGTCAGGTATTGGATAATCAGCAGAATATAAGAAAACACTCAACAACTATGGTCTCGAATTAGATTTGTATCATGTTGTTTTTGACACAGGTAAGAGAGGTTGTCGTGAGCGAAGCAAATATCCCATTGTCTTTTTCTGATGCAGCAGCTACCCGCGTACAAACGCTGATTGCTGAAGAAGAAAACCCAGAACTAAAATTGCGTGTATACATTACAGGTGGTGGTTGTAGTGGTTTCCAATACGGCTTCACATTCGATGAAAAAGTAAATGATGGCGACACTACTATCGTAAACAGTGGTGTAACGCTGGTTGTCGATCCAATGAGCCTACAATACCTAATGGGTGGCGTGGTTGACTACACAGAAGGCCTAGAGGGTGCACGTTTCTTCGTAAACAACCCTAATGCCACAACAACATGTGGTTGTGGCGCATCATTTAGCGTATAGCAATAAAGAAAAAGCTTTCTCTGAAAGCTATATTCGAAACACCGTAAACGCCGGACTTATGTTCGGCGTTTTTGTTTTTTATCCCCTTCATTTTTACTTCCTTTAGTACACGGCATATTTTTTTAAACTGTCGATAACGTCCTCAACTTTATTTCTCCTGTCCTGTTAATATTACTTATTTGTATCAGTACATCTCTTGTGACGCTGTTGCGTCAATTAATGCACCTAATGCGCCAGAAAAGGATTTGCTATGCCCACTCTATTTTCTAACTCGCCACTTTTTCAGAAACTTAAGCAGCCGTGGTTGGTCTCTCTGACTTTAGTCATACTGCTTTCTCTCTGGCTTGGCTTAGGAGTGGGGCAAGCTGAAGAGTCGCCTGAGAAAAAAGCGACTGAGATTCCATTGGCAAAGGTTTCTTACCAAACATTTACCTCATCACCCACCTTTAAGACCATTGATTTATACGGTCGAACAGCGCCAGATCGACATGCGCGATTAGGCGCAGAGGTTGCAGGCAAGGTCGTCAGGCTCAACGTTGCTAAGGGTGATACTGTAAAAGCAGGACAAGCCATTGCTCAGATCGATAAAGGCGACTTGGAAATACAGTTAGAGCGGGCATCGGCTCTGTATCGCCTCAAACAGAAAGAATTTAAAGCGGCGCAGTCACTGAAGAAAAGAGGGCTACAAGGGGAAATTGCTTACACTACCGCTGAGGCATCTTTAACTGAAGCGAAAGCCATGATGCGTAATGCGGAGTTGGCATTAAAGAATACTGTTATTACCTCACCTTTCTCGGGTGTGGTTCAAGACTTGATGGTCGAGCTTGGTGATTTCGTTGGCGTTGGCGACCCCGTTGCTGGTGTGATTGACCTTGACCCTCTGGTGATTAAAGCGGATGTCAGTGAGCGTCATATTCAGCACCTGTTAGCCAATCAAGATGCATTGGTTCGTCTACTTGGCAGAGAGGAAGTAGAAGGGCGATTACGTTATGTGTCTCGAATCTCTTCAGCTTCTACTAATACCTTCCCAATCGAAATTGAAATCGATAACTTTGATGGCTTACTGCCCGCTGGTGTCAGTGCTGAAGTAAAACTCAATCTAGAAACAAGAGATGCTATCAAGGTGACACCTGCGATGTTGGCATTAGACGAAGCGGGTAACCTAGGAGTTAAAACTCTGGTGTCAGTTGATGATGCGCCAAGCGTTAAGTTTGTTGGCATACAGCTAGTGAAGGCTGAGCAAGATGGAGTTTGGCTAACGGGCTTAGGTCAACAGGTCGATATTATTACCGTCGGACAAGGCTTTGTACGTGATGGTGATTCGGTGATTGCGGTTGAGCAAGGTGCTGAACTGTCAAATGTAGCGGCTGAGTAGGAGATAACTGATGTATTCAATTATTGATGCAGCTTTGTCTCGTGCTCGCACCATGCTTTCTCTGTTGGCACTTATCTTGGTTGCAGGTGTGATTACCTATCTCACGATACCTAAGGAGTCGAGTCCCGATATTACCATCCCGATTATCTATGTTTCTGTTGGGCATCAAGGGATTTCGCCCACCGATGCCGAGCGTCTGTTAGTTCGACCTATAGAACAAGAGCTTAGATCCATTGAAGGCGTAAAAGAGATGAATTCAACCGCCGCAGAAGGGCATGCTTCTGTGGTGTTGGAGTTTAATGTCGGAGTTGACCTTACCAAAGCGATGGCTGATGTGCGTGACGCCGTTGATCTTGCTAAGCCAAAACTGCCACAAGACAGTGATGAGCCGACGGTTAATGAGGTGACGCTCGCCTCTGAGCAACCTGTTCTGTCTGTGGTGTTATTCGGCACCGTTCCTGAACGTACTATTGTACAAATTGCCCGAGAGCTAGGAGATAAATTAGAGAGCTATCGCCAAATATTAGAGGTCGATATTGCCGGTGACAGAGAAGATATCGTTGAAATTATTGTTGATCCTCTATTGATGGAGAGCTACAGCCTAGATCAAGCTGATATCTACAATCTGATCGCATTGAATAATCGAGTGGTTGCCGCAGGTTTTGTCGATACGGGCTACGGTCGTTTCTCGGTCAAAGTCCCTTCGGTGTTTAACTCCTTAAAGGATGTGCTTGAGTTACCTATCAAAGTGGATGGCAAACAGGTCGTTACTTTTGGTGATGTAGCCACAGTTCGTCGAGCATTTAGAGATCCAGAGAGCTTTGCGCGTTTAGATGGGAAATCTGCGGTGGTCTTGGATATCAAGAAGCGAGCGGGTGAGAACATCATTGAAACCGTAGAGCTGGTGAAAGCGGTAATGGCTGGGGCTCAGCAGCAAGCTGAGTGGCCAAACAATCTGTTGGTTAAATACACTTGGGATGAATCGAAAGATGTGAAGATCATGCTCAATGATCTTCAAAACAACATCTTATCCGCCATCATTCTGGTGGTGATCGTAATCATCGCGATTCTTGGCGTGCGTACTGCTTTGTTAGTCGGCATCTCAATTCCTGGCTCATTCCTCACGGGGTTATTGGTTCTCTCAGTATTTGGGTTAACCGTTAACATTGTAGTGCTGTTCTCTTTGATTATGGCGGTGGGGATGTTGGTAGATGGCGCGATTGTGGTGACTGAATTTGCAGACCGACGGATGCAAGAGGGAGAAGGACGCAAAGATGCCTATCGAGATGCCGCTAAGAGAATGGCGTGGCCAATTACAGCGTCAACGGCCACCACTTTAGCAGCGTTTGCTCCGTTGCTGTTTTGGCCGGATGTGACGGGCGAATTCATGAAGTTCCTGCCATTAACACTGATCGCGACTTTAACGGCTTCATTGATTATGGCGTTGTTGTTTGTACCAGTGTTGGGCGGCTTGATTGGTAAACCGCAATACGTATCGTCTCAGAGTCAAGCTCGAATGGTGGCTTTGCATAATGGTGATTTTACTCAAGCGACAGGCTTAACTAAGGCTTACTACCACACACTTTCTTTAGCGATTAAGCACCCATTTAAAATTCTCTTTAGTGCGATACTACTCGCGGTTGCGGTAGGCTTTACTTACTCTAAAGCAGGTCTAGGAGCCGAGTTTTTCCCTGAGGTTGATCCACCATTCTTTAACGTTAAAGTGCGCTCACATGGTGATCTATCTATCCAGGAAAAAGATGACATCATGCGCGATATTGAGCTGATGATGCTCAATCATGATGAGTTCGATACCGTTTACACGCGTACTGGTGGTGACGACCAGATAGGTTTGATTTCGATAACACCTGTTGACTGGCAATACCGCCGTAGCGTTAAAGCGATCATCGAAGAACTTAAGGATCAAACCGATCAATACGCTGGCGTTGAGATTGAGTATAAGTTCCCTGATGCAGGGCCACCGGTTGAAAATGACTTGGTGATCGAGCTGTCGGCTAAAACGCCCGAGCAGCTTAATCAGGCAGCAAAGATTGTAAGAAGTTGGGCGGATGGTAATCAAGCACTGACCAATATCAGCGACACTGCAAGCAAAGACGGTATCGATTGGAAGGTGGATATCCGCCGTGACGATGCCGCGCGTTTTGCAGCTGATGCCACCTTGGTGGGTAATACCGTTCAATTTGTAACGAATGGCCTAAAAATTGGTGATTATCTTCCTGATGACTCAGCAGAAGAAGTCGATATCTTGGTGCGTTATCCGAATGATAAAAGGGATATCGGACGCTTCGACCAGCTAAGAGTCAAAACGCCAGCAGGCCTGGTTCCGATAACCAATTTTGCTCAGATCGTTCCAGACCACAAGCAAGACACCATCAAACGCCTTGATGGTAAGCGAGTCGTCAACATCATAGCAGATATGGAAGAAGGATATAACCTTGCTTTAGAACTGCCAAAGATCGAGCAGGCGTTAAGTGAGCTAGGGCTTCCAGATAGCGTAGATTTTCGTATTCGTGGTCAAAATGAAGAGCAGGAGAACTCGTCAGCCTTTTTGCAAAGTGCATTCTTAGTAGCACTAGCGGTGATGGCTTTGATTCTTATCACTCAGTTCAACAGCTTCTATCAAGCCTTCTTAATTCTAAGTGCAGTCTTGTTCTCTACGGTTGGCGTGTTCGTTGGCTTACTGATTTTCCAACGTCCGTTTGGCATCGTGATGTCGGGAATTGGGGTAATAGCGCTCGCCGGCATAGTCGTGAACAACAACATCGTGTTGATTGATACTTATAATCAGCTCATCAAAAGAGGCTTGGACAAGCGAGATGCGATTCTAAGAACCGGTGTTCAGCGTTTAAGGCCAGTAATGCTGACGACGGTTACGACTATCTTAGGTTTAATGCCGATGGTGTTAGAGATGAACATCGATCTGATTAATCAAAAGATAGAGTTCGGTGCACCGAGCACCCAATGGTGGTCACAGCTTGCGACTGCTATAGCTGGTGGTTTGGCGTTCGCCACGGTGCTGACCTTGGTACTGACTCCTTGTTTGTTAATGCTAGGGCGGAACAACAAACCTGAAAAACAGTAGCTAGGTGTGGTACGTGAGCATAAAAAAGAGCGCCTTGATGGGCGCTCTTTGCATTTTTCTATTTTGCTGTGAAGCTACAAACGCCTAGTTAGTCGCTAGTAACTGACCGTATCGCTCAAGGTTCTTCAATCGAATCTCAGAGTTTGCAATAAAGGTTGCTTTTGCCTTACCCGTTAGCGACTTAGATTGAGGTAACTTCACGGTACGCGCATTCTTGTGAACGCCATTAACTAAGAACTCGTAGTGCAAGTGTGGGCCTGTTACACGGCCTGTGCCGCCCAGAGTACCAATAGTTTGACCTTGCTTAACTCGTTGCCCTGTTTTCACCATGCGTTTCTTCATGTGCAGGTACTTAGTGATGTAAGTATTGCTGTGTCGAATGAACACGTAGTTACCGTTGAACTGGTTATAACCAGACTTCTGCACGATACCATCACCAGCTGCCCAGATAGGTGTGCCAACTGGGGCTGCGTAGTCGGTGCCTCGGTGAGCACGAACCTTGCCTGTTACTGGGTGTTTTCGGCGTGGGTTGAAGTTTGACGTTACACGACGAAAATCAATAGGGGAGCGCAGGAAGGCTTTCTTCATCGCTCGGCCGTTTTCGTCGTAGTAGTTACCGCTTTTATCGTCTAATACCGCAGTAAATGAATCACCTTGGTTTTTGAACACAGCTGCCATGATTTTGCCACGACCAATCACTTCGCCTTCAACCACTTCCTCTTGGTATAAGATTTTAAAGCTGTCGTTCTTACGAATATCCAATGCAAAGTCGATGTCCCAGCCAAAGATACCCGCAAGTTCCATGATTTGGTTGGCGGTTAAGCCTGCACTGACGCCTGCATTCCAGAAGTTAGAGGTAATATTGGCTTCGGCATAGTTGTATTGGTAAGCCACTTCTTTTTTATCAAAACTTGAAGTGAATGAATCGCCAGATTTGGTGATTTTGAAGCTTTCAAACGCGCTTAGTTGGCGTTTGAGCTGAATAAGGTCGTTGTTTTCATCAAAGCCGAATTGCAATACGTCACCAGGTCTTAGGTTCGAGAGCTGCTTTTTGATGTCTTGATTGGTATTGAGAAGGTTGAGTAACAAGCGGTATGAGAGACCAATACGTTCAAATAAAACAGAAGTGCTTTCGCCAGAGCGAACCGTGTATTTTTCCCAGTTAAGTACAGCCGTTGGTGGCGCGTCATTCGAGCTTACTAGCGCAGAAGCATCGATGCTCAAAGGGTAGTGTTTTCCTACAACAAGTGCGCCCGTATCGTCGCGCAAGCTGTTGACGTCGGGAAGTAAGAAAATCGCTATGAAAATTATGGCACTAAAAAATGCGATAAAAGCCCGGTGCAATATAGGAAGGCGTGCAAAAATAGACAACATGTTCCGGTTCGTTCTGTAAATATTATGAAAATCGGCGACGGAATAGTGTAACTGGTTTCAAAATACATCGCTATTCAAGTAAGATGTCTAACTATTATATTTTTGCCAAATCTGTGGGAGTGAACAAGAATGGCGAGTATTGAAGCTGCACTAGCCGAGATCAAACGTGGCGTAGAAGAACTAATTCCAGAAGACGAGCTGATTGCTAAATTAAAAGAAGGTCGTCCTTTACGCATTAAACTGGGTGCCGATCCAACGGCTCCAGATATTCACCTAGGCCATACGGTTATCTTTAACAAGCTTCGTGCTTTCCAAGAGCTTGGTCATGAAGTGACATTCCTGATTGGTGATTTCACTGCAATGGTTGGTGACCCATCAGGTAAAAACTCAACACGTCCACCGCTAAGCCGCGAAGACGTATTGAAGAATGCTGAAACTTACAAAGAGCAAGTTTTCAAAATTCTAGACCCTGCGAAAACACAAATTCGTTTCAACTCTGAGTGGCTATCTGACCTTGGCGCAGAAGGTATGATTCGTCTTGCTTCTAACCAAACGGTTGCTCGTATGCTTGAGCGTGATGACTTTAAAAAGCGTTACGCTGGTGGTCAACCAATCGCTATCCACGAATTCATGTACCCACTTCTACAAGGTCACGACTCTGTTGCACTAGAGAGCGATGTTGAGCTTGGCGGTACTGACCAGAAGTTTAACCTGCTAATGGGCCGTGAACTGCAAAAAGCAGCAGGTCAAAAGCCACAAGCGGTACTGATGATGCCACTACTTGTTGGTCTAGACGGCGTTAAGAAGATGTCTAAGTCTGCACACAACTACATTGGTATCAGCGAAGCACCAAGCGAAATGTTTGGTAAGATCATGTCTATCTCTGACGATCTAATGTGGAGCTACTACGAGCTTCTGTCTTTCCGTCCGCTTGAAGAAGTGGCAGAGCTGAAAGCTGGCGTTGAAGCGGGTAAAAACCCACGTGACGTTAAAGTGCTTCTGGCTAAAGAGATCATTGCTCGTTTCCACAGTGAAGCAGATGCTGATGCAGCAGAGCAAGAGTTCGTTAACCGCTTTGCTAAAAACCAAGTGCCAGATGATATGCCTGAGTTCGAATTCGAAGCAGGTCTACCAATCGCTAACGTTCTAAAAGAAGCGGGCCTAGTAAACTCGACTTCTGATGCGATGCGTATGATCAAGCAGGGTGCTGCTAAGATCGAAGGCGAGAAAGTTGAAGACAACAAACTGGTACCAGAAGTTGGTACAGCTGTTTACCAAGTAGGTAAGCGTAAGTTTGCTCGTATTACTATCAAGTAATAACGTACATCAATGATTTAATAAAAGGCATCTACGGATGCCTTTTTTATTGACAGAGAATTGACGAAGTCTTTTTAACAGCATTGCTACACTATGCGCGCTGTCGAACTGACAGTAATTTTGGAGATTTTTATGAACAATACCGACCATCCTCCTAGTTTGAATGGAGAAGAATAACCTGTCTCGGTATTGATCTATTGTCCTGCCGTTCAGGTAGGGTATCTTTGTTTTCCCTTCATTCTTTTCCACACTCTAGATTCTAACAAGTAGACACATCAGTGCTTTAAGCTCTTGGTGCGCTCAGTTATATGCTTTATGTATCGAGTTATACGCTTTTGGTGTACACCGCTTTATGTTTGTGAAGTACTCTCTGTAGGCTACTTGTTTTGATGGTCGTTACCTTTGCCAATCGGGAGATTCGCCATGACGGTAATGAACAACACTTTTTTATCTATTGAAGCTCTGTACTCAGAGCAAGACATCCAAGCTGTATCGAATGCATTTCAGCAATACGGACGTGAACAGCAGGTCAGGCTTTTGAACTGTATGCCGCTTGAAGATGCAGTACTTGTATTAGGGCAATGTTCTCTAAGTACGATTCAAGCTCTACTTAGTGAGCTAGAGGAGCAAGGCTTTGAAAAGCGCTCGCGACATCTAGCTCACCAACTAGGGCTAATCTATTCAGAGGTTGAGCCTCAACAGGGTTACCTTTCTACAGGTGTATTAAGCCATGTTAGACAGCGTATCGGTTGGATTATTGCGCTGGCACTGCTAGGCATCGTTTCTGGGCTTATCATTGCTCAGTATGAAGATATCCTAAGCCAGTTGGTACTGCTGGCTATCTATATGCCAGTTATCGCTGCAGCGGGAGGTAACACGGGAACACAAGCCGCTACTCTGGTGATTAGAGCCTTAGCCACTGGTGAATTGAAAAAACGCCAGTGGGCCAATGTTCTATGGAAAGAGTTTAGAGTAGCGATTTGCTTAGCACTGGCGATTGCCGCGGTAATGATTGGACGTATCTTGTTGTTCAGTGAAAACCAGTCTACTGGTGGTTACGACATTAACATGATTGCCTTTGCTATCGCTGTTGCTCTGTTTATTCAGGTGACAATATCGACGGTTCTTGGCGGCGGGTTGCCTATCGTGGCTCGTTTGTTCAAGTTGGACCCTGCAGTGCTAGTGAGCCCGGTATTAGCATCAATAGTAGACATCTCGGGGATGTGGATCTATTTCACGGTCGTGAATGCGTTTTTAGGCATCGCCTAGCGCTTATTAAATAGTAACAGCACTTCGAAAATAAAAAATGGCGCTAAAGATCTAAGATCTTCAGCGCCATTTTTATTGCGTCATAAACCGCTTACAACAAACGGCTCGCTATTTGGACTGGCTCTGTGTTTGACTGTATTCAATCACATCTTTATAAAAAGCACGTTCAAACTGCGTAATCGGTGCTTCTACTGGTTTGTCCGGGTCTTGCTCTTCAGGGAAGTAGTCACGAACAAATTGTACGAATAGCGAGCTGGGCTTCCCAGACTCATCTAAGCCATATCCCGCCATATTGTAGGTTCCGTACAAAGAACCACTCTTAGCTATGATATTGCTTTGAATCGGCGCTTTCCTCATGCTTTGTCGGTACTTAAGCGTTCCATTCATACCTGATGTTGGCATGGCTTCGATCAGCTTGAGCTGTGAGTCGTTTTCCCAGATATAACGAAGCACTTTAGCCATGGTCTGCGATCTCATTCGGTTGTTTCTAGATAACCCAGAACCATCAACGAGCTGCGCTTTGCTGAGGTCGATATTCGCTTTGGTCAGCAGTATCTGTTTTATTGCTTCAGTGCCGTTATTGAAACTCCCCGATTGCACATAAAACTTTGCTCCCAAGGTTTTGGTTAGGTTGTCTGCGATCAGGTTATCTGATTTTTTGAGCATGGTATCGAGCAGCTCTGGAAGTTTCGCTGAGTGATGACTAGCAACTAATGTCGCTTTGTTTGTGCCTTCTTTGGCTCCAATGAGTACATCACCCTTTACTTGTATTTTCAGCTCTTTAAGTAGTGAGTTCACCACTTGAGAGGTGTAAAGCTCAGGATTTTGAATGGCGAACTTTAGTGGTAGTGGCTTCTTACGTTCCACTAAGCAACCAGAGAGCGTGTATGAATTATCTGGTGTGGTGATGAGCTCTAAGTCGCACTGTGTGGCTTTTTGTCCTGAACGCGTCACGGTGGCAGCATTGGTTGTCACGTCTATTGGATAATGGGCTGGAATATAGACGCGAGTGCTACCGTTATCTTTTGTATAAATAGAGGCTTGTGCACAGTTGCTGTCTAAGGTCATCGCACTAGAAGGCGCGCTGTAACAAACGCCTAGAATGTCCCAAGGCCAGCCTACCGCTCGTTGATAGCCTGTATAAGCCGTGTTATCGAGGTATAAGTTGCCTTTGATGGTTCTGGATTGAGACTTAGCGTACTGAGCTAACAGGCTTTTTAGCTGTTCACGTTGCAGAGTTGGATCACCGCTAAATGAAATGATTGAATCATTGCCAGAACGAAGAATGCTAGTCGTGTAATGAAAGTCATCTCCCAACTCTAGCTTGGCCGCTAAAGCCGTCACCAGTTTTAACGTGCTGGCTGGTGGATAAAAGTCATCGCTATTGGTATTAAGCTCGCTTGAATCATTGCTTAACGATTTGATGATCAAACTCGTACTACTACCATCGGGCAGTGTATCTAGAGGGGCGTATGCGGAAGCGTTAACAGATAAAGCGCTAATGGAAAAACTACATAGTAGTAGTGGGGATAGAAGGCGCATAGAAGATTGTCTTGGATGGCTGATGTTTTCAGTATACAGATATAAAAAACGCCCGCTAGAGAGCGGGCGTTTTGATTCTCAATTAACTAATGAATCATTAGGCAATCAGAATTAGAAGTCGTAACGTAGACCTAGAGCTAGCTCGTCTTCAGCTTGAGCTGAAGTTGCGCCGCGGTTACCTACATTACCAACTTGACCAAACTTGTCGCCTTCAGAGATTAGGTTGAAGTTGTACGAAATGTATGTACGGAAGTTAGGCTTGAAGTAGTAAGTCGCATCGATAGCAACGTTATCAGCAGATGTATCACCATTTGTTTCTGCATTGTTGTACGTTAGCGTGAATGCAGTTTTGTCTAGTGTGTATGCTGTTGCGAATTCGTAACCAGTGTAGTCACCGTTGTCTTTCGCTAGTTCACCGTCTGTGAATGTACCAGCAAAGTATAGAGCTTCAGTGCGGAAAGATGCCGCTAGCATGTACTCGTTTTGCTCGTCTTGATCAGCGTAACCTGCACCTAGCTTAAAGCCAGAGTCACCGATTGCGTAGATACCAGATAGAGAGTAGCCGTCTGCGTTGTTGTCTTCGTAATCTTTAACATCACCAGCAATGTTCTTGGTTTCAGTACGGTCAGCAAAGCGGTAGCTTGCTTTTACGCCAAGGTCTTGGAATTGACCTTTGTACGAAACCATGTTGTCAGTACGGTCAGCTACACCAATTTTGTATGCAGCAGAGTTACCGTGGTAAGACATGATATCAGTAAAGTCTGTGATAACGCCTAGCGCACCATCGTTTTTACCGTAAGTAACTTCACCGAATGTACCGCCGATACCAGCGTACGTGTAACGGTTGTCAATAGTGTTGTCACCGCTAACATTGTTACCGTTTGCATCGTAGTCAGAAGTAGTGAACTCACCTTCGTAGAAACCAACACCGTATAGGCTATCTTGGATTTCAACTTTACCTAGGAAGTTAAGACGTACACGAGAGTTGTCTTGTGCTTTGCCATCTTTTACTGATAGACGAGCTTCAGCACGACCACCGATCTCTAGAGAAGTGCCGTTAGAGCTGTATACAGAAGTGCCGTCGATACCACCAGCTTGTTTACCGTCCGCTGCTACTGCGTTAGTAGCAAGAGCTGCAGCAGATACAGCAAGCGCGATCATAGTCTTGTTCATGTTATTATTTCCTAATTACTGTCCATAGAAGTTTTATTAAGGATTTGAACCCTTTTGTGTATTGCCCGTATTAATCAGGCTTCATAACCATGATTAGAACAGAAGTCTGAAAAATGCCAGTGCAATCCATGGGTTACTTTTTACCTCTAAAGTTCCATTGTCAGTTAGTAAAATGATATAAAACTAAAAAATGAACACTGTTTTATTATATTTATTGTCTTTTAAATTGTTGTTTTAGATTGGCTTTTACAAAAGTGTGATCTGCGTTTATTTTGTTTGTTTTTTGTTTTTTTAGGTATTTATTTTTCAGCTTATTGATGGTGAGGTTATTATTCATTTTTGTGATGTCAGTAATTTAGACCTAGATACAGCTTTTAAAACGCAAAGTGGAATAAAGATGATTTAGCCATAAAGTTTGTTTACACTAAGCCAAATCGTTTTGTTTCTACTACCCAATAAAATACGTTGGGTGTATTTATGTTGGCCAAAGAAAGCTTTGGCATAGAGGTAAAAAATGGAAAAGGTTCCAATGACAGTACGTGGCGCTCAGCAGCTACGTGATGAATTAGATCGCCTACTTAAGCTACGCCCTGTTATCTCAGCAGCTATTGGTGAAGCTCGTGAACTAGGTGACTTAAAAGAGAATGCTGAATACCACGCCGCTCGTGAAGAGCAAGGTATCTGTGAAGCTCAAATCCGTGATATCGAATACAAGCTATCTCTAGCTCAAATCATCGATGTAACCCAAATGGAAAACACGGGTAAGATTATCTTTGGTACAACAGTCACTCTGATTGATGTTGATACAGACGAAGAGTACCGTTACCAAATCGTTTCTGAAGACGAAGCCGATATCAAAACTGGCCGTATCTCAGTGAAGTCACCAATTGCTCGTGGTCTTATCGGCAAGATGGAAGGCGACGAAGTGATGATTTCGACTCCTGGCGGTGATAAAGATTACGAAATTGACAAAGTAGAATATATCTAATTGAATTTTCTTTGTTTCTGATAAGTAAAAAGGTCGCTAAATGCGACCTTTTTCGTTTCTCACGCTACACTAAAAGATAAGCGCACTGGCTATCCCTTTGTGAAGCTAGCTTATTATATGGCTAACTTATTTACGTGGAATCTCGATTTTACGTGCTTCTGACTGACGGAACAGTACTAGAACTTTACCGATAGTCTGTACTTTCTCAGCTTTAGTTTCACGTACAATTGCATCGATAATCAGCTGCTTAGTTTCACGGTCTTCTGATGCAACTTTAATTTTGATCAGTTCGTGGTGGTCTAGAGCTAATTCGATTTCCGCTAGAACAGCTTCAGTAAGTCCATTTGCGCCCATTAGCACTACAGGTTTTAAACTGTGAGCTAGGCCCTTTAGATGCTGCTTTTGTTTGGTACTTAGGTTCATTACGCGGCCAATTTTCTTTACTATTAGGGTTGAAAAAACCTATTTTAACGCCATCTAATGCTGAAGACTATAATTTATTCGGCAATTAGTACTTTCCTCCACTTTAGGTATCCAATGAGCAAACAGAAACACTCGGCCAGTTCAGGCCGTTGGTTGAAGGAACACTTCGACGACAAGTACGCAAACGAAGCAAGAAAGAAAGGCTATCGCTCACGTGCTTATTTCAAAATGGAAGAGATTCAAACGAAAGATAAATTGCTGTCTCCAGGGATGACCGTTGTGGATTTAGGTGCAGCGCCTGGTGGTTGGTCTCAATATGCTGCTAAGATTGTTGGAGACAACGGACAAATCATTGCGTGTGACTTGTTACCAATGGATCCAATTGCTGGCGTTAGCTTTTTACAAGGCGATTTTCGTGAAGACGCTGTTCTTGAAGCCTTATTGGAACGTATACAACCAAACATGGTTGATGTCGTGATGTCAGATATGGCACCTAATATAGCGGGCAACAACTCTGTAGATCAGCCTAGAGCTATGTATTTAGTTGAATTAGCTTTGGATATGTGTCGACAAGTTCTAGCTACCGATGGTAGTTTTGTTGTAAAAGTATTCCAAGGCGAAGGGTTTGATCAATACGTTAAAGACGTCCGTGAGATGTTTAAAACGGTGAAAGTCAGAAAACCCGACTCTTCTCGAGCTCGTTCTCGTGAAGTGTTTATCGTAGCCACTGGTTACAAAGGTTAACGATTCTCTTCCAAGAGTGAGAGTTAACAATATGGCTACAGGTTACAAACTGTAGTACCCTACCTTTAATTACAATTAGTTATCGAGAGGCTGACACCTTGAGTGACATGGCAAAAAATTTAATTCTGTGGCTTGTTATCGCAGTAGTGTTGATGTCGGTATTTCAGAGCTTCGGCCCTGGGGAAAGTAACGGCAGAGCAGTAGATTACACCACGTTTGTACAGGAAGTTGGCCAAGGCCAGATTCAAGACGCACAGTTCAATAACAGCGAAATCACTTTCACACGTCGTGGCGGTGGTGCTAAGTATGTAACTTACATGCCTGTTTATGATCAAAAGCTACTTGATGACTTAATTAATCAAAACGTAAAAGTTCAGGGCACACCACCTGAAGAGCAGAGCCTACTTGGCACTATCTTCATTTCATGGTTCCCTATGATCTTACTGATTGGTGTATGGATTTTCTTCATGCGTCAAATGCAAGGCGGTGGCGGCGGTAAAGGCGCGATGTCTTTCGGTAAGAGCAAAGCTCGAATGATGAGCGAAGAACAAATCAAAACGTTGTTTGCGGATGTTGCTGGTTGTGACGAAGCAAAAGAAGACGTGAAAGAGTTGGTTGACTATCTTCGTGACCCAAGTCGTTTCCAAAAACTGGGTGGTAAGATCCCTACAGGTATCCTGTTAGTTGGTCCTCCAGGTACTGGTAAGACATTGCTTGCAAAAGCGATTGCTGGTGAAGCGAAAGTACCGTTCTTTACTATTTCTGGTTCTGACTTCGTTGAAATGTTTGTAGGTGTTGGTGCATCTCGTGTGCGTGACATGTTCGAACAAGCGAAGAAAGCGGCACCTTGTATCATCTTTATCGATGAGATTGATGCGGTAGGTCGTCAACGTGGCGCTGGTGTTGGTGGTGGTCATGATGAGCGTGAACAAACATTGAACCAAATGCTGGTTGAGATGGATGGTTTCGAGGGTAACGAAGGTATTATTGTTATCGCTGCGACTAACCGTCCAGACGTACTAGACCCAGCACTACTTCGTCCAGGTCGTTTTGACCGTCAGGTTGTAGTTGGTCTACCAGACGTACGTGGTCGTGAACAGATTCTTAAAGTACACATGCGTAAAGTTCCACTATCTGGCGATGTTGAACCATCTCTGATTGCTCGTGGTACTCCAGGTTTCTCTGGTGCAGACCTTGCAAACCTTGTGAACGAAGCGGCGCTATTTGCAGCTCGTGGTAACAAGCGCAATGTCTCTATGGTTGAGTTTGAACTGGCTAAAGATAAAATCATGATGGGTGCTGAGCGCCGTTCAATGGTGATGTCTGAGGAAGTGAAAGAGTCAACGGCTTACCACGAAGCCGGTCACGCAATTGTTGGTCGTTTGGTACCAGAACACGATCCTGTGTACAAAGTATCAATCATTCCACGTGGTCGTGCGCTTGGTGTAACCATGTACTTGCCAGAGCAAGATCGTGTGAGCATGTCTCGCCAACATCTAGAGTCTATGATTTCTAGCCTGTACGGTGGTCGTCTTGCTGAAGAACTTATTTACGGTAAAGACAAAGTGTCAACTGGTGCGTCTAACGATATTGAACGTGCAACTGATATTGCTCGCAAGATGGTTACGCAGTGGGGCTTCTCTGAGAAATTGGGTCCTCTTCTTTACGCAGAAGAAGAAGGCGAAGTTTTCCTAGGTCGCGGCATGAGTCAAGCTAAGCACGTTTCTGATGACACGACTAAGCTTATCGATGAAGAGATTCGTATCCTTATCGACCGTAACTACGATAGAGCTAAGAAGATTCTTGAAGATAACATGGATATCATGCATTCGATGAAAGACGCTCTAATGAAGTTCGAAACGATCGATGCAGGTCAAATTGATGACTTGATGGAGCGTAAGCAAGAGATTCGTGATCCAGCTGGTTGGGGTGATCAGGTAAAAGCTGAACCTACAAAGGAAGAAGCAAAACCTGAAGCTAAGGCTGAAGAAGCTAAAGCGGAACCTAAAGCTGAAGAGTCAAAAGTTGAAGAAGTTAAATCTGAATCAGATGATGCTCAAAACAAAGATTCTTAATCGCTAAACTATCAATTAAAACCCTGAGTACGCTCAGGGTTTTTCTGTTTATAGCCTATGGTGTTTTTCCCTTTAAGATCGGCCTTCCATGATATTAAAAGCAAATAATAAAACTCTCGTGTTAGATCGCCCACATGTGATGGGTATCCTCAATGTCACCCCTGACTCTTTCTCTGACGGTGGGAAATTTAACTCACTTGATAATGCCTTACAGCAAGCTGAACGCATGGTTCAAGCGGGCGTTAGCATTATCGATATTGGTGGTGAGTCAACTCGACCTGGCGCTCCTGATGTTTCGTTAGAAGAGGAGCTTGCCCGTGTCATTCCTGCTATTAAAGCCATTCGTGCCAAGTTTGATGTGTGGATCTCGATAGATACCAGTAAAGCGGAAGTGATGCGCCAAGCTGTTGAAGCGGGCGCTGATTTGATCAATGATGTGCGCGCTTTGCAAGAGCCTGGAGCATTACAAGTCGCCGCTGATGCTAATGTTCCGATTTGTCTGATGCACATGAAAGGTCAGCCGAGAACCATGCAAGCTAACCCAAGTTATGATGATGTTCTTCAGGATGTAGAAGCATTCTTGCAAGAAAGGGTAGAAGCGTGTGAGGCGGTGGGTATTTCAAAAGATCAGCTGATCCTTGATCCTGGCTTTGGCTTTGGGAAAACCATCGAACACAATTATCACCTACTAGCGCATCTTGAAAAGTTTCATTCGTTAGGCTTACCTGTTTTAGCGGGGATGTCGAGAAAATCGATGATCTTTAAATTGCTAGACAAGGTTCCGGCCGACTGCATGGTCGCAAGCGTCACTTGCGCGACGATTGCCGCGATGAAAGGCGCACAAATTATTCGCGTTCATGATGTCGAGGAGACACTGGAAGCGATGAAAATAATCGAAGTGATGAACAACAATCACTAAATATAATTAAGGAAAATCACTATGTCTGATAAAAGACGTTATTTCGGCACAGATGGTGTGCGTGGCAAAGTAGGCCAGTACCCGATCACACCTGATTTTGTTCTGAAGCTTGGCTGGGCTGCTGGTCGTGTACTTGCGAAGCAAGGTACAAAGAAAGTTATTATCGGTAAAGATACGCGTATCTCTGGTTACATGTTGGAGTCTGCGTTAGAGGCAGGTCTTGCTGCTGCTGGTTTACAAGCGACGTTCACTGGTCCTATGCCAACACCTGCTGTTGCTTACCTAACACAAACATTCCGTGCTGAAGCGGGCATCGTAATCTCGGCTTCACACAACCCTTATTACGATAACGGTATTAAATTCTTCTCTTCTGAAGGCACTAAACTTCCAGATGATATCGAGCTGGCGATCGAAGCTGAACTTGATAAAGAGATTGAGTGTGTTGACTCTTCTGAGCTTGGTAAAGCAGTTCGTCTAAACGATGCGGCAGGTCGATACATTGAATTCTGTAAGAGCACGTTCCCGAATCAAATGACCCTTGCTGGCATGAAGATTGTTGTTGACTGCGCTCACGGCGCGACTTACCACATTGCTCCTGCGGTATTCAAAGAGCTAGGTGCTGAGGTTGTTGCTATTGGTGTTGAACCAAACGGTACCAACATTAACCACGAAGTGGGTGCGACGGATGTTCGCGCTCTTCAGGCGAAAGTGCTAGAAGAGAAAGCTGCACTAGGCCTTGGCTTTGATGGTGACGGTGACCGTATCATCATGGTTGATGAGTTAGGTAACAAGGTTGATGGTGACCAAATTGCTTACATCATTGCTCGCGATGCATTGCGTCGTGGTGAGCTGAAAGGTGGTGTTGTTGGTACGCTGATGACCAACCTAGGTATGGAAAACGGCCTTAAGCAGCTAGGTATTCCATTTGTGCGCGCTGCAGTTGGTGACCGTTATGTAATGGAACAACTGCTAGCAAAAGGCTGGAAGATCGGTGCTGAAAACTCAGGTCACGTTATCCTGCTAGATAAAGTGACAACTGGTGATGCTATCGTTGCAGCACTGCAAGTTCTTGCTTCAGTAGTTGGCAGTGAAATGACATTGAATGAGCTTTCTCAAGGCATGACGCTATACCCGCAAGTCTTAGAAAACGTTCGTTTCAGTGGTGATTCAAACCCACTGGAAGCAGACGCAGTGAAAGCAGCTGTTGTAGAAGTAGAAGCTGAGCTTGGCGAGAAGGGCCGTGTATTACTTCGTAAGTCTGGTACAGAGCCACTATTGCGCGTAATGGTTGAAGGTGAAGATGCTGAACTGGTTCAATCATCAGCACTTAAGATTGCAGATGCAGTAAAAGCAAACTGCTAATTTAGTGGTTTGCTCAGCAGGTACCATTAAGAGTGCTTGTACGTAAAAACGGTTGAATTATAGAGTGGTCAAAAGGGGTACAAATGAGTTTTGTGTTGCTTTTGGCCTTTTTTTAACCGTTCACTTGGTAAAGGCTTATTTTTTAGCAAATTCTCCTTGTCAGCCATCGCTGCATTCGCTAGTATTGCTCGGCCTTCAGTTAGGAGGTCGCTAGCCTTGTTCTTGAAAATAACTTTTTTGAACGGCGCTGGCTCAACAATTAGGAACATAGGTGGAAAAATGTTTACAGTTCTACTTGTGATTTACCTGTTGGCAGCGCTTGGTGTAATTGGCCTAGTGTTGATTCAACAAGGTAAAGGCGCAGATATGGGAGCCTCTTTCGGTGCTGGCGCTTCAAACACTGTGTTTGGTGCTAGTGGCTCAGGAAATTTCCTAACCCGAATGACTGCAATTTTTGCAACTACATTTTTTGTCCTTAGCTTAGTGCTCGGTAATATGTCTACACATAAAACTGAGTCACAGTGGATGGACCCGACTCAAGGTCAGGTTATCCAGCAAGCTGAAGACGCAGTGAGTGAAGCTCCGGCGCAAGGCGACGAGATTCCACAATAATCTGTAAAGATTTGATGCCGAGATGGTGAAATTGGTAGACACGCTAGCATGAGGTGCTAGTGCCTTAGGGTGTGAGGGTTCGAGTCCCTCTCTCGGCACCATGTTTACAAACTTGTAAAACATCTTGTTGGGCGTATAATGCTCGCAAGTCGGACGCGGGATGGAGCAGCTTGGTAGCTCGTCGGGCTCATAACCCGAAGGTCGTCGGTTCAAATCCGGCTCCCGCAACCAATTTTAAGTGCTATATTTAGTCTTGATTGGTAGCAAGTTTGCACAGTGTGAACCTCACTGTGAGTTAAGTGTGATATCGAATGTGATGGCACTTAGCATATAAGGGTCCAGCAACAAAAACCCCGGCTTATACGGGGTTTTTTGTTATCTAAGCATTTGTAAATGCGTTTAGATAATGTTTGCTTGGAATTTAAATTGGGCTTTGAGCCCTTTTTTTGTTTCTGGAGTGGTTAAATGACTGGTTTAGAAAGACAACTTACTGAAATGCTTGACGCTCCAGTAGCAGCATCAGGTTATGAGTTAGTTGGATTAGAATTTATTCGTGCTGGTGAGCACTCAACGCTACGTATTTACATCGATTCTCCAAACGGCATCAATGTAGACGACTGCGCTGAAGTTAGTCACCAAGTAAGTGCCGTAATGGATGTTGAAGATCCAATTTCAGTGGCTTATAACCTTGAAGTGTCTTCACCAGGTTTAGAGAGACCACTGTTCAAAGCAGAGCATTACCAACAATTTATTGGTCACGAGGTAAGCATCGTTTTGAAAATGGCTGTCGGCAACCGTCGTAAATGGAAAGGTGATATCCAATCTATTGAAGGCGAGACAGTAAAAGTATTGGTTGAAGGACAAGAAGAAGAATTCGTCCTAAGCAATATTGCGAAAGCGAACCTGATCCCTAAATTTTAGTTCTCCTAGAGAGAAGAGCTTAAGAGGCTAGATTAATGAACAAAGAAATTTTGGCGGTAGTAGAAGCTGTTTCTAATGAGAAAGCAGTTCCTCGTGAGCGTATTTTTGAAGCGCTTGAAATCGCGCTTGCAACGGCAACAAAAAAGAAAAGCGAACTAGAAATTGAAGTTCGTGTTGAAATCGACCGTAAAACAGGTGATTTCGAAACTTTCCGTCGCTGGGAAGCTGTTGAAGTTGTTGAAAACCCAACAAAAGAGATTTCTCTTGAAGCTGCTAAGTACGACGATCCAGAGATCGAACTTGGCGGTTTCATTGAAGATGACATCGAGTCAGTAACGTTTGACCGTATTACTACTCAAACTGCGAAGCAAGTTATCGTACAAAAAGTACGTGAAGCTGAGCGTGCTCAAATCGTTGAACAGTTCATCGACAACGAAGGTGAGCTAGTTACTGGTGTGGTTAAGAAAGTTAACCGTGACACGATCATCCTAGACCTAGGTAACAACGCTGAAGCGGTAATCCTACGTGATGACCAACTTCCTCGTGAAAACTTCCGTCCAGGCGACCGTGTACGTGGTCTTCTATACGCAGTTAAACCAGAAGCTCGTGGCTTCCAGCTATTCATTACTCGCTCTAAGCCTGAAATGCTAGCTGAGCTATTCCGTGTTGAAGTACCTGAGATTGGCGAAGAGCTAATTGAACTTAAAGGTGCTGCACGTGACGCAGGTTCTCGTGCTAAAATCGCTGTGAAAACAAACGACAAGCGTATTGACCCTGTGGGCGCGTGTGTTGGTATGCGTGGTGCACGTGTACAAGCTGTATCTGGCGAGCTTGGCGGCGAGCGTATCGATATCGTTCTTTGGGACGATAACCCAGCTCAGTTCGTAATCAATGCAATGGCTCCTGCTGATGTTGCTTCTATCATCGTTGATGAAGATGCACACTCAATGGACATCGCTGTTGAAGCGGACAACCTAGCGCAAGCTATCGGCCGTAGCGGTCAAAACGTACGTCTAGCATCTCAACTGACTGGTTGGGAACTGAACGTAATGACGGTTGAAGACCTTCAGAAGAAACACCAAGAAGAAGCGGTTGCTTCGATTGAAAACTTCATGAAGCACCTAGACATCGAAGAAGACTTTGCTCAGCTACTTGTTGAAGAAGGCTTCTCTACGCTAGAAGAAGTGGCTTACGTACCAGTAAACGAACTTCTTGAAGTTGATGGCCTAGACGAAGGTATCGTTGAAGAACTACGTAACCGTGCAAAAGATGCACTAACGACTCTAGCACTTGCGAAAGAAGAGACGTTTGACGGTGTTGAACCTGCTGAAGACTTGCTAGCACTTGAAGGCCTAGAGCGTGAAATGGCCTACAAACTTGCAGCAAAAGGCGTGGCAACATTGGAAGACCTAGCTGACCAAGGCGTTGATGAACTAGAAGGCATTGAAGACCTAACTGCAGAACGTGCGGGCGAGCTAATTATGGCTGCACGTAACATCTGTTGGTTCGGCGACGAAGAATAATTCAGCAAGGAGAGAAAGCGGTATGACACAATTAACAGTTAAAGCACTGAGTGAAGAGATTGGTACGCCAGTTGACCGCTTAATTGAACAACTTGCTGATGCAGGCATGAAGAAATCAGGGTCGGATCAAGTAACTGATTCAGAGAAGCAAACATTGCTAACGCACCTTAAAAAGGAGCATGGCGATACTTCTGGTGAAGCAGAGCCGACTCGTTTAACTCTTCAACGCAAGACCCGCAGCACGCTAAGTGTTGCCGCTGGAGGCGGTAAGAGTAAGGATGTTCAAGTAGAGGTACGTAAAAAGCGTACTTACGTGAAGCGCAGCGCTATTGAAGATGAAGCGAAACGTGAAGCTGAGGAAGCAGCTAAGCGTGAAGCGGAAGAGAAAGCACGTCAAGAAGCTGAAGAGCTTGCGAAACGTGAAGCTGCAGAGAAAGCACAGCGCGAAGCTGATGAGAAAGCAAAACGTGAAGCGGATGCAAAACGTGATGCTGAAGAAAAAGCTCAACGCGCCCAAGCTGAAAAGGCTAAAAAAGACATGAATTCAAAAAATGCAGACGCTAACGCACAAGCGAAAAAAGAAGCGGATGAACTAAAAGCTCGTCAAGAGCAAGAAGCACAGCGTAAAGCTGAAGCTGAAGCGGCGAAGCTAGTTGAAGAAGCTCGTAAGCTAGCTGAAGAGAACGAAGCGCGCTGGTCTGAAGAAGAGCAGAAGAAGAAAGAACAAGAGAAGTCTGCGGACTACCACGTGACAACTTCTACTTACGCTCGTGAAGCTGAAGATGCAGCTGACCAGAAAGAAGAAAAAGCGCCTCGTCGTCGTAAGAAGAAAGCAGCTCCAGCTAACCAACCTGGCAACAACCGTGGTGGTCGTAACCAACGTGGTCGTGGTGCTAAAGGTAAGCTTGCTAAACCAACTTCAATGCAGCAAGGCTTCGATAAGTCAGCAACTGTTGCTAAGTCTGACGTTGCTATCGGCGAAACTATCGTTGTATCTGAACTGGCTAGCAAGATGTCAGTTAAAGCAACTGAAGTTATCAAAGTAATGATGAAGATGGGCGCTATGGCGACTATCAACCAAGTGATTGACCAAGAAACAGCACAACTTGTTGCTGAAGAAATGGGCCACAAGGTAATCCTACGTAAAGAAAACGAACTTGAAGAAGCAGTACTAGCAGACCGTGATAACGATGCTATCGCTGAAGGTCGTGCTCCAGTTGTTACTATCATGGGTCACGTTGACCACGGTAAAACATCGACACTTGACTACATTCGTAAAGCACACGTTGCTTCTGGCGAAGCTGGCGGTATCACGCAGCACATCGGTGCTTACCACGTAGATACTGACAACGGCATGATCACTTTCCTTGATACTCCTGGACACGCGGCGTTTACTGCTATGCGTGCACGTGGTGCTCAAGCGACAGATATCGTTGTACTAGTAGTGGCAGCAGACGATGGCGTAATGCCACAAACAATCGAAGCGATCCAGCACGCGAAAGCGGCAGGCGTTCCTCTGATTGTTGCTGTGAACAAGATCGATAAAGAGGGTGCAAACCCAGACAACGTTAAGAATGAGCTAGCTCAATACGACGTAATCCCTGAGGAATGGGGCGGTGAGAACATGTTCGTTCACATCTCTGCTAAACAGGGTACAAACATCGATGGTCTTCTAGAAGCAATCCTTCTTCAATCTGAAGTTCTTGAACTGACTGCAGTTAAAGAAGGCATGGCATCTGGTGTTGTTGTTGAATCTCGTCTTGATAAAGGTCGTGGTCCAGTTGCAACAGTCCTAGTTCAGTCTGGTACTCTAAACAAAGGCGACATCGTTCTTTGTGGTCAAGAGTACGGCCGTGTTCGTGCAATGCGCGATGAAAACGGTAAAGAAGTAGTGACAGCTGGTCCTTCTATCCCAGTAGAGATCCTAGGTCTTTCTGGTGTACCAGCTTCAGGTGATGAAGCAACAGTAGTACGTGATGAGCGTAAAGCTCGTGAAGTTGCGAACTACCGTCAAGGTAAATTCCGTGAAGTGAAACTAGCTCGTCAACAGAAAGCGAAACTAGAGAACATGTTCTCTAATATGGCAGCTGGTGAAGTTGCTGAACTGAACGTAGTACTTAAAGCTGACGTTCAAGGTTCTGTAGAAGCAATTGCTGACTCTCTACTGAAACTATCAACTGACGAAGTTAAAGTGAACATCGTAGGTTCTGGTGTTGGTGGTATTACTGAAACTGACGCAACACTTGCAGCAGCTTCTAACGCTATCATCCTTGGTTTCAACGTTCGTGCTGACGCAACTGCGCGTAACACGGTTCAGAACGAAAACCTAGATCTACGTTACTACTCAATCATTTACCAACTGATCGACGAAGTGAAACAGGCAATGGGCGGTATGCTTGCTCCTGAATTCAAACAAGAGATCATTGGTCTTGCTGAAGTTCGTGACGTATTTAAGTCACCTAAACTTGGCGCGATCGCTGGTTCTATGGTTACTGAAGGCGTAATTAAGCGTAACAACCCAATCCGCGTACTACGCGACAACGTTGTTATCTACGAAGGTGAACTAGAGTCACTTCGTCGCTTCAAAGACGACGTTCAAGAAGTTAAGAATGGTTACGAGTGTGGTATCGGCGTTAAGAACTACAACGACGTACGCGTTGGTGACCAGATCGAAGTATTCGAAATCGTTGAGGTTAAACGTACTCTAGACTAATCGTCTGTACGACTCGACATATTGACTAAGGTTACTAACATTACTAGTAAAGGTAAGAAGTAATCGGTTGTTGAATACACCATGGGGGGCTGGTAATTACCAAGCCCCCCATCTTTCTAAGTGAGAAAAGAAAATGTCAAAAGAATTTAGCCGCACACAACGTGTGTCTCAGCAGCTTCAAAAAGAGCTTGCTCTTATCCTACAACGTGAAGTTCGTGATTCACGTATTGGTATGGTAACGATCTCAGACGTAGAAGTGTCTCGTGACCTTGCGTACGCAAAAGTATTCGTTACTTTCCTATGTATTGGTGAGCAAACACCTGAATCATGCCTTGCTGCTCTTAAAGAGCATGAAGTGCCAATCCGTATGGCGCTAGGCAAGCGTATTCGTCACCGCCTAACACCAGAAGTTCGTTTTACTTACGACAACACACTAGTAGAAGGCATGCGTATGTCTAACCTAGTAAGTGAAGTTCTGAATGACGACAAGCGTAAGCAAGAAGCTGCAGGCCGCACTGACGACACTCAGTCTAAGGGCGAAGAGTAATGGCTCGCCGTCGTAAAGGTCGCCCTATTAATGGGGTAATTCTGTTAGATAAGCCAACGGGCATTTCATCTAATGATGCACTGCAAAAAGTAAAGCGTATTTACTTTGCAGAGAAGGCAGGGCACACAGGTGCTCTGGATCCTCTTGCGACCGGCATGCTGCCAATCTGTCTTGGTGAAGCGACGAAGTTCTCTCAGTTTCTTCTAGATTCTGACAAACGCTACGTTGTGATCGCTAAGCTTGGTGAGCGTACCAACACTTCGGATTCAGATGGTGAAGTGGTTGAAACTCGTGAAGTGAATGTGACTCAAGAGCAACTTGAGCGTTGCATTGAAAGCTTCAAAGGTGAAACAGACCAAGTACCATCGATGTTCTCTGCATTGAAGTACCAAGGCAAGCCATTGTACGAGTACGCTCGTGCTGGTATTGAAGTCCCACGTGAATCACGTAAGATCACTGTCTACTCGATTGATCTGCTTCGCTTTGAAGGTGATGAGGTTGAGATGGAAGTGCACTGTTCAAAAGGTACTTACATCCGCACGATCACGGATGACCTTGGCGAAATGCTAGGGTGTGGTGCTCACGTGACCATGCTTCGTCGTACTGGTGTTGCGAAATACCCTTACGAGCGCATGGTAACATTGGAGCAGCTTAACGAGATCCTAGAGCAAGCGCAGGAGCAAGAGATTGCACCTAAAGAGCTGCTTGACCCGTTACTAATGCCAATGGATACTGCCGTTGAAGATCTACCAGAAGTAAACCTCAATGCCGAACTGACAGATTTGGTTCAGCACGGTATGCCTGTTCAGGTTGCTGGTGCGCCAACGGAAGGTACGGTTCGCATGACAAGCGGCGAAGAGAAGCTGTTTGTTGGCGTTGCTCAGATTGCGGACGATGGCCGAGTTGCACCGAAACGTTTGGTTGTTTTCAGAGATGAAGAGCCACAAGCGTAACGCTGAAACCGAGTTAGGTATTGGTGTTTAGCCTTGAAAAGCGAATCAATAAAGTAGAAAGCGAACGCTTAATTTAAGCGCTTCGCTTTTTTCGTTTCTAAGGCCATCGATTGTTATTGCACCAAATGACAAACTTCCCTATAATCCTCGGCTCGCGTAGCGGCTGAATCAGAGATTGGCTGCTACAAATATTAAACTACTCTTATCAGGAGAGAATTATGTCTCTGAATGCAGAAACTAAAGCAGCAATCGTTGCAGAATACGCGCGCTCTGAAGGCGACACAGGTTCACCAGAAGTACAAGTAGCACTACTTACTGCTTCTATCAACCACCTACAAGGTCACTTCAAAGCTCACAAAGGCGATCACCACAGCCGTCGTGGTCTTCTACGTATGGTTTCTAGCCGTCGTAAGCTTCTTGACTACCTGAAAGGTAAAGACCTTTCTCGTTACCAAGACCTAATCAAGCGCCTAGGCCTACGTCGCTAATAGCGATGTCTGCAAAGACTGTTTGAAGAAAAAGGAGCATTTATTGCTCCTTTTTTTGTGCCTGAAAGACAGAGTTTGAGCTATTTCACGGAGCTTTTTCAGTACGAAAATATCCCTGTATATAAAAATAGTTTATACTATGCCTCGCCTGTACAGCTAACTGTATAGGTATTATACGACCCAGAAGTTACAGTCACAGATGTCGGCCAATAGGTCGCGACTATTCAAAGTGGATGTACGCTGTATTTTTTCGATACAGCCCATAAAATCCGTCTGCTTCGACTAGTCGCGATTGGTGATTTTTGGGTTTCAACTTACTGACTCTAAAGAACAATCTTTAGATAAAGGAAATACAATGTTTGAGAAACCAGTTGTAAAAACGTTTCAGTACGGTAACCACACAGTTACTCTAGAAACTGGCGTTATTGCTCGTCAAGCTACTGCAGCAGTTATGGTAACAATGGACGATACTTCAGTATTCGTATCTGTTGTTGGTAAAAAAGAAGCGGTACAAGGTCAAGACTTTTTCCCTCTAACGGTTAACTACCAAGAGCGTACATACGCTGCTGGTAAAATCCCAGGTGGCTTCTTCAAGCGTGAAGGTCGTCCATCAGAAGGCGAAACACTAACGGCTCGTCTAATCGACCGTCCAATTCGTCCTCTTTTCCCAGATGCATTCAAGAACGAAGTTCAAGTTATCGCTACAGTAATGTCTGTTAACCCAGACGTTCAGCCTGACATGGTAACAATGATCGGTACTTCTGCAGCACTTGCTATCTCTGGTATCCCGTTCAATGGTCCTATCGGTGCAGCACGTGTTGGTCACATCGACGGTCAACTAGTACTTAACCCAAGCAACACTGAGCTAGAAACGTCTAAGCTTGACCTTGTTGTTTCTGGTACTGCTGGTGCGGTTCTAATGGTTGAGTCTGAAGCAGACAACCTAACAGAAGAAGAGATGCTATCAGCGGTAGTATTTGGTCACGATCAACAACAAGTTGTTATCAACGCGATCAACGAATTCGCAGCTGAAGTTGCTACTCCTGCATGGGATTGGGTTGCTCCAGAAGAGAACACTGCGCTTAACACTCGCATCGCTGAGCTTGCAGAAGCTAAGCTAGTTGAAGCTTACCAAATCACAGAGAAAATGACTCGTTACGACCGTATCCACGAGATCGCGGCTGAAGTTAACGAAGTACTAGTATCTGAAGACGAAGAAGTAAACCTAAAAGAAGTTCACTCTATCTTCCACGACCTAGAGAAAACAGTGGTACGTCGCAGCATCATCGCTGGTAACCCACGTATCGATGGCCGTGAAAAAGACATGGTTCGTGCACTAGACGTTCGCACTGGCGTTCTTCCACGTACTCACGGTTCTTCTCTATTCACTCGTGGTGAAACTCAAGCTATCGTTACTGCTACGCTTGGTACACAGCGTGACGCTCAAATCATCGATGAGCTAACAGGCGAGCGTAAAGATAACTTCCTACTACACTACAACTTCCCTCCATACTGTGTTGGCGAAACTGGTTTTGTAGGTTCTCCTAAGCGTCGTGAAATCGGCCACGGTAAGCTAGCTAAGCGTGGTATCGCTGCAGTAATGCCTTCTGTTGATGAGTTCCCATACACAGTTCGTGTTGTATCGGAAATCACTGAATCTAACGGTTCTTCTTCAATGGCTTCTGTATGTGGTACATCTCTAGCGCTTATGGACGCAGGTGTTCCAATCAAGTCTTCTGTTGCGGGTATCGCAATGGGTCTTGTTAAAGAAGGCGATGACTTCGTAGTTCTTTCTGACATCCTTGGTGACGAAGACCACCTAGGTGACATGGACTTTAAAGTAGCAGGTACTAACGACGGTATCACTGCACTTCAAATGGACATCAAGATCGAAGGTATCACTAAAGAGATCATGCAAATTGCTCTTAACCAAGCGCAAGGTGCACGTAAGCACATTCTTTCTGTAATGGATGAAGCTATCTCTGGTGCTCGTGAAGATATCTCTGAATTCGCTCCACGTATCCACACAATGAAAATCAGCTCTGATAAGATCAAAGATGTTATCGGTAAAGGCGGCGCAGTTATCCGTGCTCTTTGTGAAGAAACTGGTACTACGATCGAAATCGAAGACGACGGCACAATCAAGATTGCTGCTACTGAAGGCGCTGCTGCTAAAGAAGCTATCCGTCGTATCGAAGAGATCACAGCTGAAGTTGAAGTTGGCCGCATTTACCAAGGTAAAGTTGCTCGCCTAGCTGACTTCGGTGCATTCGTAACTATCCTTCCAGGTAAAGATGGTCTAGTACACATCTCTCAAATCGCTGACAAGCGCGTTGAGAAAGTGTCTGACTACCTAACTGAAGGTCAAGAAGTTCCTGTTAAGGTTCTTGAGATTGACCGTCAAGGCCGTGTACGTCTAAGCATGAAAGAAGCAGTTGAAACGCCGGCTGAAGGCGAAGCACCTGCTGCTGAGTAATTCTCAGTGTGTCGATAGTGATATCGCTTTTTAGTGATTTTTAACCTATCGTCAACAAAGCATGTTATAAAGGGGAGCATATCGCTCCCCTTTTTAATTGCGTTCATAACAGGAGTAATTATTTGTGAAATGGTTTCAAACCGCGAGTATGTGTTTACTGCTTGTACTAACTGGTTGTGCAACAACATCAGATAACGCCTCAAGTTGGGTTTACCCGCCTATGGCTGTGCCATTGCAACCAAGCGTTCAGCAAGAAGTTCAGATTGCACGTTTGAGTCAGCTACTGCAGCGCCCAGATCTGAATGATGAAGTTAGAGCTAAGATGCTGTTTGAACGTGGCAACTACTACGACAGTGTCGGTCTAAGGGATTTAGCGCGTTTAGACTTCAATCAGTCTCTTTCATTGAACCCTGCTCAGCCTGATATCTTCAACCTTTTGGGCGTCTACTTCACGCAAGTAGGGGAGTTTGATGCGGCTTATGAATCTTTCGACTCTACGCTCGAGCTTGATCCTGCGAATTCATATGCTGAGAGAAACCGCGCTATCGCACTCTATTATGGTGAGCGTTACGACTTAGCCAATGAAGAAATGATGAAGCACTACGCCGATGATCCGAGCGATCCATTCCGCGCGCTTTGGTTATACATCATTCAGCATGAGCTAACGCCAGAGCAAGCTAAGCTTGACCTGCAAAAACGTTATGAGAATCATGATGAGCAGTGGGGTTGGGTATTGGTTGCTATCATGCTCGATGACATCACTGAAGAGCAGGCATTCAAAGCGATCTTAACCGGTACTCGTGATAACACGTTGCTGGCACAGCGTTTAACTGAGACATATTTCTATCTGGCTAAGCGTTACCACATGAACGGTGACTACGCGAATGCGATCTCTTTGTATAAGTTGTCGGTCTCTTTTAACGTATTCGAATACGTTGAGCATCGTTACTCTTTCTTAGAGTTGAGCCGTATTTTCACTACGCTAAAAGCAGAGCACCTCGCTCAAGCTAAGCTAGCTGAAGCAGAGCAAGAAGCTGATGCTCGCTAAATAGATTATTTTTACTATCAAAGCCGCTGCCAGTCAGCGGCTTTTTTGCGCCTATTTTTTATGGTCTTTGTCTCGTTTTGGATTGCTTTTTATTTAAACAAGATTAAAATAGTTAGTCTTGCTAACTAAATGCCATTCTTTGATTGGGTGAGTATGCTGAACCAGAATTTAGAGAAGATAGAACGCTTCGCCTCGAAAGTATGGCGGACACAGGTAAATGAAGATCCTATCTGCCAGTTGAGCTTCAATGAATATGATTACTTGAAGGTGATTCAGGCCTCTCCTGAGCCGATTCGATTGACCGATCTTGCTATTGAAATGCAAGTGACTAAGCCTTCAGCGACCACTATGGTTCAAAGGCTTGAGAGAAAAGGTCTGGTCGAGCGTAAGGCTTCATTGGAAGACGCGAGATCTAAACTCGTAGTACTGACGCACAAAGCAGAGCTAGGTTTAGAAGAAGAGAGCAAGATCTATCATGTGATGGCACAAATACTGGAAAGTCATTTGTCTGAGCAAGAGTCTACGCAATTGAACCAGTTATTAGACAAAGCGTTGAAGTAATTAATTTAGATATTTAGTTAGCCTTATTAACTAATTTATCGAGTCATATCCCACTGATATGTAACTCACAATGAAAGTAGAGTAAGAGATGAGTAACTCAATTAGTCGTCAATTTTGGCGATACACAATCCCAACGGTAGCAGCGATGCTGGTTAATGGCCTCTACCAAGTGGTAGATGGCATCTTTATCGGTCGTTATGTCGGCGCTGATGGGCTGGCGGGTATCAACGTCGCGTGGCCGGTGATCGGTTCGATTCTTGGCCTAGGTATGCTGGTGGGTGTCGGTACTGGTGCGCTGGTATCGATTCGTCAAGGTGAAAAAGACACTCAAGGTGCCAAGCAGATCTTAGCTACGGGTTTAACCTTGTTGTTAGCCATAACACCAATTGTTTCTGTATTGCTGTATCTGTTTGCCGATAATTTCTTGCTTTGGCAGGGCGCTGAAGGGCGAGTGTATGAGCTCGGCTTGCAGTACTTACACATCTTGATTGGCGCCAGTGTATTTACCTTGGGTTCTATCGCAATGCCGTTTCTACTGCGTAACGACGATAGCCCGAACTTAGCCACAATCCTGATGATTATTGGTGCGGTGATTAATATCGTTCTGGATTACGTGCTTATCGCTCTATTTGGATGGGAGTTGATGGGCGCGGCATTGGCTACAGCGATTGCTCAGTTTGTGGTAACGGCTTTGGGTCTCGCGTACTTCTTCTCACGCCGTGCAAACCTGCGTTTACGTTGGAGTGAATTGAGATTGAAGCTTGCGGTAATCCCACAGATTTTCGCGATTGGTACATCAAGCTTCTTTATGTACGCTTATGGCTCAATGATGGTGGCATTGCACAACGCTTTGTTCTCTCAATATGGCGACCAGTTGATGATTGGTGCTTACGCTATTTTGGGCTATATCGTGACGGTTTATTACCTCACTGCGGAAGGTATCGCTAACGGTATGCAACCATTGGTGAGCTACAACCATGGCGCACGTAACCAAGCGAATATTCGCAAGTTGCTTAAGATTGCGATGTCGAGTTCGGTCTTGATTGGTGTCGCGTTTGTGTTGCTATTGAACGTATTCCCGCGTGAGTTTGTTTCAGTGTTTAACTCGGACGAACCTCAGTTAGTTGAGTACACCGTATTGGGTATTAGACTGCACATGTTTGCATTGGCGCTTGATGGCTTCTTGGTGGTTGCGGGGGCTTATTACCAGGCGGTGAACAAGGGCAGCAAGGCGATGTTTGTGACGATAGGTAACATGCTGATTCAACTGCCGTTCCTGTACATTATGCCTAAGCTATATGGCGTGCCGGGGATCTGGATTGCGTATCCATTGTCTAATATCGCGCTGAGCGTAGTGGTGATGGTGATGCTCTACAAAGACGTAAAGAAGCTCGACGCCTCGCCGATGGAAACCGCAACGGCATAGGTCGCTTTTCTTGAGGCGAACTAAAAAGGTCTAGCAAATGCTAGACCTTTTATATTTGTTATTCGGCTCAATCGTTGAGGCTAGATGTTTTTAACGTCTAAACCTGCAAGCTGATGCCAATAGCCATTACACTGGCGGCTCTCAATCTTCATTGGATTTTGACCCTGTTCGTTGGCTCTGAAGTTATTGATTTCAGAGAAGGTATCAACACCAAGTGGGCTTAAACGAACCACATCCACTAAGTCATGCATGTTTGGTAAGTCATTCACCAAGTTGTAGCAGTAGCCTGATTGAGTCTGGATGCCGTTAAGGTTGAAGACAGACTGACCTTCTTGGCTCTCAACTTGAAGACCTGTTGGGTACTTGATACAGCAGGTTTCACAGTCGTCTTTGGCTTTATTTTCTGCGCGAGCCGTAAAACAGCGTGCTGAATAAGCAAGAGGCAAGTAACCGTGGCTGAACACTTCGACTTCAAACTTGTTGCGAATATTGAGCTCTTCACACTGCGTCATCACATTGCTCAGCCATTCACGAGAAAGCTCGACTGGCATACACCAGCGCGTCATACCTTGCTTTAAGAATAGGTTCAGCGTGCGTGCATTGTAAGTGTTTACCGCAGGGCCAACCACGAAAGGCACTTTACTTTCGCTTGCAAGCTGAATAGCAGACACATCATTGGCTTCAATCGCAAAGTCACCGTTATCAATGTACTTCTTCATGATGTTGACTTCGCTCGGCGCTTCGAGCAATGCCATGGTCGACAATACCACTTGCTTACCTGAAGCGGACAGCTCTTTAGCGATGTCCATCCAGTGTTTCGCTTTCATCTCTCGACGCTTTGAACACACGGCTTCACCTAGGTAGATGATGTCTGCAGAGCTTGATTTTGCTTGCTCATAGAAGCTTTCAACGTCTTGTTTTGGCCAGAAATAAAGTAGAGGGCCTAATGCGTATTTCATTGAGTTCTCCATTTGGCTCTATTGCCATTTGCGATGGTAAGCGCCAAGCGTGGTTTGTGTACCTTCCGATACATTCGCCAGTGTCGCATTCCAAGCTTGTTCAACTTGGTATTGTTCAGGGTTCGCTAAGTAGCGGTCGATGGCTGCACGCCAAGTACGAGTCACTTGTTCTACATAAGCAGGGCTACGCTGACGACCTTCAATCTTCACTGAAGCAACATTAGCGGCGAATAACTCTGGAAGCATTGATAGTGTGTTAAGGCTGGTAGGCTCTTCGAGTGCATGATAACGCTTGCGTTCACCATCGATATCCGCTTCAAAGCGGCCTTTACACAGCGTTGGGTAGCCAGCGTTCTCACCTGCTTCATACTTATCGATAAGGATCTCGTTCAAGCGAGATTCCAGGCCAGTTTCTGTCTCTTGCCAGCGAACGTATTTCGCCGGAGAGCAAGCACCCACTGTATTTGGTGATTCGCCCGTCATGTATGAAGAGAGGTAGCAACGGCCTTCTGCCATGATGCACAAACTACCGAAAGCGAATACTTCAAGGTCAACGTCAGAAGTGATGTTACGAGAAAGCTGTTTGACCTGATGAATCGATAACACTCGCGGCAGTACGACACGTTTTACGTTGAAGTTTTTGTGGTAGAAGTCGATCGCAGCGGCATTGGTTGCAGAAGCTTGAACTGATAGGTGCAGTTCTAGATCTGGATATTTGTTTGCAGCGTACTCAAGCACAGCGATGTCAGCGATGATCAGTGCATCAACACCTAAAGCTGCTGCGTTGTCCACGGCGTTAGTCCAACGCTCGAAGCCATTTGGGTGAGCAAATGTATTTAAAGCAACATGAATTTTCTTGTTGTGGTCATGCACATACTGCACAGCACGATCGAGCTTTTTACCCGCAAAGTTTAGGCCTGCAAAGTGTCGGGCATTGGTATCGTCTTTGAATCCGATATAGACAGCATCCGCACCGCAATCAATGGCGGTTTTCAAAGCAGGTAAGTTACCCGCTGGGCATAAGAGTTCCATTTGCTCACTACCAGTAAAATTAAGTTGAAGCGGGCATTTTATGAAGAATTGTGAATGACGGAATTGATGTAAGGCAGGTTTAGATGGATAAATCTGCTTTTACTCCGTTTGAGGTACTGACGAATGGTCGTTTTGTATGTTGCTGTGGCTTTGAAGTGCGTGGTCGAATCGTCTAATTAGTTCTTATGGCGGCGGTTTTGAGCGAACAGCTCTTCAACATCTTGTTTTGGTTGTGGGCGATAGAAGTGGAAACCTTGAATCGAGCTGCAGTTTAGATTCGACAATAGCGTTGCTTGTTCACTGGTTTCGACACCTTCTGCAACCACAGTTAAATCGAGAGATTTACCTAGGTTGATGATGTTTTCAATCACGGTGATCTGTTTTGGTAGGGTATCGATATCTGAGATGAAAGCACGGTCTATTTTAAGCTCATCAATCGGGAAGCGAGCAAGGTAAGACAGAGAAGAGTAACCGGTACCGAAATCATCAATCGATAGAGCAAAGCCGAGTTTTTTAATCGCGTTAAGCATTTGTACTGTGTGTTCACTATCACTCATCACGGCGCTTTCAGTGAGCTCAAAGGTAATCGCACTTGGGTCTAGCTCTGTCGAGCGTAGTAACTTCTCCATGTAATCAATCAGTTTAGGGTTACCAAACTGTTCTGGAGAAAGGTTGATTGCCACACGACCAGGTAGAATCCCTTGCATCTTCCAACGCTTAACGGTCGCAAAGACTTCACGCATGACTACACGACCAAGTTGTTCAATAAGACCAGCCCGCTCTGCTACTGGGATAAACGCAGCTGGGCTGATATAACCTTCAACAGGGTGCTTCCAACGAACTAGAGCTTCTGCGCCATTGATGGTGAAGTCACGGGCGTTTACTTTTGGTTGATACCAAACCTCGAGTCCGTTTTGTTGCAGCGCCTTCTGAAGCTCTATCTCAAGCCACAGTCGCATGCGTGCTTCTTTGTTCATCTGCTCGTTGAACTTAATTAAGCGGTTACGACCACGATCTTTGGCTTCATACATCGCGGTATCGGCATTTTGCAGCAAGATACGCGCATCGGTGCCGTCTTGAGGAAAGCGTACGCTACCAATCGAGCAAGCTAGGCGCTTACTAAAATGGTGAAGGTCAAAAGGCTGATTGATCAGTGAAATGATCTTTTCTGCTAGTGTTTCTGCGGTTCTAGGGTGTTCCGGTTCTGGCAGAATGATACCAAATTCATCGCCGCCTAAATGGCCGACCACCGCTTGACGAGGCAGTAATCGTTTAAGGCGTGAAGCCACTTCTTTGATCACTTTATCGCCAATATGATGCCCTAGCGAGTCATTGATATTTTTAAAGTTATCAATATCTAAGTACATCATGACAACCGGTGTATCGTTGTGAATGAATTGCTCTAGGCGCTTGGTAAAACCGACTCGATTGTAGAGTTTAGTCAGCGCGTCTATGTAGGCATCTTCACTATTGGCTGGGGTGTATTGTTTGGTTGTCTCTTGAGCGTCTTGAATGAGTACCAGTTGGGTGCTGCTTCCAAGAATAGCGGTTGAGTCTATGTGCAGTTGAACTTTACGTTCGAAGCCGCATCTGGCACCCGTTAAGCAAACCAAACCAGACTCAGAAATAATAGAGCTGAGGCTGTTATTGAAGACTGTTTTGGTTTGTTCATCGATAAATAAGCGTCCTAACTCTTCACCAATCAATTCGGTGGTGGAGTTAAAACCAAGCAGGCGTGCAGCAGCTGGATTAGACGACAAAATGTAGTCGTTTTCAACCAATAGTAGCCCGTCGGGTAGCAGTTGAGAGAGCTTATGGAATTTTGCTTCGGACTCTTCTAAAGAACGAACCAGTACTTGATTTTCTGACGTATCGAAGGCGTGGAAGACGATGTAATCCGTATTCTTACCATTGGTCAGTGGAGACAAGCTGAAGTGGAGGCTAGTATCAAGGTCAGTTTCGTTGAGGGTGACTTCGGCTTCAATGGTTTCGCCGTTGAATGCGCGTTCGTAGTAAGGCTTTAGGTGTTGATAGAATTGTTCGCCTAAGGTTTGGCGGTCGTTCATGCCTGCAAGTTCAGCTTGGCTCAAACCAGCAATATCGCAATAACGCTCATTCACCATAAAGTAGTTATGTTGAGCATCAAGCACTGCAAAAAAGAAAGGGCTGTTTGCAGTTAGCTGGGTAAACCAATGTTGTAGTTGCTGGGGAGGCATCAAAGTACTACCAATTCTCCAAGAGCTTGATTATTCACAATCGATAAATAGTTATTACTTTTGTGTGGTTATCGATATTTACCTGTGAGTGCAGCGATCCGCTGTAATTCTCATTACCTGAATTACTATAACTGTGATTTTCAGGATATTAAAGGTCGGGCATCAAACAGAAGTTAATTTGATACATAACAGTAACTGAGATCTTAACATCATCTATGATGCATTCCATATTATTGACAAAGTTACGGATAAGTCACGTGATAAACAAGATTCGCACTCAACTAGTTCAAAATGCCGCATCAATTTTGCGATCTCCAGTCCAGTTATTGCCTAAAACAGTACAAAAAAGAGCCTTGTTAGAGGGGCTTAAGAATGTATTCAAAGAGGCGCTAGAAGACGGTGACTTTGAGTTCCTAGAAGATAAATGGCTTAAAGTCTCGATAAAGGATATGGGGTTAAGTTGGTGTATTAGCTACCAAAATGAGCAACTGGTTGTAGCAGATAAAGAGGTTGCTGAAGATGTAAGCTTTAGCGGGAATCTCAATGATCTTGTACTGATTGCCGGTCGTAAAGAAGACCCTGACACGCTTTTCTTCCAGCGTAGACTGTCTATAGAGGGCGATACAGAGCTTGGTTTAGAGGTCAAAAACTTGATGGACAGCGTAGATTTAGACTTATTGCCAACTCCCTTGAAAACTTTGTTAAATCAATTAGCTGATTTTGTGCAGAAGGGAGTACAATCCCCGGATACACAAAGTGAGGTAATGAATGCTTATTCGAACTGAAGCACCGGCAGATATACTTGTCATTGATCGTTTATTGAAATCTGTTTTTGAAACGGATGCAGAAGCCAGCCTGGTTATGAGCTTGCGTGAGAATAGTCATTTAACGCTGTCGCTGGTGGCTTGTTCTGATGAAGGCGAGGTTGTTGGGCACCTGATGTTTAGCCCGATCACGCTGCATGGTGACGATCATAACTGGCAAGGGCTTGCTCCGCTTGCAGTGAAAGAAGAGTTTCGCAATCAAGGTATTGCCAAAGCATTGGTTGAAGATGCTTTCTCTACTTTGGTTGATTTTGGTTACCCAGCCTGTGTCGTGCTTGGCGACCCTGCGTACTACGGTCGTTTTGGTTTCAAAGCCGCGAGCGAATTTGGTTTGAGTTGCGCTTGGGATGTACCTGAAGGTGCTTTTCAAGCCATTGAGTTGGTTGAAGGTGCACTTACTGGGCATGCTGGTGAAGTGGCTTACAGCCAAGAATTCAATGAGTTATAAGGCTACTTCTCACGCAATATGACGCAAACTGATTTAGTCTAAATAAAGGAGCTTGATGCTCCTTTATTTTTTGTTAGTATCAGCCCAACTCTCATAAGCGGTTTTGAAGTTCGTTCAAACAAACCGCCGACCACCAACCTAAGGTTATAACCCTAGATATGTCACAAACACACGCACAGTACCTGCAAGAGATGGGCATAAGCCAATGGGAGCTTAGTCATCCAGAACGTTTGGCGGGTTATGAATCAAAACTGACTCCGCTAGCGAGCGATTGCAAGTTACTGTTGGTTTCGCCTGAAAAACCTCAGGGCGAGCTCGCAGTGATGTTTGAGCGTGTGCTGAAAAGTATCAAGCTTGATTTATCTCAGGCACTACATATTCAGCCTCAACACCTAACCTCTATCGAACTTGGTGATGTTGAATGGGTGTGGTTTGCAGGTTGTGAATCGACTCAAGAGATTAAAGCTAAAACACTGCAATCCTCATTGTTGTCCGACATCAATGGCAATAACCAACATCGCCGTGACTTATGGCAACAAATTTGTGCATATGACTAATCAATTTTTACCGACTTCATCACATCATCTAGACGCTATTTGGCAGATAGAACAGGCTGCGCACTCTCATCCATGGTCAGAAAATATGATCCGAGATCTAGATAGTCGAGGCGCTTGTCATCATGTTCTTGAAGTCGATGGGCGAGTCGTCGGCTACTTCTTCGCGCAGAATATCGTTGGTGAAGTAACGCTATTAAATATTGCTGTGGATCCAAGCCAACAAGGCAAAGGCTACGGTAAAGCGCTGACTGAGCACTTCCTAGATATGTGTGAACAAGCTAACGCAGAAAGCGCGTGGTTAGAGGTTCGCGAAAGTAATGTGAACGCGTTTAATCTTTACGAAAAGGTTGGCTTTAATGAGGTGGACCGCCGTCGTAACTATTACCCAACCAAGCAAGGACAAGAAGACGCCATCATTATGAGCTATCTTTTTATGTCTTTTAACTAGCCATCTTGTCGCTTTTCGCTAAGCAGAGAATAAGCGGCAAAATAGGGTGCAAACTGACCCTTTAGAAAGTGACACGCTTTCTGTATAATCCGCACACAGAATTCAAGGGCAAGTATTATCTACTTGCCCTTTTTACGCTTTAGATCAGCAAAGGGCGACTATGTCTTTCCAACAAGAAGTGAGCAAACGTAGAACGTTTGCAATTATCTCTCACCCGGATGCGGGTAAAACCACGATTACTGAAAAAGTTCTTTTATTCGGAAACGCGATTCAGAAAGCGGGTACCGTAAAAGGCCGTGGCTCTAACCAGCACGCTAAATCTGACTGGATGGAGATGGAAAAAGAACGTGGTATCTCGGTAACTACGTCGGTAATGCAATTCCCATACAATGATTGCCTAGTAAACCTACTCGATACTCCAGGACACGAAGATTTCTCGGAAGATACGTACCGTACATTAACGGCGGTTGACTCTTGTTTGATGGTTATCGATGCTGCGAAAGGTGTCGAGGATCGTACTCGTAAACTGATGGAAGTAACGCGTCTACGTGATACACCAATCGTAACGTTTATGAACAAACTTGACCGTGACGTTCGTGACCCTATGGAAGTGCTTGATGAAGTAGAAAGCGAGCTAGGTATGGCTTGTGCTCCAATTTCATGGCCAATTGGTTGTGGTAAAGAGTTTAAAGGTGTTTACCACATTCACCGTGATGAAACGATCTTGTACGAATCTGGCCACGGCCACGAGATCCAAGAAGTTCGTATCATCAAAGGTTTAGATAATCCTGATCTAGATGAAGCGGTAGGTGCTGATCTAGCGGAAAGCGTACGTGAAGAGCTAGAGCTTGTTATCGGTGCTTGTCCTGAGTTTGATCAAGATCTGTTCCTTGCTGGTGAGCTAACACCTGTTTACTTCGGTACCGCACTGGGTAACTTTGGTGTTGACCATATGCTTGATGGCTTAACGAAGTGGGCTCCAGCACCGCAAACTCGTCAAGCTAACGAGCGTGATGTTGTTGCGACAGAAGAGAAGTTCTCTGGTTTCGTATTTAAGATCCAAGCAAACATGGACCCTAAACACCGTGACCGTATCGCTTTCATGCGTATCGTATCTGGTACTTACAGCCAAGGTATGAAGATGAACCATGTTCGTACCGGTAAGAACGTCAGCATTTCTGATGCGGTAACTTTCATGGCGGGCGACCGCGCTCGTGCTGAAAAAGCGTATGCAGGTGACATTATCGGTCTACACAACCACGGCACAATTCAGATTGGTGATACCTTTACTCAAGGTGAGAACCTGAAGTTCTCTGGTATTCCAAACTTTGCGCCTGAGCTATTCCGCCGTATTCGTCTACGTGATCCTCTGAAGCAGAAGCAACTTCTAAAAGGCTTGGTTCAGCTTTCAGAAGAGGGCGCAGTGCAAGTATTCCGCCCTATGCAGAACAACGACCTGATCGTTGGTGCGGTTGGTGTACTTCAGTTCGACGTGGTTGTAGCGCGCTTGAAAGCAGAATACAACGTAGAAGCTATCTACGAAGGTGTTAACGTTGCAACAGCTCGTTGGGTTGAGTGTGATGACGCTAAGAAACTGGAAGAGTTCAAACGTAAGAACCAATCTAACCTGGCGCTAGATGGCGGTGATAACCTGTCTTACATCGCACCAACGATGGTGAACCTGAACCTAGCTTCAGAACGTTTCCCTGACGTTAAGTTCCGAGCGACGCGCGAGCACTAATTTCTTCGATCTCTATTCGAGTTAAACAAAAACGTCTATTGTTCTGCAATAGGCGTTTTTTAATGCGTGCCATTTTAGACAATAAGCTTGAGGTAAATATGTTGGGTTGGATAAAAGCTTGGGTTAGGAAATACGATAAGTGGTGTGAAGAGCTTGGTTTGACACCTGAAAACAAGCGCAGCTGTGTTCCTTATCGTCGAGATCCTCAAGGGCAGCAAGCTGAGAGTGGGAATGATGACGCAGCAAACAAGTGATTTTCCGCTATTTGATACCCATTGCCACGCGGACTTTGAGGCGTTTGGGCAAAGTTTTACACATGAGCAGAGCATTGATGGGTACATCAAAGAGGCAAAACAGGCTCAAGTCGAGAAGTTACTCATCCCTTCTATAGGTCAAAACAACTGGCATAAGCTTGAAAAAATTGCACAATCTCACCCCAATGTTTACTACGCATTAGGCTTCCATCCTTACTTTTTAGAGCAAGCGGATGCGGTGCAATTTGAAGAACTTCATCAATTACTCGCTTCAAAAACACGTCAGTGTGTGGCCATTGGCGAGTGTGGGTTGGACTTTTTTGTGGATGTGGAACAGGAGAAACAAGAGCGCTTTTTCATCCAACAAATGGAGTTTGCCAAGGCGTTTAATTTGCCTCTGATTATCCATGAAAGGAAGTCTTACAACCGTCTTATTCAACTAATAAAGCAGCACAAGTTTACTTTAGGTGGGGTAATTCACGGTTTTTCAGGAAGTGAACAGCAAGCTTTGGTGTGGATCAAGCTTGGTTTCTATATTGGCGTCGGTGGAACGATAACTTACCCAAGAGCACAAAAAACACGCACAACCATCGCTAAATTGCCGCTTGAGAGCTTGGTGTTAGAGACCGATGCTCCGGATATGCCAACCTATGGAAACCAAGGAAATGTTAATCATTCCAAACATTTAGTTACGATATCAAATGAACTTTTTTTGCTTAGAAAAGAGTCAAAGCAATCGATTGCAACGCAAATTTGGCAAAATAGCCATCGCGCATTCGGTATATGTGAATAAAATCTAATGTTTTTGTTTATCGTTTGCGTAAATTGCATCTCTATTGTGATTTGAGTCACATTTGTGTGTGAATGGTACATGAATCTTCTACGAAAGTGTGAGGGCGGCATTACTTTATTAGTGGTCGCATGAGTATAATTGCCCCCGCTTTATAGCCCCATTTTGTAACACGCCAATAAATAACTAATAAGGAAGTCATAAACTATGAGCCTGTTTATGAGCCTAGTCGGCATGGTTGTACTGATTGCAATCGCAGTACTACTATCTGACAACCGCAAAGCTATTAATATCAGAACAGTGGGTGGCGCATTCGCTATCCAATTCGCACTTGGTGCATTCGTACTTTACATCCCTTGGGGTCGTGATTTGCTTGCAGGTTTCTCTGCTGGTGTAGCAAACGTAATCGACTACGGTAAAGACGGTACTGGTTTCCTATTCGGCAGCCTAGTTAACTTCTCTGTTGACGGTATCGGTTTCATCTTTGCTTTCCAAGTTCTACCAACACTGATCTTCTTCTCTGCACTTATCTCTGTACTTTACTACATTGGTGTAATGCAGCTAGTAATCAAAGTTCTTGGTGGTGGCCTTCAGAAAGCTCTAGGTACTTCTCGCGCCGAGTCAATGTCTGCAGCAGCAAACATCTTCGTTGGTCAAACAGAAGCACCTCTAGTTGTTCGCCCATTTGTTCCTAAGATGACTAACTCTGAACTATTCGCAGTAATGTGTGGTGGTCTAGCATCTGTAGCTGGTGGTGTACTAGCGGGTTACGCATCTATGGGTGTTCCTCTAGAGTACCTAGTTGCAGCGTCATTCATGGCAGCACCTGGTGGTCTACTATTCGCTAAAATCATCAAGCCTGAAACAGATACGCCAGACGATAACATCGCTGACGACATCGACGGCGGCGACGATAAGCCAGCTAACGTTATCGACGCAGCAGCAGGCGGCGCGTCAGTTGGTCTACAACTAGCTCTTAACGTTGGTGCAATGCTACTAGCATTCATCGGTCTAATTGCTCTAATCAACGGTATCCTAGGTGGCATCGGTGGTTGGTTCGGTATGGAAAACCTAACTCTAGAACTTCTTCTAGGTTGGATCTTCGCACCGCTAGCATTCATCATTGGTGTTCCATGGGAAGAAGCAACTATTGCTGGTTCTTTCATTGGTCAGAAGACAGTTGTTAACGAATTCGTTGCATACCTAAACTTCGTACCATACGTTGGTGAAAACGCTCAAGTTGTTGCAGCGACTGGTCAAGTGATGTCTGAGAAGACTCAAGCTATCATCGCATTCGCACTATGTGGTTTCGCAAACCTTTCTTCTATTGCGATTCTACTAGGTGGCCTAGGTGGTATTGCACCAAGCCGTCGCCAAGACATCGCACGTATGGGTGTTAAAGCGGTTGTAGCTGGTACTCTATCTAACCTGATGGCAGCAACAATTGCTGGCTTCTTCCTATCTTTCTAATCAAGTAGATTTAGATATATAGACGCCACTTTAATATCGCCCCGTAGCAAGAAATTGCTGCGGGGCTTTTTTGTTTTTAGGCCTATTGATTCTGAACATGAGTTCGATTCGATGGTGGGTCTAAAATGTTTTTTTGAGATACAAACCGTTTGCGTTCTAAGGAGCACTACAATTTATTAATGGATACCTATAATGTATAGGCTCAAGGGATAGGATGTCTCTTGTTGGCAAGAAAGTAACCGCTTGGATTCGTCCGTGGTTATTCTTCTGGGATTAAGCCAAACTTAGCGATACGCTATAGATGTTAGACACAACATGACTGATTTGTTGTGCCATAGACCAAACTGGTACTGTGCGGTGACAAGGATTGCAATTGGTAACGAAAGTTATCAAGTCTTCAGGGAACCAAGTCCGTTCATTTGTGACTACTGAGCATTACTAAAATATCCATCTATACTGGATGGAGGGCGAAGTAGTTAACTATTTGAATATATTGATCGGAGATAGAAATGAGCGATTTAAAAGCAGCAGCTCTACGTGCACTTAAACTTATGGACCTAACTACGCTAAATGACGACGATACTACTGAGAAAGTAGTGGCGCTTTGTCACGACGCGAAGACTGCAGTAGGCAACACTGCTGCAATCTGTATTTACCCTCGCTTTATCCCAGCAGCTAAGAAAGCGTTGCGTGAGCAAGGTACTCCAGAAGTACGTATTGCGACTGTAACTAACTTCCCTCATGGTAATGATGACATCGAGATCGCAGTTGCTGAAACAAAAGCAGCAGTAGCATACGGTGCAGACGAAGTAGACGTAGTATTCCCATACCGCGCTCTAATCGCTGGCAATGAAGAAGTAGGTTTCGAGCTAGTTAAACAGTGTAAAGAAGCATGTGGCGACATCACACTGAAAGTAATCATCGAAACTGGTGAGCTAAAAGAAGAAGCACTGATCAAGAAAGCATCTGAGATTTGTATCAAAGCTGGCGCTGACTTCATCAAAACTTCAACAGGTAAAGTGCCAGTAAACGCGACTCCAGAGTACGCACGCATGATGCTAGAAGTTATCCGTGACATGGGCGTTGCTAAAACTGTTGGTTTCAAACCAGCAGGTGGCGTACGTACCGCTGAAGATGCAGCACAATACCTAGCGATGGCTGATGAGCTACTAGGTGCTGAGTGGGCAGACAACATGCACTACCGCTTTGGTGCTTCAAGCCTACTAACTAACCTTCTTAATACATTAGAAGTGACAGACGAAACTGCTGATCCAGCAGCATACTAATCCTTTAAAAGTCTGTTTGATGGAGTGGCGTTAAGTCACTCCATATTACCTCTTTCCCTACAAACCATACTCACTAGAGTTTGGGAGGCACTAATGTATCTACCTCAAGAAATTATTCGCAGAAAACGTGACGGTGAAGTCTTAACAGCCGAAGAAATTAACTTCTTCATTCAAGGCGTCGCTAAAAACACGGTTTCTGAAGGCCAAATTGCAGCATTCGCAATGGCTATCTTCTTCAACGAAATGACAATGCCAGAACGTATCGCACTAACATGTGCAATGCGCGACTCAGGCATGGTGATTGACTGGAGCCACATGAATTTTGATGGCCCAATCGTTGATAAGCACTCTACTGGTGGTGTTGGTGACGTTACTTCTCTGATGCTTGGCCCTATGGTGGCAGCATGTGGCGGTTTCGTTCCAATGATCTCTGGTCGTGGCTTAGGCCACACTGGCGGTACCCTAGACAAGCTAGAATCTATCCCTGGTTACAACATTACACCAACCAATGAAGTGTTTGGTGAAGTAACCAAAGAGGCGGGCGTTGCTATCATCGGTCAAACGGGCGACTTAGCGCCAGCTGATAAGCGTGTTTACGCGACGCGTGATATCACAGCAACAGTCGATAACATCTCGCTAATCACGGCTTCAATCCTATCTAAGAAACTGGCGGCTGGCCTAGATTCTCTAGTAATGGATGTAAAAGTAGGTTCAGGCGCATTTATGCCGACTTACGAAGCCTCTGAAGAGCTAGCGAAATCTATCGTAGCAGTAGCAAACGGTGCAGGCACCAAGACTACAGCAATCCTAACGGATATGAACCAAGTTTTGGCTTCTTCGGCGGGTAACGCAGTAGAAGTTCGCGAAGCGGTTCAATTCCTAACGGGTGAATACCGTAACCCACGTTTGCTAGAAATTACGATGGCATCGTGTGCTGAAATGCTAGTGTTGGGTAACCTTGCAAAAGATTCAGAAGAAGCGCGCGAAAAACTGATGGCAGTACTGGATAACGGTAAAGCAGCAGAGTGCTTTGGTAAAATGGTAGCGGGCCTTGGTGGTCCAGCAGACTTCGTAGAAAACTACGATAACTACCTAGAAAAAGCAGAAATTATTAAACCAGTGTACGCGCTAGAAAGCGGTGTGGTATCAGCAATGGATACTCGTGCAATTGGTATGGCTGTCGTTGGTATGGGCGGTGGTCGCCGCGTAGCAACGGACAGCATTGATTACGCAGTCGGTTTCGATAGCTTCATTCGTCTTGGCGAAGTGGCAAGCGATGAGAAACCATTAGCAATGATTCATGCTCGCAACGAACAACAGTGGCAAGAAGCTGCAACGGCATTACAAAATGCAATCACTGTGGGCGGAGAATATACCGCAACACCAGACGTTTACCGTCAGATTCGTTCTGAAGACGTGTAAATAACCGTTATCGGTATACCTCGTGTATACCGATAATCAAAACGCTGGTGCAAAGAGCAATAAGTTGGTGAAGAAAATGAAAAGAGCATTTATTTTAGTTTTAGATTCATTCGGTATCGGTGAGACAGCGGATGCAGACAAATTCGGTGATGTAGGTTCTGACACTATGGGCCACATCGCAGACCATTGTGATAAAGGTCTTGCAGACAATGCCGATCGTCAAGGTCCTCTGACGCTGCCAAACCTGTCTAAGCTAGGTTTAGCGATGGCTCACAAAGAGTCTACAGGTCGCTTTGCTCCTGGTGTGGATGCAGACGCGGAAATCATTGGCGCTTATGGTCACGCTGCTGAGCTGTCTTCTGGTAAAGACACGCCATCAGGTCACTGGGAAATCGCAGGTGTACCGGTACTGTTTGATTGGGGCTACTTCACCGACAAAGAGAACAGCTTCCCTAAAGAGCTGACTGATCGCATTCTTGAGCGTGCAGGTTTGTCTGGCTTCCTAGGTAACTGCCACTCATCTGGTACTGAGATCCTAGATAACCTAGGTGAAGAGCACATGAAGACTGGCTTACCAATCTTCTACACGTCTGCTGACTCAGTATTCCAAATCGCGTGTCATGAAGAGACATTCGGTCTGCAAAACCTATTAGACCTTTGTCAGATCGCTCGTGAAGAGCTAGAAGAGTACAACATTGGTCGTGTTATCGCGCGTCCGTTCGTTGGTCCGGGTAAAGGTCAATTTGAGCGCACTGGTAACCGTCGTGACCTTTCTGTTGAGCCACCGGCAGCAACGATTCTTCAGAAGCTTGTTGATGAGAAGGGCGGTAACGTTCACTCAATCGGTAAGATCTCTGATATTTACGCTGGTTGCGGTATTACTCAGAAAACAAAGGCAACGGGTATCCCTGCGCTATTTGCAGCAACCAAAGAAGCGATCAATGAAGCAGGTGATAACACCATCGTCTTCACTAACTTCGTTGATTTTGACTCAGCTTACGGTCACCGCCGTGATGTTGCGGGCTACGCTGCTGCACTTGAGTACTTCGATGGTCGTATCAATGAAATCATCGATATGATGAAAGAGGATGATGTACTTATCCTTACTGCTGACCACGGTTGTGATCCAACATGGCCAGGTACAGACCATACTCGTGAACACATCCCTGTGATTGTTTACGGTAAAAATGTTCCAGCTGGTTCTTTAGGCCGTCGCGATACATTTGCTGATATCGGCCAAAGCTTGGCGTCTTACTTTGGTACTTCGCCAATGGAATACGGTGAAAGCTTTTTATAATTGGTAATGAATAAAAGAGAGGGAGACCTCTCTTTTCTTTTTGTTTTGAGATTAAGGATATTTTCAATGGCTACTCCACATATTAATGCTGAAATGGGTGCGTTCGCTGATGTTGTTTTAATGCCTGGCGATCCGCTACGTGCTAAATACATCGCTGAAACCTTCTTAGAAGAGGTGGTTCAGGTGTGTGACGTGCGCAATATGTTTGGTTACACAGGTACTTATAAAGGTCGTAAGGTATCGGTAATGGGGCACGGTATGGGTATTCCATCTTGTTCGATTTACGCGACTGAGCTTATTAAAGACTTTGGTGTGAAAAAGATCATTCGTGTCGGCAGCTGTGGTGCAGTGAGCGAAGATATCAAAGTGCGCGATGTCGTGATTGGCATGGGGGCATGTACCGACTCGAAAGTGAACCGTATTCGCTTCAAAGGTCATGACTTTGCCGCTATTGCTGACTACAAAATGGTTCGTGCGGCAGAAGACGCAGCTAAAGCACGCGGTGTTGATGTAAAAGTCGGTAACTTGTTCTCTGCTGAGCTTTTCTACACGCCAGATCCTGAAATGTTTGAAGTGATGGATAAATACGGCATTGTTGGTGTAGAGATGGAAGCGGCTGGCATCTATGGTGTGTGTGCTGAATATGGCGCAAAAGCTCTGACTATCTGTACCGTGTCTGATCACATCAAAACAGGTGAGCAAACCACATCAGATGAGCGTCAAACAACCTTCAACGACATGATGGTTATTGCGTTAGACTCTGTACTTCTTGGTGACCAAGAGTAATTGTTCTTCACTGTAGCTTGATAAAGTAACAGATAACAAAAAGCCCCGTTGTGAAGTGACCCCGTAAAGTTGGACATTTCTGTTAAGCGGCTTTCAAGGCCTGAGTTCGATATTCTATCGGAGTCAGGCCTTTTAGTTTCACTTTTATACGTTT
>NZ_VTXF01000019.1:0-112856 GCF_013114585.1 Vibrio sp. 99K-1
ACATCGGTGATAGTCAGTGTGCCAGAAGTAGTCAGATTATTGCTCTCTAGATCAACCTCAACATCCTCAGTCACCTCTCCGGTGTCCGAATCCCCTTCACCTACCGTTATTTCAGATGGGTCATCCGCACCATTTATTGTAATGGTCACTTCACCTGTGGTGCCGTCGCTGGCCGTAACGGTATAAACCTCAGTAACAGATTCGCCGTCATCTAGGTATTGCACGTCATCGTTATTAACGACGTAGGTCCAAGCACCATCAGGGTCAATAGTTAAAACGCCAATCTGTGAGTCGTTTGTTGAGCCTTCAAGGTTGAAATCGCCGTTAGGCAAAAAGGTAGGAATATCACTATCTATATCCGTCACCACCACTTGCCCAGAAGTGACCAATTGGTTTGTGACTTCATCTACATTGATATCTTCGGTTACACTTCCAGAATCATCAGTTGCCACAGCCGCATCATCAGTACCGATGATGGTGACTGTAATGACTTGTTCTTGACCATCAGAGGTTTGCACAGTCGTTGTGTCTTGAATCTGCTCACCGTCAGCGAGCTCATCGAAGGGACTGTTAGCAGTAAAAGTCCAAGTCCCGTCTTCATTAATAATGAAAGTTCCAAGCCCATTATCCCCGTCAACCTCTTTGCCCACAAAGGTAACGTCTGGATTATCGCTGGTTATCGCTCCCCCAGTTTCAATAGGCTCATCCTGCTCAAACTCGATAACGTCGGTCTCACCGGATACGAGCACTAACGCGATAATATCAAAAAGAGCGACACTCTGAGTCTCAGACAATCCCTGAGATTCAAAACCGTCAGTTTCAAAATTAGTTTCTGCTAACGTTTCTGCGCCCGTTCGTTCAATCCTACCGCTGTTGGTAAGGCTCGATCCCTCCTCACCTGCAGCAGTATCGAACTTTTCTCCCAGTTCCGTTGGATCGAAGCCTTGCTCGATAGCTTGCTGGACTTGAGCGACCGCATCGTCAATATCGAGGTCTACTTGTTGGTTTTGGCTACCTACAAATCGTGCTGAGACGTCTGGCACGCTGTTCTGGTTTGTACCAAGATTGATGATGACATCACCGGCGGCGGGTTGCTCACCAGGAGACAAACGTCTGACTTGACCTTGAGCATCGAGCACGACGCTTCCACTAGCCAAGCCTAGTATATTTAGGTTTATGTTTCCCATATCCACGTTCCCACTTCTACCAGAATACGCCAAAACACGGGCCCACTCCCATTGTGTTCAATGGCAATTTCTTACAATAAATTTAGTAGTCATACTATTGATAATCAACTCATTAGCGCACGTGTATTAATCAAGTTTTCAAATTAGTCAATAGCAATAACCACTTACAAGCAAAAATAACTCAACAAACTTCGCATTTTTTGGCAAATGTCCTAAGCTTCGTTTAATAGCCCTCTCTTAATTCTGCGGTAAACGCAGGTTGGGAAACGGAAAAACATTGAAAGTAGAAGGAGAGCTACTTTGAAATTGTTTAAATTGCCCATAATATGCTGCGTATTTGCAGCAACACCACTCGCCGCTCAAACTCTGGAACAGGCTGTCGCTATCACTTTGGCAACCAACCCTGAGATAAAAAGTATCTTTAATGAATTTGAGAGTGTGAGAAAGCGTAACGATGCTTCTAGTGGTGCATACAGACCCAGTATCGACCTTGACGCTGGTATTGGTTATGAAGGTATAAACCCTGCACCAAACAATGGGCCCGATACTGACTTAACCAGAAAGGAAGCGACGATTTCCCTCACTCAGTTGCTGTGGGATGGCTCTGCGACGTTATACGACATGGATCGGACGGCTGCTGAAGCTGAGTCGGTTCGCTTGCAATTGATCGCTGATGCCGAAGACAAAGCATTGGAGGTAACACAAATATATCTAGACGCGGTAAAGGCAACCGAAGTCTTGGCACTGTCAGAAAGTAACCTTGCTATCCATAAAAAAATCTATAAGGACATCAAAAAGCGAGCAAGCTCAGGTATCGGCTCCACAGCAGATGTATCACAAGTAGAAGCTAGGATTGCAAAAGCACACGGTAACTTACTAGCAGCTCAGAATAATCTAGTGGATACACATACCCAATTTCGAAGAGTGGTTGGTCAAGAGCCACTGGGTTTAATCTACCCAAGAGCCGATATTTCAATGATTCCGTTGTCATTAACGGATGCCCTCGTTGATGCATTAGACAAACACCCAGTCATCAAAGTCGCAAATGCGGATGTCGATTCAGCACACTTCCAATACAAACAATCGAAAGGCGTGAATTACCCGACATTCTCCATTGAAGCATCACAATCATGGCGAGATGATGCAGGCGGTGACGAAGGTTCTAGCCAAGAAACTTTGGCGATGCTGAGAATGCGATACAACCTATACAACGGTGGCACAGACAGCGCGAACTCGGAAGCAGCCGCCTATCAACTAAATAAAGCCAAAGACTTGAGGGATAGAGCATATCGTCAAGTCGAAGAAGGGCTTCGCCTATCATGGAGTGCCTTGGATTTAACACTGCAACAAAAGAACTTCTTATCTGACCATGTTGATTCAGCATCGGAGACGGTTATCGCTTATGGCAAACAATACCGAATTGGCAAACGAACTCTGTTAGATTTGCTCAACACTGAGAATGAGCTGTTTGAAGCTCGAAAAGATTATTTAGATGCCCATTACGCTGAACAATACGCTAAGTATCGAGTAATGAACGCAACGGGCTCTTTATTGAACGCTCTACTGGTTGATATTCCAGATGAGTGGACAACGGCAGTGGAGTATTAATTATGAAGATCACTTACTTACTACTTCCCGCATTAACCATGACATTGCTCGCTTGTTCTAGCCAACAGGAAGAAGAGTATATTGAGACACCTAAGGCAGAACAAATATCGGACCTCCAAGACGATGATAAGGATGGTGTCGTAAACGCGCGTGATACGTGCCCCGGTACACCAGAAAGTTCGCAAGTCGACAATGAAGGCTGTGGGGAAACAATTAAATCAGAAGAAGTGAGACAACTTAAAATACTCTTTGCTCACGACTCCTATGAGGTTAATCCAATATTCTCGGACCAAATAAGCACCATGGCAGAGTTTCTTGAAACCTACAAAAGTGCATCCATCGAAATTCAAGGTTACGCAAGTAAGCTTGGTTCAAACGAATACAACTTAGAGCTCTCCAAAAAGAGAGCAAATAACGTTCAAGATGAGTTACTTGCAAATGGTATCGAGCCGGAACGTGTGAGAATTGTGGGTTATGGTGAAGAACGCTTAGAGAGTGATGGCGATGATCCCACTTCCCATGCTTTGAACCGTAAAGTAACCGCAACCGTGGTTGGATTAAGCGAACAAATCGTAGAAGAGTGGACCATCTTCACCACACTTGAAAAATAGACAGACGCTCCGCAGTTACAGTACGTAAAGGAAGAGCATTAATCAAAAAGAGAAAAGCCGCGATAGGAATACCCATCGCGGCTTTTTGTTCTTTGAAACTACTGAGTCTCGGGAATGACTCTGTAATTTTTATTGCTACTCAAGCATTAGCTTGTTATTCAGGAACTAGCTCGATGGTTAACCGAGCTAATCACCGATTAAAGTTTTACTTCTTGGTGCTTGGTTTTCGGTAAAGAAATGCTTAGCAGGAAGTAACCTAAGATAGCGGCTGTTGTTGAACCCATCAGGATACCTAGTCGAGCTAGCGTATCAAAATCTGCGTTCGTTGGACCAAATGCCAATGATGAAATAAAGATAGACATCGTAAAGCCAATACCACACAGCACAGATACCGCGAAGATGTTCATGAAGTTGACACCTTCAGGTAGCTTAGCGACACCCGTTTTCACAGCGCCCCAGCTGAATAGGAAGATACCCAGCGGCTTACCAACCAATAGACCCATAGCGATACCAAGAGGTAGCATGCCCGTAAGGTTTGAAATTGAGATACCTTCCAGTGAGATACCTGCGTTTGCAAATGCGAAGATTGGCAGAATTGCAAAGGCTACGTATGGGTGCAGTGCGTGCTCTAGGTGTTTCAGTGGAGAGTGCTCTCCTTTATTGCCTTTCAGTGGGATAGCAAAGCCAATTACTACACCCGCCAATGTTGCATGAACACCAGATTTCAATACTGCGAACCACAGAATGGCACCAACAATCAGGTAAGCGCTCAGTTTAGTCACATGCTTGTTGTTTAACATGAACAGCACACCCGTTGCGATGAAACCAACGGTAAGCGCAAGCGTTGATAAGTCACCTGAGTAGAACAATGCAATGATAACAACAACACCTAGGTCATCGATAATTGCTAGAGCCAGCAGGAACACTTTCAAGCTTACTGGTACTCGGTTGCCTAGAAGCGCCATGATACCTAACGCGAATGCGATATCAGTTGCAGCCGGGATAGCCCAACCTTGAAGCGCTTCAGGATTACTAGAGTTAAATAGCACGTAAATAAGTGCAGGAGCCAACATACCACCTACCGCAGCGATAGCTGGGAAGATAGCAGTCTCTTTAGACTTCAATGCGCCTTCTAAAAGCTCACGTTTAACTTCTAAGCCAATTAGAAGGAAGAAGACAGCCATTAAGCCATCGTTGATCCAGTGAGACACAGACATACCGAGAACGTAACTGTGCAGGACGCCCTGGTACATTTCGTTCAGTGGTGAGTTTGCTACAAACATTGCGATCGCCGCAGCGATAACTAGGATGATGCCGCCAGCAGATTCCATTTTAAAGAAGTCACGGATGACGTCGGTCATGATTTCGCCCTTATATTTATTATTTAAATAAACGAATAACAAAGAATAACCATGAGTTTATATCCAAGCTTTATCGATAGATAATCACTTCTTTGGATGTTTAACTTCGGTTTTTCCTACAAATACTAAACAATACGTCGTATATTCCATAATGTTGTTATGCACCATAAATTAAGTATAGATGAGAACATCACACCTGTATGCACAATTCATTGAGTGCTAACAAAACTAGGAAACATAAAAAAAGGCTATCAAATGATAGCCTTAGGTGTTTTTTAGTAGCCGGTGAGCTGCATAAAGCCGGTCGCTTCATGGCTGCCGCTGGCCATTATTGGTCCTTCCCAATAAGGTATGACAAATGGCAGCCACATATCTCGGCGTATGATACGTGTAGTCAGGTTGATATCGTGCTCAGGGACGTTAATGATCCACTGAAGCGGCATTCGCCTACCGTTCATTAGCGTTGTATTCTGCAAAGGCTGAATCGAAATATCCGACTCCGTTAGCTGGTAAACCTTGCCAGAACGAGTGGCTAACGTTCCGAATACATAGGGTAACTGCTGATTATGGCGATAGCGGTTGATGCTCAGTGCTGTACCGTCATCAAGGTTAAACACAAACCAATCCCAGCCTTGCTGACCGACTCCAAGTAAGCCACTGCCCCACTCTTTGTGGACCCACGCTGTGCCTTCTACTTCCTTAGCTACGCCATCAAGGTTCAGTACACCACTCAGTGATAAGAACGGCGCGCTGAAGTTATAAGATGCAACAGGTAATAAATCGTGCTTTTTCTGATAGCCGTTTTCCCCATTAAGTACATATGGCCCTTTCGCCACTGTATCTAATTGAAGACCGAACGTATCCGTTTGCACTTGAAGGCGGCCAGGAAACGGCGTGTTACCCAGCGAACGCCAATTCCAATTATCAATCCAAATTCTAAATGGACGACTGGTCATTCCCGCTTGGCCAATGCCACCACGAGCCATACGTTGCTCTTTCCACACTTTAGATTTAGAAGAAACGACCACGTTAGAAATATAGACTTGCGGGCTCTGCCACCCAGGAGTCTCACGTTCGTCGGTCGCAATACGGAAAAAGCTCCACTGAACCGAATAGTCTTTGCCATCGTCGCCTTTTAAAGACGCAAAATAGTGCCACCACTCATGTTGAAATTCTGGATGGAACTTAAAATCGCGCGGCAGGGAAACGCTTCGATCCGGCAACACAGGCTCAAACACATTGAAGTGCTCGCTGACTAGCACAGAGTTAACCTCGTTAACCCCTTTCTCACCTGGGTCGATGAAATAGGAGTAGTAACCCCAAACACTTAAAAAGATGCCGAAGAAACTGATTAACAGTAGCGAAGACAAAAAACGATGTCTGAACTTAGTTGAGCTGTTGCGTAGAAACATATTAAAGGGCATCCCTCAGTGACTTCATCGGTGTGTTCCGAATCATTCTCATCACAGGTAAAGCACCAGCTATCATCAATGCTGCCATTGCCCAAGCAAATGTCCCGAAATAGTCCCAGGGGAGAACTTGTAATTCGAGTGACCACCCAAAAGACTGCTTAATGACGATATCCACAATCAAACTCGCCAACGCTAAGCCAAGAGGAACCGCGATTAAAGAAGAGATAAGCCCAAACACAAACAGCTGTAAACTACCGGTAAGAATCAACTCTTTCGCTGATACGCCTAAACATCGTTGCAACGATATATGCCTTTGTCTTGAAACCTCACCAGCGACAGTCGCAAAGAAAATACCGAACACGGCGATTACCAAGGTAATGTTACCCAAAGTATCTGCAATGGCGAAGGTTCTATCAAACACGCGCATCGCTTGGCTATGAATATTGTTGTTATCGAATATGCGTTCAGAACCAAGCCTGAATACACTTTCCAATCGGCTTCTAAGCCCTACTGCATTCACATCATCTTTCAGTATGACGCCAAGCCCAACATTACCTCGACCTGCAAAACCGTATAACCAGTTTCGATGTGACATCATCACTTGGTGATAAGGGTTACCATAATCGTAATACACACCAACGACCTGCCAGCCAGAGCCAAGGTTATCGTAGAGATCAATATAATCACCAGGACGAATCCCTAGCTTGAGTGACATGGATTCGCTGATCAACACACCTTTAGAATGGTGTAAGTGATACCAGTAATTCGGTATACCAAGTTTAATCGTCAGTGCTGCAAGTTCGCCTTCTGAAGGTCCAGTACTCACCACTTGAATACTGCCCATTGGAGAAGCGACATCTTTTTCCCAGCGCCACCATACAGAATCTACTTCAGGTTGTTCCGACAACCAGTTACTCATGCGAGCCGCCGCATTGTTGGTTGGGTATATATAGAGGTCCGCGGCTAATCGCTGTGTTAACCACTTATCCGTGGTGTCTCTGAAACTACCGACCATGGTTTCAACGCCAATGTTCGCAGTTAACGCCAACATAAAGGCCATAGTCGCAACACCACGGTAGCTCATGCTTGATGCTGCGTCCGCGAAGAACCAGCGAGCACGAACCCAACGCAATGAGTAAGAGAGACTGTTGAACAACTTCCACATAAGGAATGGTGTAAAGAGAGCCACACTCACCAGCATTAAAGCAATGATGGCAAAACCAGACTCTTGAGTTTGGGGTGCTTGATAAACTGCAACAGCAGCAACAAGGAAGCCACAACCAATCAACGCTTGCCATGTAAACTCTGTACCCGCAAAACGCATCAACGATAGGCGAGAAGACAAACGAATCGGCTGAGATTTAAGTAAACGAACCAACGGCCATGCGCACGCCAAGAAAGCACCAATCAATGCCATCATTAAGCTATAACCGCTCCAACGCCAATTCCAGTCAATCGTTAAGCCAACATTGGCGTCATATAAATCACCAAGGCTAGAAGACACCGCTGGCAACAGTTGGTTCGCAAGCATCAAACCAAAGACATTACCGCAGATCCAACTCAATAAAACCAGAATCAATAGCTCTAAACATAGAGCTTTAGTGAGCTGCCACCCCGACACACCAGTTTGTCTTAATATCCCCACCAGCGGCTGACGCTGAATAAAAGACAATGACATCGCTTGATAGAAAATAAATAAGCCCACGACAAACGACAGCATCCCCATCGCTTTTAGGTTTAAGTGGAAAGCGCTAGTAAGAGATTCAAGTTCTGCTTTAGAGCTACGGGAGATCGTCAAGCCATTCGGTAGCATGTTCTTGAGTCGTTCAAACTTTTCGGTAGACATATCTGAACAGGCAATGACCGACAAACCAGCGCTGCGTTTCAGCATTCTAAGTAGCGAGATATCGGCAATCAGCCTAGTACCATCAATGATGTTGTTTTGATCAACCATTAATGGGCCAAGCTCTGAACCATCCATAAGGTGGATATAGTCACCGTTCTTCCACTCCATGTGTTCAGCAAGGTCGTCGCTCACAAGGATTGGGTACGGCGGTTTCATCAGGTTCAACGTATTAAGATCTTTTAACGCCACGCCCGGTTGCAGTTGAAGCATAGAAACAGGGTCTATACCAATCAGCATGAAGTTTGAGCCGTTTTCATCAGTGATACGATGGTGATCAAAAGGAGAACACTGTTGAAAGCCTTCACGGCGAAGCTGGATATAAAAACCTTGCGGGATTTTATTAGCGTTGTGTTTTGGTCGAATACGATAAGGAAGAGGATTCGAAAAGAGTTTTTCGCCATGAGCATAGCTTTGCTTGGCGTGTTGGTTGATAGCAGTAACACCAACCAAAAGTGATACGCCTAGCGTTAAGCCAAGCCATACCAAGATAATCTGAAGTGGGTAACGTCGATAATGACCGAGTAGCGCCTTAACTACGGGCCATAACATGCAGTTGCCCTCCTTGTAGGCGGATCCGGCCATCCATATGCAGTGCGACTTTCTCACTGTGTGTGACCAACAGTAATGTACATTCTAATTGACGAGCCAAAGAAGTCAGCAGGCGCATTACCGCTTCCGCATTACGCTCATCTAAGCTACCGGTAGGTTCATCCGCTAATAAAATCTTTGGTTCCATGTACAACGCACGAGCAATCGCGGCACGTTGCTGTTGTCCACCCGATGCTTCCTCAGGGTAGCGACCAAGTAAAGGCATAAGATCTAAGGCAGAGAGAATCTGTCTCCAAAGGCCTTTATCTTCAGGCAAGCCTTTTAACTGACGGCAAAAGCGGATGTTATCAGCGATATTCAGCGTTGGTAATAAATTGAATTGCTGAAAAATATGACCAATATTGTTGCGACGATAAGCTGTGCGTTCTCGCTCAGTAGAATCGTGCATATTGAAGTGAGGAAAAACGATTTCGCCAGAGTCAGCCAAATCCAAACCGGCAATCAGGTTCAATAAAGTACTTTTACCTGAACCACTTTCTCCCATTAATGCTAGCTGGTCACCTTGGTTCAATGTCAGTTCAGCACCTTGCAAAACAGGGTGGAACTCCCCCCCATCGACATAGCCTTTACATAGGTCTGACAGCTTTAACATTAAACAGCTCGCATTAGTTAGAATTTGGAAGGAGAATCTACACTAATTCCCTGTTAGGAGGAAGTATTTTGAAAGATAGATCACACACCAATGATAAAGTGATGCGATTGATGCGCCGTACTTCAACTTCCTATCAAGTTTTTAATCCATTTTCTTGTTTTCATGCGATAGAGCGACCCACTCCACTTAATCACCTCTTCAGTAAGGAAAAGTAAATACACCCACTCAGGTGGAAACTTGAGGTAGATAGCCGCGATAGCAGCCAATGGAATACCAATCACCCACTGTGCAATCAAATCTTGATACAGACAGAACTTAACATCACCGCCCGCTCTCAATACGCCAACAATTACAGTCATCGGAATAGAGCGGATAACAATGCCGACGCTGAGTATTAAAATAAACTTCTCAGAGAGTGCACGCGTTTCTTCCGTTAAAGCACTAAAGGCATTCAAGATTGGCGTTTGTACAAAGTAGAGGAAAATCGCGACTACAATACTGGTTAAGAAACACAAGATAGTAATGCCAAGCGCTTGGTAATAAACCACTTCATTGTTTTTAGCGCCGAGCTGGTTCCCCACTAACACTGCAGCTGCATTCGACATACCTATCAATAAACTCAATGAGATCGACTCAACAGGCGTCATCACCGATAAAGCCGCCAAGCCTTGCACGCCTGACTGACCCATGATGGCGTGATAAGCAAACAAGCCACCAGCCCAAGCTAAGAAATTAAAGGTTGTCGGCAGAGACAGTTTCAAGAAGCGAACGACTTTATCTACTGTTGCCGCAGCTTTTATGTCACTGAACTTGAAAGCGAGTAAGTGTCTAGAGAAATAGAGATACCCAAACAAGGTCGCAACCTCAATAGCGCCACTTAATACTGTGGCTATCGCGGCACCTTTGATACCTAGTGCGGGAAACCCTAGGTTACCGAAGATCAGCACCCAGTTTAAAAACACGTTGGACAAGATACCGATACCACTGAAGAAGGTACTTAGCCCAGGTTTGTGCATCGCTCGTAAGCCAACGGCCATGCTGCTAACGCACGACACCGCCAACATACTAAAAGAGGTAATGACGATGTATTCAACACCTAAACTGATCACTTCTTGAGAATCAGTCGTCACACCCATGATTTGAGCAGGGAAAGAGACAAAGAAGACAATAGTCAGAAGAGCAAACAAGGTCGAAACCAACCAGGTTAATGCGGTACTTTCCCTTACCCCTTGCCTATCACCGGCTCCCCAATACTGAGCAGTAAGTAGAGCACCACCAGTGGTCACACCCACCAGCATAATAGTCGTCACAAACATCGCACGGCTTGCGACACCAACCGCCGCAATATCAGCTTCCCCAAGCTGGCCTAACATCAGCACATCCACCAAGCCTCGGCTTGAAAACATAATGCTCTGCAAGGTGATTGGCAAAGCAATGGCAATCAGCCTGCGAACAAAATCGCCGCGTGTATGATGGATAATTGAAGAGAGCAGCATAGGCACACCTGAACGGAACGTATTGAAGGCAAAAGGAATATTCTTTCAGTATATCAATGTTCGAAATTCAACCATACATAAATCATACTGAATGCATAAAATTCCGTATAACGTCTTTGGCCGTTTCACTCATCAAACCTAAGCAAAATAAACGTGCCACTCCCGACTTGAAAATCGAATCGTTTATCAAACAAACCATAAAAGATGAATATCAAACACGCATCATATATAAAACGCCTAACTTAATCTGTATTACAGCTAAATTGATGGAAATCAAAGTTAGTCCTGATGTTTATTTTATTGAATTTGTTAACAATTTTCACAAATCAAATTAACCGCATGATTTAAATGGCTTTATTTCGTTAAATTTTTAACCATCTAGTTATTCGATTAATATTCATTCCTTTTTGTCATTTCATAAACTGCCATTAATTCAATAACTTCCACCCCAGTTTCAATAGGGAGTTAAAATGAACAATAAAAAAATAATAATGAGTTTGGCGGGTGTTGGCATCTTGGCTTATCTGGGCATGGTTTATACGGTTGATAAAAACGATCAACGTCTTGCCGCTGAAAGCCTGGCGCAGTTTTCATCTTTGGATAAGTCCTCTTTAGACTACCAAGCGATGAAAGTACTCAGCGATAAAGGGTGTGCATATTGCCACACGAACGACAGCGAAATGCCTTTCTACTCTGAATGGCCGATTGCAAAACCACTCATGAATGCCGACATACAAACAGGTATGAAACACTTTGAAATTACTCAACTTTTCAATGGTATTCAGAATAATGAACCAGTATCCGAAGTAGCACTTGCGCGTATTGAAAAGGTACTTTACGACGGTTCGATGCCACCTAAGATCTATCAATCGATGCACTGGTCTGCTGGGATTTCAAATGAAGAAAAGCACACCTTGTTAAAGTGGATACGCCAAACAAGAGCGGACATTCACCAAGATTCTCCGGTAGATGACAGCCGCAGAGAAGGCACACTTCAGCCAATCTACACTCAGTTTGAGGTGGACGAAGACAGAGTTAAGCTAGGCAAAGCGCTCTACCACGACACTCGCCTATCCGGTGACGACACGGTTTCTTGTGCGACTTGCCATGGCTTAGACACAGGCGGTGTCGACAACTTAGTCGGTTCTGTTGGTATTCATGGTCAAGTTGGCGGAATCAATGCGCCAACAGTTTTCAACTCAGCGTATAACAAATTACAGTTTTGGGATGGCAGAGCGAATGACTTGCAGGACCAAGCCGGTGGTCCTCCTTTCAATCCAATCGAAATGGGCTCTGAAGGTTGGCAACAAATCATCGATAAGCTGAGTCGTGATCCTGACTTGGTTGCTAAATTCAACAAAACCTATGATGGCGAAATCACGGGTGACACCATCACTCATGCGATCGCTGAGTTTGAAAAAACCTTGGTAACACCCAACAGTCGATTCGACCAATACCTGACTGGCAATTCGGATGCGATTAACGCTCATGAAAAGCACGGGTTAAAGCTATTTAAACAATACAGCTGCGATACTTGCCATACGGGTGAGGCCATGGGCGGTCAAACCTTTGAAACCATGGGTATGAAAGCGGACTACTTCGCAGATAGAGGAACGGATATCACCCCAGAAGACTTGGGAAGGTACAACGTCACTGCGATTGAATCCGACAAGCACAAGTTCAAAGTACCAACGCTTAGAAACATTGAACTCACTGCACCCTACTTCCACGATGGCCATGCAGAGACCTTAGAGCAAGCGATCTTTGATATGGGTAAGTATCAAGTTGGTGTCGAGATGAGTGATGATGAAGTGGATGCTATCAAGGCATTCCTCAAGACGCTGACTGGCGAATATAAAGGAAACAACCTTAGCCCTAAAGCTCAGCAGCAGAGCTAACTAACGTCAATCGAAGTGACTAAATACTACCGATAAACTTAAGCCAATGGATTCTTTCTATTGGCTTTTTCATTGCCTATAGCTCGATTGGTTTTGCAGAAAAGTTCGCGTAGTATGAGTAAAGGACGGTTTGATACGCAATACATGGAGTAACGATGAAGAAAGTACTGGTTTTAGGCGCTTCTGGATATGTTGGTTCACAGCTACTTCCTCAACTGCTAGAGCAAGGTTATCAAGTAACCGCAGCAGCAAGGCACATCGACTACTTAAAAGCGAGAACTGAGCCTCATGAGAATTTGTCACTCGAATATCTCGATCTGGCAGACCAAGCGGCAACACAAGCTTTGGTTCCCGACTTTGATCTTATTTTCTTCCTTGTCCACGGGATGGCTGAAGGCCACGACTTCATTGATTACGAGTTAAACCTTGCTCGCAACTTTGTCTCTGCACTTGGTCCTAAAAACCAGCACGTTATCTACCTGAGCTCACTTCAGCCTCAAACCGGCGATTCTGAGCACCTTAAAGCGAGAAAGAAAACCGGTGAGCTCCTTCGAAAAGGATCGGTTCCCGTTACTGAGCTTCGAGCTGGCGTCATCATTGGCCCTGGTTCAGCTGCCTTTGAGATAATGCGAGACTTCGTTTACAACCTACCAATCATGATTGCGCCGAAATGGGTCGACTCAAAAGCTAACCCTATCGCATTGAAAAACCTCAATCACTACTTGTTAAAGCTCGCACAAGATACCCCAAGCGACAATCAGACCTTTGAGGTTGGTGGTCCAGATATCGTCTCTTATCGCAATCAATTCGCGCATATCGCCAAAACTGCCGATCGTCCACTTAGGTTGTGGGCGACTTCCCTACTCACGCCTAAAATCGCCTCTTATTGGCTTGGCGTGGTGACCTCTGTCCCTTCTAACATAGGGAGAGCATTACTCGCGGGTTTAAAGCATGACTTCATAGCTAACTCGACTACCATCCAAGAAAAATATCCGCAAAAACTCGTGTCGTTCGAGAGCATGGTTGAACAAGCGATTCATGCTGAGGGTAACTTCGTAAAAAGTAATGTGTGGGGCTTTGATAAAACCGCCTTTAAACGCTGGCAAGCGGGATACGGTTACTACCCGAAGAAGACAGGTGCAAGTATCACGTCGACTGCCTCACTAGAATCGCTTTGGCACGTAGCTCAACAGATTGGAAGCCCTAAACAGGGTTACTTCTTCGCTAACGCTTTATGGCGCACAAGAGAGTGGTTAGATCTCCTCTTTGGTGGCGGAGTACCCGTGCGACAAATGCCAGAAGGGCCAAAACTAAAAGTAGGCGACAAAATTGACTCATGGAAAGTAATTCGCTGTGAAGAGAACCAATTCCTATCGCTGCTATTTGGGATGAAAGGTCCGGGCTTAGGGCGATTGGAAATCACGGTTTCTGATAACGGAGACACACGCGAATTAAACATTACCGCTTGGTGGCATCCTAAAGGCTTTCTGGGGCTACTATATTGGTTCGCAATGATGCCAGCTCATCTATTTATCTTTAAAGGCATGGTGAAAGCGATAGAGAAACAAGCGAGAGGATAGATGAGAGATACGAGTAACGAGTAACGAGATGCGAAAAGATTAAAAGCAGATACGGGATTCGAGTAACGAGATTCGAAAAGATTAAAAGCAGATGCGGGATTCGAGTAACGGGATGCGAAAAGATTAAAAGCAGATACGGGATTCGGGTAACGAGATGCGAAAAGATTAAAAGCAGATGCGGGATTCGGGTAACGAGATACGAAAATATTAAAAGCAGATGTGGGATTCTAGTGGCGACTGGCGCTATGAGAAGCAAACAAAAAGAGCGGATAATTCCGCTCTTCGTATCTCTAATCTCGCATCTCGTATCTATCCATTAACCAACAAAGCTAATTGGGATCTCAGCCAATTGGTTGCCTTGGTTAGCAGGGTATACGATGTATTCACCGTGATACTTCACGGCAGACTTGTAGTCAGTCACTTTATGAAGCATGAAGCCTGCTTCCATCGCCGCTTGGATAAACTCAGCGTGGTTACCACGAACAAACCAGTTCATCGGCTTAACCATCAACTCACCGTCGAAAGAGTCATCACACTGCTTACCACATAGCGCGAATGAGTGCTCACCATCGGTAAAGAACTGAATTTTGCCACCCGTGGTTAGCTCATCTTCGCTCGATACACTCCAGCCCATCTCATACATTTTGTCCATAAAGGCTTCAACGTCACTGTCTTTGAGTGCTTTAGGCTCTTCGCCTTCAGGGAAGAACTGAGCGTAAAACGCTGAGATTCGCTTAAACGTAAAGGTTAAATCAGAGTTGTTGCCCTTTGAACGCCCCTGCTTTTGCCAGCGAACCAAATCAGGCACAACAACACGATCATACGCTTGTGCTTTGATTGCTTTAGTTACCCAGCGAACAAGGTATAGGTTGTTTGCGATAGGTGCGTCAATCGCTTTGCCTGACTTGTGTAGCGCGTAAAGCTCACCAAGTGCGGTGTTCACAAGCTTCTGAATTTCAATATAGTATTTTGACATTATGCCTTCTTTCCTAATGTCCAATATAGTAATGCTGACAGTATTGCACATGCTGCCATCACCATAGCCATTGGTCCCGCAGTATCACTTGGTAGCATTGCGACAATTGCCCCAACCACAGAACCAGTACCAAATCTTAATGTGCCCGCGAGTGATGATGCCGTACCAGCCATATTCGGGTACCCACTGAGTAGCAGCGCCATTGAGTTACTACCAATGGTAGACAGTGTGCCGATAAACAGCATCACGAATGGCACAATGCCCCACAGGCCGATATCTAATGACCAGCCGACCAACAAACCTAAACCAGCGAACAGCTGAATGGTTAAACCCACTCGAAGCATCGCGTGAGAGCCGACTTTCTTCACAATTCGGCCATTAATGCTCGTCATCAAGATCATTGCAACGATGTTCAAGCCAAACAGGTAACCAAATAGGTCTGGGCGAACGCCATAGATGTCGATGTAAACAAACGAACCAGCGGTTAAGAATGCGAACATTCCCGAAAATGAAAATGCACCTGAAAAAATCAGTCCCATTGCCGTTGGGTTCTTACATAAACGAGCGTAGTTACGAATCGTCGTTTTGAAACGCAAAGGCTGTCGATTTTCTACCGGTAACGTCTCAGGGATCTTCATCGATACAGCTAAGATTACGATCACAGCAAAGATAGCCAGTACCCAGAAGATTGAGCGCCAACCAAACCACAATGCCAAGTAACCACCGATCATTGGTGCGATAAGTGGTGCAACCGTCATAACCAAGGTTACGAAAGACATGGTTCTCGCAAAATCTTCACGATCAAACATGTCACGAACAACCGCTTGGATGATTACAGCTGCCGCTGCGCCTGCAAAACCTTGTGCAGTACGAACGTAAGTCAGTGCTTCAATGCCATGAGTTGTCGCACTCACCACAGAAGCAATCGCAAACAAGAACACACCAATCAATAGTACTGGCTTACGTCCATAGCTATCAGCTAATGGGCCATGCAGCAGCTGACCCAACGCAAAACCTGCGGTATAAGCGGTTAGCGTTATCTGTACTTCGCCCGCCGTTACACCAAGATCTTTGGCAATGGTCGGCATTGCAGGCAAGTACATATCGATAGCAAGTGGCGTTAGTGCACCAATTGCACCGAGAATCAAAAACAGCACTAAGCCTAATTGTGGGGTTTCTGGTTGAGAGCTTGGACTCTGTGGGGTAGATGTCTGCATGGTTCTCCGAATGTTTAACTGATAAAACTAGGACCAGCGTGAACACGCAAGTCAAAAGATTGGCTGAGACTTTCCTAGTACCAGTCAACATCATCAGCCGACGCTATCCTTGGTCGGCTTTGCAACGAGAGCGCTATAAATTAATAGCTAAGGGTTACTTCCAGATAGAGTCGACTTCTTCTTGTGTCAGGTAACGGTACTCACCTAACTCTAAAGATTCGTCCATCTCGATTTCACCAATACGTTCACGATGTAGCGCTTCTACCTTGTTACCAAGTGCTGCAAACATGCGTTTTACTTGGTGGTATTTTCCTTCGTGAATTGTTAGTAGCACTTCGCGTTCTGCACGTACTTCAAGGTGTGCAGGAAGTGTTAGGCCATCTTCGCTTTTCAGCTGGATGCCTTCTTTGAATTTTTCAACGTAGTCTGGTTCTACTGGATCAACCAACCACACGCGGTACATTTTTTCGCACTTGTGTTTTGGTGCCGTAATACGGTGAGACCATTTACCGTCATCCGTAATCAGAACAAGACCTGTAGTATCAACATCTAGACGCCCTGCAAAGTGCAGCTTGTCCATTTTGATTTCATCAAGCAATTCAAATGCGGTGCGATTTGAGCCATCTTCATGCGAACAAACAAACCCTTCTGGCTTGTACAACATGATGTAACGTGGGCCATGAACATTCAGTTCATTACCTTGCCACTCCACTACACACTGCTCAGTTACTTTAACTGAACCGCTTTTTTGCATGACATCATTCACTGTCACAGCCTTTGTTTTTAATAAGTGTGTTGCTTCTTTTCGAGTAATGCCTAGTGCATCGCACAGAAATTTATCTAAACGCATGAATACCTCAACTAATCTAAGTCGGGTATTATAGTCACCTTTGCTCAATTAGTTGAGCTATTTCACACTATTTGTTCTCCATTTTACAAGACGCGATATGTATACACTCCGCCCATACCAAGCAGACTCAGTAAAATCAGTCATTCACTACTTCAGAAAACACCAAACACCGGCTGTTCTCGTGCTACCAACCGGGGCTGGGAAAAGTTTGGTCATCGCTGAGCTGGCAAGGCTTGCCAAGGGGCGTGTATTGGTACTGGCTCACGTAAAAGAGCTGGTTGAACAAAACCATGAAAAGTATGAAGGTTATGGGTTAAAAGGCTCTATTTTCTCGGCTGGTTTAGGCCGTAAAGAGACCGACCAACAAGTGGTATTCGCATCGGTACAATCTGTGGTTCGCAACCTCGATTCATTCTCTAACCAATTTTCACTTTTGGTTATCGATGAATGCCACCGAGTACCTGATGAAAAGAACAGTAGCTATCAGAAAGTGATCACTCACTTGCGTGAAAATAATTCTGGTATCAAGGTACTTGGCTTAACGGCAACCCCTTATCGCCTAGGTATGGGTTGGATTTACCAATACCACACTCGCGGACAAGTGCGTTCAGAAGAACCAAGATTCTTCAGAGATTGTATTTTCGAGTTACCGATTCGCTACCTGCTCGACGAAGGCTTCTTAACACCAGCTCGCATGATAGATGCGCCAGTATTGAGTTATGACTTCTCACAATTAAAACCCGCGAGCACGGGTCGATACAAAGAAGCCGAACTTGATATGGTGATCGAACAATCAAAACGAGCGACACCACAGATTGTCGATCAGATCATTCACCTCGCCCAAGACAAACTGGGCATCATGGTGTTTGCAGCCACCGTTCGACACGCTCAAGAGATCCTAGGCTTACTACCCGAAGGTGAAGCCGCGATTGTCATTGGTGACACGCCAACACTCGAGCGTGACCAAATCATCAACGATTTCAAAGAACGAAAAATCAAATTCTTGGTCAATGTGTCGGTTTTAACCACTGGCTTTGATGCACCGCATGTCGATTTGATCGCGATTCTTCGCCCAACCGAATCCATCAGTTTGTATCAACAAATCGTTGGCCGTGGCTTACGTTTGTCTCCAGGCAAAAAAGAGTGTTTGGTGCTCGATTACGCGGGTAACAGCTATGATCTTTACCAACCAGAAGTCGGCGACCCTAAGCCAGACTCAGACAGTGAAATCATTACCATCCCCTGCCCGGCTTGCGGCTTCAATAACAATTTCTGGGGCAAGCTAGACAGCAACGGCTTCTTGCTTGAACACTTTGGCCGTAAATGCCAAGGCTACTTTACCGATGAAGACACAGGTGAGAGAGAACACTGCAACTATCGCTTCCGCGCCAAATACTGCGGAGAGTGTGGCGCCGATAACGACATCGCGGCCCGTATTTGTCATGAGTGTGACGCTACCTTGGTAGACCCAGACAAAAAGCTCAAAGAGGCACTCAACCTAAAAGATGCTTTGGTGTTTGAGTGTTTAGAGATGGACCTTAATGTACTTAAGGACGACAAAGGCAAATCGCAACTTAAAGTCACCTACCGAGGTGAAAACCAAGCGCAAGTCCATGAGTTTTGGTCACTGACCACCAAGAAGCAAAAACAGAACTTTAAAGATCAGTTTGTTCGCCCTCACCTTGCAGATAGACACAGGCCTTTTGAGGAAGCGTCGCCATCGAAAGTGGTTGCTCACCAACATAGATTTCGCCCACCACAATTCGTTATTGCGCGTAAAGTTGGACGCTTTTGGAAAATGAGAGACAAGATATTCGAAGACGAACTTCAACAACGTTAATTATTACTACCTTAACACTTGGCGGTTAGTCTCCGTGATGTGTTGGCGCTCTTCATCGTCAAATTTTTAGGTATCAATTTCTCATTATTAATCAGGTTCACTTTCTGTTCAGAATTACTTTTTTATACTGAACGCTATCAACCTTCTCTAGGATTCGCTATGTTTAGTAAAGCTATGATTTCTTTGTTTTCTATAAGCTTAGGCTTATTTGTTTCTGCTGGCGCATGGGCTGACTCACATCATAATGGTCACGACCTAGTACAAGACGTTCACAAAGCAGGAACCCGTATCGAATTCGAAGAAGATCAAGACGAAGTCTATGAAGCGGTTCGAGAAGGCTATATTCGCCCTTTCTCTGAAATGTATGCCGCGGTAGAAAACGATCTTCATGGCCGAATCATTAAAGTCGAACTTGAAGAAGACGATGATATTTGGGTGTATGAGTTAAAAATTAACTACCAAAACAACATCATCAAAGTTGAATACAACGCCGAGACGCTGGACATGCTAAAAATTGAAGGCCGCAACTTTAAAAACGCAATTAAACACGGCGACTAATTAAGCGCGACGAATAGTTAAGTACGACGAACAGTCATTACAAAAATTAAGAAGAACAATTATGAAAATTTTAGTCGTTGAAGACGAACCTCGTTTGGGCCAACAAATTATTGAAACACTTGAGGGAGCCGACTGGGTTCCAGAGCTTTCTCAAGATGGTATCGACGCTCTTTATCGCGCGACATCAGAAGAGTGGGACGCGATTGTTCTCGACTTAGGTCTACCTAAGCTTGATGGCCTAACCGTTTTAAAAGGCATCCGAGACGAAAACATCAACACGCCAGTGATTATCTTGAGTGCTCGTGACACCCTAACCCAACGTGTTGAAGGCTTAAACGCAGGCGCTGACGATTACCTCACTAAGCCATTCGAAATGGTCGAGCTTATTGCCCGTATTCGTGCGCAACTTCGCCGTGCGTCAGGCAGCGCAGCACCGGTTCTTCAAATTGGTGATTTAAGCTTAGACACTCGCAGTTCAAAAGTGTTGTGGCAAGGCCAAGCAGTCAGCCTAACGGCACTAGAATATAAGGTTGTCGCGTATTTCATGCACAACCAAAACAAGGTTATTTCGCGCACCGAGTTGGTTGAGCACATCTACAAACAAGACTTCGACCGCGACTCGAACACGGTCGAGGTCTTTATTGGTCGTATTCGTAAGAAAATCGCACCTAAGATCATCAAAACCGTGCGTGGCCTTGGCTACCAACTGAATGCTGAATAAGTCTCTATTTAGTTAGATGCACAAACGTCAATTAAGCTAAGAGAAATCAAGCACACTCACCCACTAAGTGGACAGCCTGTACTGATCATCGAAATACAAGTCGATAACGATGAGCAAAGGCAGGCTGGAAATGCATGAACCTAAAGAAAAGAACACTTAAAAACATCAGTCTAAAAAGCCGCTTGCTTCTCGCTGCGGCTTTTTGGCTAGGTGCGATGATATTAGCGGCTGGCGTTGGTATACCAAAACTGGTGAACGATTACCTTGTCGACGACATGAAGCAGCAACTTGCCCTAACCATGGACGAGCTCACCGCGAACATTGAAACCAATGACAATGGTAACCTAATCATGGCAGAACGTCTTTCTGACCCTAGGTTTAACCAACCATATAGCGGTATCTATTGGCGTGCCTCGACCCAAGATCAAATCATTCGTTCTCGCTCTTTATGGGACAAAGACCTCACCATCAAGCGTTCTCCTATTCACACTTCCGTTAAAGGGCCTGAAAAAGAGAAACTGATTTATATCGAGCAAGATATCTACCTTCCTTCACTCAGCGACCCTATCACCATCACAATCGGTATTGATGAAGATCCTTTAGAGTCGACGCTGGCAGAACTAACAGGCCAAGTATGGTTGATCCTGATGTTGTTGTTTGTCGGCGTTCTGATGTTAATTGGTATTCAAGTGAGCTGGTCTCTATTACCTCTTAGTAAGATGCAGCGTGAGTTGGTAATGCTGAGAAAGGGTGAACAGCAAGGGCTAAGCGATAACTACCCAAAAGAAGTTTCTCCATTGGTATCTGACCTCAATGCCCTACTCTTTCATTACCAAGAGTTACTGGAGCGCGCTCGTAACCACGCCGGTAACCTATCTCATGCATTAAAAACGCCGCTGTCGGTGATGAAAAATGAAATAGAGATGCTGCCTGACAACGAGAAGAAACTGTTACAGCAACCCATTCAGCAGATCCAAAGCCAGATAGATTACCACCTTGGTCGTGCTCGTATGGCAGGTGCAATGAACATCCTTTCGGTGAAGTCGTCGCCTTGTGAACGTGTTGAAGCGATCTCGATGGCGTTTGATAAAGTTTATGCCGCCAATGAAGTCACTATGATCAATGAGCTGGACTCTGAACTTGAGGTCGCTGTAGAAAAAACTGACCTAGATGAGATGGTCGGTAACCTACTCGAAAATAGTTATAAGTGGGCGGGCAGTATTATTCGCGTTCACGCTAATGAACTGGCCGATGGCAATGTCGAGTTGATTATTGAAGACGACGGACAAGGTATCCCTGAAGAAAAGCTCGAACAGGTGACCAAACGAGGCGTAAGGTTGGATGAAACGACTCCTGGTACCGGTCTAGGCCTGAATATTGTGAATGAAATGGCACACAGTTACCGCGGGAACTTAACGCTAAGCAAAAGCTCAATGGGCGGCTTGAAAGCCTCTCTTGTTCTAAAGGTATCTCAGGCCTCTTAAACCAAGACACTCATACTCTCACTAGCCCTTCGATAAAAAATTAGGAGTTTGCATATCAATCGCAAACTCCTGATTTATCTTTATATGGTATAACTCAAACTGGGTCAGCTCATCGAATGCAGGCCAATAACATTGCCTTCGGTATCAATAACAACACTGATGAAGCCATGCTGCCCAATCGCCATTTTAGGCACTTGCAAAACACCACCATTCGCCGCCGCCAAGCTTGCTTCTGTCGCACAATCATTACAAGAGAAGTACACCATAGTGCTATTGCCTCCCGCCTTTACGTTAGGCATGGAACACAAGGCTCCTGTCGCGCCGTATTTTTCCATATCACTAGGAAACACCCACATTTCAATATCGATGCCCGTTTCGTTATCTAGCTTCTCCAACGTCACTTTAAACACAGCTTCGTAAAACGTTTTTGCTCTTGCCATGTCGTCGACATAGATTTCAAACCAACCAATCGGATTCATTTGCATCACTTTGCCCTTAGCTTTCACCCTTGATCACCCTTAATTAGGATAGACAAAGTTGGCGAAGTTAGAGTTGGGAGATGACTGAAAGAGAATGTTGGCTTAAATTTGTATAAGCCAATAGATAGAGATGAACAAGTAGAAACGACCAAACCCTGTTGAATTTAGCATTCAAACAAGGTTCGTATTTATCGGGGGCTAAGTTAGAGCTCGTCTTTAGCCGCACTTTATATATCATTCACCGCAACATCTAAGGTTAGTGAATCATCACTGTATGTCGTTGAGCCAATAACCAAGATCTTTCCGTCGGTATAGTAGTCATGTTGATCATTCATTACCTGTGCATTCGCTAGAGGCAAGTTGACCAGTTCCATACTTGGGTAAGTGGATTTAATTTGCTGCGCCAACCGATCGCGCTCTTCATCAACATTCGGATCTATTTTATGGAGTATGGTGACAATGCCAGAATACGGTGTCACTTTTAAACCGTCGTCGTAACTGATCGCTCCTAACCACTTTGTTTGATTGCTGTTTCTGTCTAACCCCGCATTCCACCAGCGTATGTGGCTTCTCTTCATCAGGTTTCCTGGCAATTGAAAGGCCATATCTTGTGGTTGATTTCGCCAATATAAGTCAGATACAGGCGGTGTCTTATCTTTTAGGAGAGTAAGGTAACTCGACCACTCAATATCATTTCGAGAGAACGTTTGATTTTCTATCCAGCCCAACTGGTTCATGAGTTCACGAGGCGATTCTCCGACATAAACAACATTGATCGCTTGCGCATCATAGATTGGAGAAAGCCCAGGAAACGCTTTGTAAGTCACTTGTTGTAAGTCGACAGAGTTCATCTGTGCCGATGTTTGTTGATTTTGAAAGTCATCAGCTTTCCAGAAGAAATGGGCATAATTTGCGTAACACAGCCAAGCCACTAAAAACGCGCTGGTTTTCAAGGTCAACTTACGCCATTTAAATTTGTTACCCACAACAACAAAAATGGTCACCGCGACTAAGCCAATCAGCAAGCTTTGGTGTTCGCTGAGGAAAACCTTAACCGCCCCTAATAAAGGAAACTGTTCGACACCATGTGCTAACAACATACCCCAAGCAATAAATTGACCACCGCCAAGCAATAAACCTACCGAAGAAAACAGCGTAAAACTGCGCCACTTAACGCGATGAGAACCAGCAATAACAGGAACAACCCAAGCAATAGGACCCAAAAGGCGTGCCGCGACTATGATGAATGTGCCCTTTTTCGCAATGAGATAACGACACCGTGCGATCAGCCTTTTGGTTTTTGGTCGAAATTGAATTAGCTTCTTTTGGGCTGTCCTTCCCCACTTTAAACCAATGAAGTAACTCAGTTGATCCCCAACGAAACCACCTAACATTACAAACACCAACGCCATCCATGCACCTGAATACAGTTGAAAGCCCGCAGCGATAAAAAACGGCTCTCCCGGTACAAATAGGTTTGGGCCAATGAGAGCATCACCCAATGCTCCCAGGAACAGCCCTAGTCCATCAAACATAACAACCTCAATGCTTACTGTTCTTTATAGTGACCAAACTTGTAGTTCATTTCGTTGTTACGCATTTCGCCTTTAAAGAAGCGTCTTACATTGGCTTTAAGGTAAGTTGAACCCGTCTTCACAAAACCATCTTGATCTAATCGACGTGGGTCAAAACCGAAAGTCATATTTAGGAATCTAAATCGCCATGTTTTGCTCGCTCGTTTTACGTAATCACAGTCCTCACACAGGACAATCTCTTCATCGAAACCACCGATCTCTTCATGCGCTCGTTTGGTTGAGAAAATACACGCGCCAATCGCGGTCGGGAAAAAGAACTGAGTCGCAAATAAGCCCGCATTAAACAGCCCATAACCGAATTTATGAACCAGTGGCAGCCCTTTTGAACTCATGTATACGCCAGCAACTTCAAGCTTGTTTTCTTCTAACTCATAAAGCGCCTTTGCAAGGAAGTTACGAGGCAGGCTTACGTCGGCATCCAAGAAAAGGATTCTGTTGTATTGCGCCAAAGCAGCACCGGTGTTTCGACCAAGGCTAACACCGCGTTCTTGCATATGGTGGACTGTCAGTTTTGGCAATGCACTTTCATAGGCTTGTGCGACTTCTCGGGTGTTATCTTCACTGTTTGAGTCGACTACGATCACTTCGAACTCTTGATGGGTTTGCACGCTCAACTCTTCCATTAAGCGACTAATACGTTTCTCTTCGTTTAACGTAATAACGACAATACTTACCGGTTCCATCTTTTCACCTATTCATTCTGCTGATTAATTAACACTAAGGTTACCTAACCAAGCATTAACCAAGCCTTAGGCGAACATTCATTTTCCGTTCATTAACTTGATGATTTCGCGACGATATAAACAAGGCAAAAGAACAAGACAGAAGAGCAAAGAAAGCGATAAAATAGGGTTAGCGAGCGTTTTATCTACAAACGAGCCAAATATCGAGGGAAATTCACTTTGTGATAGGCTTCTTACTTGCTCATATTCAAATGTGATGTTAGTATCCGCGCTCGCTTAAGCATGAACTCGTTTCTGCCTAAGCATTACCACATACTCAAGGTCGCATTGAGGTGTGAAGTTAATTTTTACTAATTTGAGAGTAAAACTATGAAATTTGAAGCAGTAGTACGTACTGAACTAGGTAAAGGTGCGAGCCGCCGCCTACGTCACGCTGGTAAATTCCCAGCTGTAATCTACGGTGGTGAAGCAGCAGCTGTATCTATCGAACTTAATCACGACGAAGTGATCAACCAAATGGACAAGCCTGAGTTCTACGAAGCAATCACTCTACTGATTGACGGCGCAGAAGTTAAGGTTAAGCCACAAGACGTTCAACGTCACGCTTACAAGCCAAAAGTTGAGCACATGGACTTCATCCGCATCTAATTCCCTACCAAGGAATAAGATTGGATTAATCCAGCCTTCTGCATAGAAAAGATAATCGACCTTACCAATCGAGAAATCTAAAAATTCGAAACCCCGATGCTACCAACATCGGGGTTTCACCGTTTTTGAGCCCTCAAAAACGTCGTAAATCTCGCGCAATATACTGAAAATAATCAACTTTCCCCTTCCCCACTTTATCCCGTTCTTGCTTGGGTGGATTAAGGGTGGACGAAAGGTGGACTTATACAGTAGTTTTTCTATTAACTATATTAGACTCGTTTTCACCACTACTCAAATCACTAGCCACCTCCCCCTACTTTATTCTTCAACTCTACAACATTCCGGAAAGTCTATCCAAAGGCCTCTCATACGCTTCCGAGTAAGTTCCACATGAGTGCTTACTGGTGAGGCTGTAGAAATAGAGAAGAAGAGCTACTCGAATGATTAGATGCTCATACTGCGTGCGCTGATGAATTGGCGAGTTTAGTTAAGGAAGAGGTAGTTGTTGAAATAGGAAATAAACTTTCGATGAATGACAGTTTATTTTTGAATAACACAGCACCACCTCCACTAAAGGTATCAGCCAAAAATACTATCTTATCCAGCAACCAAAGTAGCAAATGTAACCGATACTTCGCCAATACTGCGCTGGTCACAGTTTTTCCCTGTACAAGCTCAGAAAGACTATTCTCTTGTAAAATTTTGCGCCATGTAGTCTCTTCTTCCTTGGAAAAATAATTTTGTGGGAGACAAAGCACCACAACCTGTGCGGCAAGTCCTTTCAAATTACAAATTTTTAACACACATTTATACACTTTCAACAATGTCAAAATATGCAATAGAAGCAGCATACTAAAAACGCGATTCGAGAGTAATTATGATTTAAATCATACAATTATGATGTTAAGAAAGCGCTAGAATCTAGCTAATGGACTTTGAAACTGATAGCATAGATAGTCCCTATTTTCATTAGACCGCATGATATGAGCAAAGACATTTTTAATGAACTAAAAAATGATGTAAAGATTGTAGCCAGTGCTCGTTTTAACTGTAGCAAAAGGTTAAATAAGAAAACATGGTGGTCATTGTTTTCCATTTCCGCAATATCTATAGCACTGATTTTACTGACTATATGTGAAAACTATTATGGTATAAAGTCAATTGACCCTCTGCTTTTTATTCCAATAACAATGCCGAGCTGGATATTCACAACACTCTCTTCAATAATAATCTTAGCCTTGTCTATCGCCATTTCCGCAGCAAGATTAGATGTTCAATATGAAAAAATTTATGATTCAGCTTTAAAACTTAACAAGATGTCGAGGTTAATTGAAGCTAATGCACACAATAATGATCCTACGCCATATTCTAATATAGTATTTAAATATAATAAAATCCTGATTGAGAACCCCATCAACCATGAAGACATTGACTATCAGATTTCTAAAAGTGAGGTAAATAAGAAACAAGATCTATCTTATTATTATAAAAAGCATATTAAACAATACTACTGCTTAACCCCATACTATTTAATCTCTTTCATATCTTTAAGCGCAATAACTTCTGTGTTAGCTAAGGTTATCTGCTAAATGCTAAGACAAGACTTCAGTACAAAATCACTTTTAAGAGTTACATCTAAAAGTGAAATTATTAAATTTGATCTTGGTCGCGATAGTTCGGAGTATTTGATTGAACTAGAAAAAATCTCGAAATCAATAGAAGAAAATGGTTTTAGCTATAGCAATATAAGTGCAACAAAAATAGGCGGCAAAACTGTTTACTACACAAATGAAGCAAATGAACATTATTGTTTAAAAAAAATCAGCTCTGATTTAAAGCGACTTTACAAAATAACCACATCGAACCGAGATGAAATTTCCGAACAGGTGTTAAAGATACTAGAAACATCATCTAGCTATGGGATAATTAGAGTCGACATAAAGAGTTTCTATGAATCAATTGATTATATGAAATTACTCGAAAAAATCGACGACCAGATGTTACTTTCATCAAAATCGAATTCAATTCTTCATTCTCTCACGAATATTACATCAAATGGGTTACCCCGAGGACTATCCATTAGTCCAATTCTTTCTGAGATATTCATGAGAAGTATTGATACTAAAATACGCTCAGTACCAGGTGTCTATTATTACTCAAGATATGTCGATGACATATTCATATTGAGCACAAAAAAATATGAAGAAGTGAAGTTATCACTAGATAAAATACTTAAAGAAAACTTTCTAAAAACTAATAATAAAACGTTCATTAAAAACATCCCATCGGTCACTGACAAGGAAACAACCAAAGCTACTTTTGACTATCTAGGGTATAAATATACTATCCATTCTGAAGAAAAAGGCCATAAAAGGCTGGTTGACGTAACTCTTTCAGATGACAAGATAAGAAAAATTAAAACCAGAATAGTTCACTCTTTGTTAGCTCGCTCTTTTCTTAGACAAACAAGCGTTTATCAAAAAACACTTCTGAAGCGAAGAATTGACGTTCTGTCTGGTAACTACCCAATAAGTTCCAGCCTCAGGAGAAACGGAACTTTAAAAGGGGGAATTTACTATAGTAACCGACTTGTAAATAATCCTAAAGTTTTTGAAGAATTTAATAGATTCCTCAGAAATTCACTAAATACAAAAAAAAATAATTTTTTTGGGAGAGCAATGGCCAAGATCCCAAACTCAGAGAAGAGAGAAATAACAAAAATATGTTTTAAAGAAGGTTTTCTTAGCCGAAAATATCTAGAGTTAAATGGTACGCAGATGAAGAATGTTAAAATGTGCTGGAAAAATAAAAATCATAAGAAAAAGCGATGAAGAAAATTAAAATAACACTTTCAAAAAGAGACTTTCATAGAGTATTACTAACAGATGTACTCCCATATGAAGTGCCTTTCATCTTAACAAATGAAGGTTTCTATAAAGCATCTAAAAATTCTCAAGCACAAAGCACCTATAATGTAATCGAAAGCATTCTATTTAGAAATAATTCTGAAACACGACCTCTAGCTTATAAGATTACTAAGGACTCTGCTTCTGAAAGGACATTGTACCTTCCTCACCCAGCAATACAGCTCAAAGTTTGTAATCTATATCGAGATTATAATCAATTAATAACACACTTGTGTAATAGAAGTAGCTTCTCTCTTAGGTATCCTTCCAAGATAGCCCACTCTTACTACGCTAAAAGTAATTCTTCAAGCTCTGACCCGTCAGAGAAGCTAAAAGATGAGGGAGTTGCTATTGATGGAGATCGAGAACCTATTTATGCTAGTACGTTTTTTGAGTACAAAGACGTAAGCTTCTTATACAAATTCTATGACTCATACCAATTCCATAGGATTGAGAAAAAGTTTGATAAACTATTTAAGTTTGACATAGCTAAGTGTTTTTCTTCAATATCTACATTCCAACTTTCAAAATCTATTCGAGATATTGAAAGCTATATAAAGTCTAAGAATCATCATAGCTTCGAGAATATATTCGAGAAACTTATGAACGATGCGAACCTAGGCGATCAACATGGTGTTATTGTAGGGCCGGAGTTTTCTAGAGTATTTTCTGAAATTTTACTGCAATCTATTGATTGTGAAGTAAAGAGCAAACTAATGCATAATGACTCGCTATTCGAAAGTAGTGACTATGTTGTTAAAAGATATGTGGATGATTACTTTTTATTTTACAATGATGAGCAAGTACGAGACTTAGTATATCGCACTATAATAGAAGAATTAGAGTCTTATAAACTTTACTGCAATGAATCAAAAAATCAGTACTTTGATGTTCCCTTCATTACTGGCGTAACGATAGCAAAACAACAATATAAACACTTAATAAATAGTTTATTTAGTAAATTTAACCACATAGACGAAGAAAAGAAGATTATGGGTATTAATAGCCCTATGAATCGATACCATCAAATATCAAACCAGTTAATAACAGACATCAAATGCATTGTTTTTAACAATAAAATATCGTACTCAAGTATAACCGGTTACTACTTCACCCTCGCGAGAATCAAAGTTTCGGAGATTGAAGAGCATATATTTTACATTAAAGACAATCAAGAGCAGTGCGACAAACTGACTAATTTCCTTCTAATAATTATAGAGCTATCTTTCTTTGTCCACTCTATGGATTTTAGGGTTCGAAGTACATACCTTATTTCTCAGATAGTAATAATGATAAACAAAATATCTAGTTATTTAGGCAGCATCAACTCAGAAATAATCAAGAAAAAAATATATGATGAGTCGTATCTATCTATCAAAACATCAATCAAAAAAAATACTATGAGAGATATTGAATGTCTAAATTTGCTCATTGCAATAAGAGATATTGATATCAGCTACCAACTATCTAAGGAATTCCTAGAGAAAATAGTAAATTTAGATGATGTAGAAAAGACTAACTATTTTAGCTTAATGACTAGTTTGTTTTATGTTCAAGAAAAGAAGTCATACTCTTCAACTCGAACAAAAGTTGTCAAATGTATTCTAGAAAAGTTCGATAGTGATTATTTTACAGTTGAAAATGATTCTGAACTAACCCACATTCTCTTTGATTCATTATCATGCCCGTATTTGACTCGAAAAATGAAGATAAAGATCGCAGATCGAGCACTATCTAAATTATATAACCTTGATGAAAGTGAAGTTGAATCAATAGTTGACCAAGTCTCAGAGAAAAATTGGTTTATCGATTGGGACATTTCTTCATCAGAGTCGATTGAAAGACTATTGATGAAAAAAGAATTGAAATCCCCTTACGGAAATTGATAAAATATCCTGCACGCATTGTAATACCTCTGACTTGTTCAGTTGATTTCACACACGATTTAACGACAATGCGTGCAACCTCCCCTACCTATGTTTCTGCGTGATATTGAACGTTCAGCTAAGATACTTCTACCTTACCATCTAAATGAAAATATCAGGTCTTTAACTTCGATTCTAATAAGTTATCTCACCGCGGTCACTTCCTCTCGGTTATACCCTAGCTCTTCACCAATGCTCATTTCTAGCTTCATTACACCACTCAACTCTTTCGTTGGCTTCTGTCCCACAGCAGGAGCATTAAAGTATCGCAGATGCACATAAGCCTACCGAAATCCATATGCTTTGTATAAGTTCGTTTTAATACAAGCACTTTCGTGTTTTCATCTAAGATGCAAATTTAGTGCTACTTAAATCATTATCCCATCAAATATCAACAACCTAATCATTCCAAGCGCTTATAACTCGTGATTTTATACACCTACATGCTACTGGGTTAATTTTAATGGCAAGAATAAACGATGGAATCATATGGCACTTAATGGGCGCTCCATGGTGGCTAAGCGTATTACTATCCGCATGTATTTATTTTGGAGTTTCATATCTACTGCCCAGTTTAGCCATTGAAAGTGATAACTTTATCTTTAAAGCTGTAGCTCTAAACTTACCCTTAATGGCCACCTATTTTGCGCTCTTGTTTTTACTTCCTGCCCCGATCGTTTTTTCAAGCAGTACAAGAGGAAGAGAAGCTTTCTTACGACGAGCTCTCAGATTAGAACGCATAAAAATACCTCACAGCTAAATAACCTAAACTGGATAGAGTTTGAAAGTTACATCGGTGAATACTTCAAGTCTCAAGGATATTCGGTCAAACAGTCTTTCGCTCAAAAACCTGGCGGTGGGGTTGATATTTGGCTTACAAAGGATAATGAATTGAGCCTTGTACAATGTAAGCATTGGAAAACCCGCAAAGTGGGAGTGCAAGTTCTAAGGGAAATGTACGGTGTCATGATCGCGAACAATGCCAGCAAGATGATTATTGTAACATCAGGAGACTTCACTTCTGAGGCCGTTACCTTTTCCCTAGATAAACGCCTTTGGTTGGTCAACGGCAGCGAACTAATTCATATGATTGAAGATGGGCGAAGCTTTCAGAATAAACCATCAATACCTACTCCAGCACCAACAGCTATCGGTGAGTCCAGGACCTGCCCACGTTGCCAGTCTAAGCTCGTAATACGTGTCGCTAAGCGGGGAGCTAAAACTGGAATGTCTTTCTATGGTTGCTCAACGTATCCAAAGTGTCGTTATACATGTTATTGTTGAATTCCCATGTGAATATTTGTTGTATTTTATTGAGAGTAAGTATAGGTATTACCCTTCTAACTTAAAAATATCCAGAACCTTCATGCATTGAATCTTACTCCGTGGCACTTTAGCTCGAAAGTACTCCATTACTTCTTAGCTCCGCCGAACAGAGTCCTTCGAACATTCTAGAACAGAGCATAATTAAACTAATCCATGTGTACGGTAGTTATACGGATATTTTCGGTAGGTTTCTTACGAATATCTCTTTCGATTCACACAATAGCGTTATACTTATTGAGTTTCATAATAGACGACAACAACATAATAAAAACGCAGATACGGAAGAGTTACCTCCGTAAAGCCTTAGGTATTTACATATAGTTTTAGCTATGAGGGGGTCAAATGGGTGACTGGGATCATTTACATGACATGCATAATGAAGGTTATAACGCTGATCAGATAAGTGACGCAGCAGCTTGCGGGTATAACCCATATGATATTAACCTAGATCTATATGCTTTAGGGTTATCTCCTAAAGAATGGGAGGCGGCTGATAGTAATTTCACTTCAGAGTTGCCTGAAGTTAACCCCAAGTTAGAGGTGATCTTTGAGGAGCTGGTAAATAATGCCGAAGCTTTCTACAAGCTTACAAATCGTTATTTGCAGATTTGGGGGGAATTAGGAGAGTTATATGCCGAAATTAACTATGGGATCAATCGGCATAAACCACAAACTAAAGGGTCAGACGGAAAGCTAGGAAATGACTTTATCGAAATAAAAACGATTTCTCCTGAAAAGAATAAAGAAAAAGTGAAAGTGAAACGCGCTGGAAACTTTAATAAGCTTCTAATTGTAAAAATATCTTCCGACTTTACGTTTGAAGGGCAGTTAATCGCCCGAAAAGATCTACCGAAAGGTGAAGGGAAACATGCAAGAGCTTCATGGGCTCGTAAGAAAACTGTAGGTACAAAACCACAAACTGTAATCACAAAATCAATGACTGCCTCACCTGAAGCCAAAATATATGCAGCCCTAAAGCTTCCTACTTATTTAGACACCGAACTTCAAAACAAGCTTGGTTTGTCAGAGTCAGATTTCACCAAAGCAGTTAGTGAGCTTTCTAAATCCCAAAAGATTAAGCGTTCACTAGAAGATAGTAAAAAATGGATACGTAATACAAAGTAACCTGGTAAATCGACAAGACAGATTTGCAACGATTGGCATTCTCAGTTCAAGCAGAATTTAGTGCTTACAGTTCAATTCTAAATAAGTTGAGTGATGGCGTCGTTCACTGCTTAACGCTACATCAGTCAACCCTCAATCTAGTAAATTAGTAAAATCGGTAACTAATAATTGTCCAGAATAGTGCCGACTGGTACGTACAAAACGAAACTGCCTCAAAGTCATTTTGGGTAGAATTTCTACTACTTTTCGATTCAGCTAATTTGTCATAGCTGAAGTTATCAAAATGCTCACACCTTTACTTAAGTGGTCAGATTTACCGTATCATAACGTCAGTAGGCGATAAGAATAGGGCTGTGATTAAGTAACCTGCCCCTTAAACAATCTCACCCTGCCCTCTTAAACTTGACCTTAACAAAAGACATATTAATAGTGTGGCTATTTCCCAAAGTGCAACTAGTATTGTATGTGATATCTATTCATTCGACTAAAACTGATTATGGAGGTCATTTAGAATGAAACATACAGATGGAATTGAATTTTTTGACTCAGATGACATTGAAGAGCTCAATGCAAAACAGATTAACGCGTTGTCACCTGACGAAAGAGCAGCTTTGAGCAGTGCCGAAGCAAGACTGAAGAGTAGCTATACCGAAAAGCAACGTCTCATGGATATGTATACCGATGAGATGAAGCTATCTGGAAAATCACTGGGTATTAAACATCAAAAAGCCTCAACGTCGAAAAAAGAGTTCATAGAAAAATCGCAGGATCCTAACTACTTCGTTTGCTTAGCAGGGATTAAAGAATATTTCGAGTCTAATGAGAACCTGATCGCTTTCAAAAACACTGGAGGACTTTTTAACGCAGGTGTGTGTTGGTGGCATTCGCGCTTGCAGCGAGCTGCATTATACCTTACTACATACAGGCCAAATGAACCTAAGTGCTCCAAGAAAGAAGCGAAAAAGATCATCCGCAATCTAATTAAAGCCAAAGAGGTAGCAGAGATTAGCGGGTTCAATAATTTTTCTGAGTTCTCAATAGAATTCAAAGAGGAAATACAAAAGTACCTAAATCTATGGCAACTTTATGATGGTCTCCTACTTTGGCAGTGGATCAATGGGCTTTCTGGTAGCTATGAGACAACACCTGAAAAGCTAAAAAAGTACATGGATGAGATCTATGAAGAAGTAGCGGTTAGAAAAAGAATCGCTTACGTAAAATTGCAAATAAAAGGGATCGATTCTCATGCATTATTAATAACTGAAATTGAACAAGCTTCCGATGGTCAGGGGTACATCTTTAATTTCATTGATAGCAACAGTCCCGATTCAGCTTTTAATGCTTACTACATGTACGGACAAACTCACCTAGACCTATACAATAAATCCGTACCGTACCTGCAAAGAGAGGATGACATCGATAAGTTTTTAAGTGCCATCGATAAATACAGCACTGGCCTATGAACTTAATTATGGTTCCTAATACTTCAATTTCTGAACAGAGTAGCTTCACTATACGTTGCTACTCTGTTACTTGGCACCAGAATCTAAGAACCCGTGTTATTTTTTACCCTGTTAAGATACCCCATTTAAGTGCTCAATTTCCTTCTAATACGCTTTTACCCATTTCTTATCAAAGACGGCACCAGCTCAATCGGTGTCGTTCTGCGTTTTAGGCGACTAAAAGTTACCCGAAGGACAGACAATACGTGAAGCCTGTAACAAGCTTTTGCCCCTTTTCTTGTTAGCAACAATAAACCGCATCAGCCTAATCCCAAGGGGTTTCAATAGATTTCCTAATGACAAACGTGAGTTATGTAGAAATCTCCCATTCTCTCGTTCTCGATTTTACTGTATTTGATTATACTCTATCTAAAACAATAATTTAAGCTGTAAGATATTGTCAGGTAAGTGTACAGAAAGCCCCAAAGTGGATATTTAACTACCCCACTTTGGAGTCTAATAAATGGTTACATGACACCTGTAAAGGTTAGTATTTTGATCAACACGAATAATTAAATATAAAAGAGCGCGGTTAACTGCAAATGCCTTGGACTAAAGAACATATTCAGTGGCTTTACCATACTGGTGAAGTAATCTCTATTTCAACAGGTGAAAAAGTCCCTGTATTTGATTTCGCTTACGATGTGGACGATGAAGAGGTAATGTCACTCTGGGCAAGGCATTTTAGGAATCACTATTGTGCTGATAATGCAATAGAAGTACTCAAGCCTCAAGAGATGACAAATAGAGATTACTTGTTAAACCTAAAGTTTCCGCATAAAACTAAAAGCCCTGGACCAAGTATCCGTGCGGGGGATTTTGCTGAAATTTTGGTCGCTGACTATTTGGTATTTCTCCGCGATTACTATGTTCCAAGAACTCGTTATGACCGGAAGATAATTGGTAATGAGTCATCCAAAGGTTCAGATGTTTTGGGGTTCAAGCAAATGAATCAGGCTCCCTCTAGCAAAGACGAATTATTAATATACGAGGTCAAAGCACGCCTTTCTGAAAAAAGTGCCAAAAACACTTTGCAAGCCGCAATTGACGACAGTTCAAAAGATGAGGCTAGACTTGCTGAGTCATTAAACGGTGCAAAGCAAAGACTGTATGATCAGAGAAATTTTGCTGAAATGAGCGTCATCTCAAGATTCCAACAAAATGTTGACCATCCATATAAAACAAAATTTGGGGCAGCAGCGGTTCTTACTGATAGTTCATGTTGCGTCGAAACCTTAGCTGAAGCTTCAACTAAGGAGCATTCATTCCCAACGCACTTGGAAATGATAGTGATTAGTGGCCCTTGTTTGATGTCTTTGGTTCGTGAACTATACGAGAGGGCAGCAAATGAAGCTTGAACAGTCCTCAAAGAAGATGCTGGCAATTGCAAAGTCGAAAGCAAAGATGTATGAGTTTGCTATTGATGAAGCATCTCATATAGAGCTACCTGTCGATCCGCGTAAATTATTGGTTACAACTATTGGGATTTTGGGTGATCTGTCCGCTATTGAAGCTCGTGGAGATTTACAGTTTGGAGAGACTGGTGAGCATGAAGAATTAAAGTCTGAACTAATATCCGTTGGGCAATATTTTGATGCTTTGATTCAATCTCATCTGGCTGATGAGATGACTACTTATCTTAAGATTATAGGTTCGGCGGCCTACTATTTAGCGAACATGCCAGGCAGCTCCATCGTTCTGACCAAAAGTTTGGTCTATAAAACAGAACTGCTCACTGATACTAATCTTGAGGGAATTTTGATTTGGATATTAAAGTCCAACTTCAATGAAAATTGGTATCGCGTTGAAAAAACTTATTTAACGCAAGCAATAGATGGTGTCGGCTACGCCACTCAACGTTTCTTTGGTTTAAACCTTGATACCCAGAGCTTTAAACAGGCAATACAGGTCTTAAGGAATGAAGTTTACGAAAAAGGCTCTGATAGAGAGCTTTTGTTTGCCGACATTATTTCTTCTATTCTGCTAAGAAAAATCGAAAATTCTTCAATAGTTTGTTTGCCTAAATATACACAAATCCCCTTAGAACAATGGGTAAATGTAATTACTAAGCCGACATTTGTTCAAGAGTTTTGGCCTGCTCAGAGGTTGCTGGGCGAACAAGGAGTTTTGTCAGGTGTATCTGCTGTTGTGCAAATGCCCACTAGTGCGGGAAAGACAAAATCTACAGAATTAATAATTAGAAGCTCGTTTTTGTCTGGGCGCTCTGATGTTGCTGTAATCGTCGCACCATTCAGGGCCTTATGCAGGGAGATTACCGCTACATTTGAACGCGCATTTGAAGGTGAAGATGTAAATATCAATGAATTGCAAGATGTTCTGAATATTTCCGATAGTGATGACGAGCTTATAAGGTTTTTAACCGGAGAAACTGATCAGGATGGAATAGCTACTAAATCTATAGTTGTTACCACGCCGGAGAAACTTGTTTACCTTCTTAGGCATGACCCCGCTTTAGCAGACTCAATCGGCTTACTTATTTTTGACGAAGGGCATCAGTTTGACACTGGAAAGAGAGGTGTCACCTATGAGCTATTGACGGCCTACCTCAAATCTCGCGTAGGCGATGATGTTCAGAAGGTATTGATATCCGCGGTAATGGCTAACGCAAACTCAATTGGTGAATGGCTTAATGGGGAGGCCGGTATTGAGATTCAAGGAGCTGGGTGTTTACCAACAGTACGAAGTACAGCCTTCGCAAGCTGGCAAACAGCAATGGGGCAACTTCAGTATATCGATCAAGATCGTGAGGCTGATAGAGATTTTTTCGTTCCAAGAGTGATTGAGCAAATAAACCTCGGAAAGAGAGGTCGAGAGAGGAATGCTCGACTTTTTCCCGCCAAAAACGATAACCCCAGTGTCGCAGCTTATTTAGGGGTTAAATTATGCCATCAAGGACCTGTTGCTATATTCTGCGGTGTAAAGAGTACTGTTACGTCAATATGCGAGCTTTTAGTTGATTACTACGAAAGAGGTCTTGCTTTACCACCACCTAGCATTTCGAGCGATCAAAGCGAATTAGACAAGATTGCTTACCTTTCAAGTTTGCATTTTGGAGATGAGTCCATTTTTACTCGTTCGGTTTCCCTTGGAATATTACCGCATAGTTCAAACATTCCTAATGGTATCCGTGTTTCTGTAGAGTGGGCAATGGAATCCAATAAGTCAGTGTTGGTAGTGTGTACTTCAACTCTTGCCCAGGGGGTGAATCTTCCAATCAGATACTTAGTTGTTTCAAGCACGTTTCAAGCAGGGCAAGAGATCAGCACACGAGACTTCCACAATCTCATCGGGCGAGCAGGTAGAGCAGGATACCATACTGAAGGGAGTGTCATTTTTGCGGATACGGACGTTTTTGATAAACGCAATAATTTTCATGAAAGGTGGCGATGGCAAAGAGCGATGCATTTGCTCGATTTTACTAATACGGAGGACTGCGCAAGTAGCCTACTTGACTTGATCTCGCCATTTGACTTTACAGAACTTAATGTTGATGCTATTCAGTTCATCGCAAACCCAGCTGGCTATAGACAAAGCTGTATAGACGTAGGAAATCAAAACGCTATTGATATCAGTTCGCTACTTGATCAGATGGGTTATAAAGAAGCTTTAATCGAAGCAATAGAAAGCTATTTTTTATCCTATTTGAAAGACAATCCAAATGCGCCTCAAACATTCTTTGATGATTTGGCCCAAGGAACATTAGCTTACTTTTTGTCGGACTACGATCAGAAACAAAAGCTACGGGCGGCATTTTCATTTATCGCTAGCAGAGTTCTTTCTGTACCCGAAGATAAAAGACAATTCTTCGGAAAATCGTTGCTGGGGTTGAAAAATCTATTCCTAATCGAAAATTGGCTTGACGAAAATTGGGGCGAAGTAGCACAAGCTCAAAGTTCCAATGAACTTCTTGTGATTTGCTGGCCATTGCTATTTCAGCTCAATAACAACAAGATGCTTCTAAAAATAAAGCCTGAAAACGTTATATTAGATTTTACGAAATTATGGATTTCAGGAAGTAGTTACACCGATCTGCGTAGTTACTTGGATCAATCCGGTGCCTATTATCAAGCTGGGTCGCAGCGCAGAAATATTAAAATGGATCATGTAGTGGACTTGGCTGACGGTGCGCTTTCTTTTGATTCTATGTTATATGTCGGAGCAATAGCTGATGTGGCCGAGGGTAAAGGGTTAGACGGAGATTTATTGGAGCTTCTTAGGAGCTTGCAAACACGTCTTAAACTTGGACTGTCAAATAGCCTTGAAATATGGCTCTATTCTCAGGGTTATGTCGATAGAGAGGTTTGCAAGACCCTTGGTTCTGTTCTTAATGGTCAGGGAGTAAACTCTGATGTGTTCGATTACGATATTTTGAAGACATACCATCAAGTTGTCAGTGAGTGTATTAGTAAGTTTCCATCGTACTTTAGTGGTTAAGCTACCGTGTTACAAAGCGCTGCTTTAGTACAAATTTTCCGCTGCGCTCTATGTTTGCCGAAGAGCGCAGCGTTAAATAGCAAAAATGAATAGCCATCGACTCATAAGTCATATGTGAGCCTGTATTTTCCCTAACGAAACTTATCTGACCTGCATGGATATTGGCACCAACACCAACTCACTTTTGTCCAATAGCGAGTTATAATTATTCGGATTCCGAATTAGGAATCCGAACTTAACTTGTGAGCTTTAGCGGCCTAGGTAAACGGCGGTAACCTCTTCTCTTCCGTGTCCTAATTCTTCAGTGATTACCATTCTTGCCTCAAAGTCACGCTGTTTGTCCTCTCCTATTAATCCCTTGGTTGACGGCCCTCCCGCAGCAGGAGCATTAAAACCCGTCAATTCAAAGTATCGCTGATGCGCATACGCATGCCGTAACCCATGCGCTTTGTCTAAGCCCATTTTGATACAAGCTCTTTCGTATCTTTTCATCTGAGAAACGTACTTAGCATTTTCTGGAATTAAAGAGCTATCCCCTACCCACTTTTTCACCTCATCAATTAACTGACGTTGTTCCAAAGTGCGAATAGGTACATCTCTAGGTCTTGCGCCTTTGGTTTTTACTAGATGTAAATGGTCGCCTCTATCTGCTAAATGAAGCTGGACTTTCATACACTCTTCTCGGCGCAAACCAAACGCGGCTTGCAAACGAAAACTCGCGTCAAGATACCTGTCATTGAGTGTTGCTAATTTTGAATTTACTAGGAATCTGGCTTTATTCTGGTTGGTGACATACTTGCGGTTTTCGATACCAAGGGAAGCGTTGCTTTTAGGGACGAGTCCTGGCTTCCCTATCTTTTCAGAGAGCCAACGTAGGTGAGTCATGCGCGTCTTGATTGTGCCCGCTGCTAGACCTTGAGTTTGCCAATGAGTTACAAGCTTCTCGATATGCTTGCGGCCCAAGTTCCTTAGCTCAAGTTTTCTGACGTTAAGCTCTCTTAGTTGTTTGTCAGCTAACTTTAGTATCTTCTTGCGTTCTGCTTGAGTCGCTTTAGAGCCATCGGGATTGCGATTTAGTACTCGGGTAATTTGGTAAAAAAAGTTCGTTGCCATAGTGCTACCTCAATATGTTTATTCTAAAAAAAAAGAGCCGCTTTCGTTGGCGGCTCTTATCTCAGTCATTTCAAGGTTCTTATTTCATGGGTACAGTAGTAGGTATCAATGCGATTTCAGATTAGTGTTATTGCTCCCGTTCATTTCGAATGAACGCCTACTGCTTAAATCAAGTCAGTAGGTAATGAAGCGAGACTACTGCGCGGTTCAGAAATTCCGAACAATTGAATGACTGTAAGCCATGTGCAATTGCTAATTCCCAGAAGCCCGTAAGGCGTTTGAGATAAGAATGCGCTGGTAATTAAAGGATTTCTTCGTCTAGTAGTCTTTGCAGCAACAGCTGCTTTTTAGTTCTCTTCCATTATTGTTTCAACCCATTCTACTCGCAACTTTGGGGACGCTCTCAGCGCCATAGATTCTCGCCGTCATTCTTTTTCAATTCCGATAATTCGCTCGTAGCCCCCTATTGGTGTGCGCTGCCCGTCCTGTCACTCCCCAAATTTTGGAGTGACAGGACTAGATACCCATTTAGCTAGGCGCAAAAAAGGCCGAATATATTCATATTCGGCCTCTACAATAGAGCTATTTCGACTGAAATATTTTAGCTTTATGAGATTGGTATTAACCTATTTCATTTACTAGATTTTCTCTTAGCCAGATGTTTTGTGGATCATTTTGATTTATCAAAACATCAAGTGGAACTTTTACTCCACGTATTAGATCAGCACTTCTCACCTCATCCCTTAGGGTGTTCATCTCATTTGCTAAGTTTATTGGAAAGTTAACATTTAAAAGCTTTATTTCGCCTGTATACCCTAAGGTTTCAAACTGCTTGGCAAGCACTCCTAAAAAACCAATGACATAGTCACCAATCCATTTACGGCTCGAAATATCTCTATATCCATTCGGATACTTAAACATAATGTCTAGTTCACGCATCTCAATACAAACGGTTTTACCGGAGAAGTTATAGTAACCATATGCTCTGATACCGAACGATGAAAACTCTATCCATGGGTTTACTTTGTTTTTGACTCTATTCATGGCAATTCGACTTGCCAGTACTATCGATACAGTATCATCAACAAATTCGAGTTCATTGATGATAGATTTCGCATCGCTCCAATCAAAAGAGTCCCCCAATGAAAGGAGATGGTTCACAGCACCATAAGGTATACAATTTAGTCTGTTGTTTACTACTAACGCCAATACGGAACAATCCAAATGGATATTGGGGTTCAAGTGAGCACGAATAGCAGGTAAGTGAGGTTGCAACAAGAGCTCCAATGTTTCTAAGTCCTGCTTGTATGGAATTGCCAAGTATTTGTTATTACTGTCGAGCATCTCTAGATCAGAGCTACTGCATAACTCTTTAAAATTGTCACAGCCATACATAAATGCGACAGCTTCTCTTGCAAAACTGAGCTTGATCTTTAAAGCTTTTGAAATGTACTTTGCGTGGGCCTCAGATTGGCTCACTGATGGGTATTTAAGCATGATTAAGCATCCTATTAGAGTTACGGGCTCACGAACCGTAATAAAGATACAAAATCGATGAAGTGATAATTCACTTCGCGCTGCTTTCGCTTCATCCGTGAGCTGATAGGTCGCGCATAACCTATATCTGACTGTATTCATTAACCGTTTTCTAGTCAATACAATGTGCATAGATTCAAATTAAAGTTAATAGAGTAAGTCGACCCTTTATCAAATTCGGATTCCGAATTCTTCCAAAACTAAACACCTGACAAAAATCACTTCTGGCCACTTTTCGGCATAACCTCAACAGGTGGTACTTGGTGCCAAATAATGTCACTTGTGCCTGTATAGATTTTTGTTGTTTTCGCGTTCGCATGCGCCATTCGCTCGGTAGCACTCTGCCCTTGCTGTTCAATCATTCGAGCAGCCAGCCCGCGAATTTCATGATAGGTCGGCCTTAACGATTTCTTTAGGTGGCTATAAAGCCCTAATGAGTCTCGAACCTTACTGAACTCTTTACTTATATTGTGGTGATGTACTTGGTAAAGATGGTCGGTCTCTTTTGAAATACCACGTTGCTGCTGTTTGGGTTTACGGTGAACGATATAAGGGCAAATCAATCTCGATGTTTTAGAAAGGTCGACAATGTCTTTAATCGTCTGAGTGACAGGAATGGCCACAGTGGAAGCATCAGACTTTTTCACCTTCTCTCGGTGAACATATAGCATTCCATACACAGCATGCCCATCAACATACTCCACCTCTTTGTCGGGGTTCCAAAGAATCCCACACACTCCTTCACGTGGTTTATATATCCGATAACGAAGCCTATAGATCTCCCTCACAGCATGAGTTGTCTCAAGAGTTAGGCTCATTGCTACCTTCAGAAACAGTGGCGCTGCATCGTAGATCTTTTGGTAGTTTTCGATATCTAGGTCATGACGGGCTTTGGTGTAATCTTCTCTGGTCAATCGACGCTGTTTTTTATTGAGTACAAAATTACTCTCAATAGCGCTCTCGTCAGCAAGGTAGGAAAATACCTTTTTAAGATTACTGATCTTATTGTTGAGCTGACGATTACTTAACTCTGAATAGTATTTCGAAAGGAACTCATTGATGTGCTGTAACTTGATCGATTTGGTTGGCAACCGCCCCATGAACTCATCAAGGCGGTAACAGTCCCTCTCCAAATTTCGATAAACGTCTTTAGAAAGACGTTCTTCTTTCTTCACACGAGACAACACTAATGGAAGCCACTCTTTTAAAGGCCGATTGAATTTGTCCTTGCGGCCTTTAGAGACAGCTTTGCGAAATGGGGTCATTTCAGAAAGGGAAAATGCGCTTCCTAGCTCAGGACGATACTGCAAGTTATAAACATGCGCAGCTTGTATCGCTTCTTGCTCTACAGTCCCGATAGGAAATAGCTTCTTTACACCATCTACGGTTGTAAACCGAAATCGAGATTGACCCCTATGACTCATTTTCACCAAGAATGGAGGGTAATGAGCCGTTTCTTTGCTTCTAGCTCTACCAACCATTTATGACTCCAAGAATCTTAGAAGTTCACTCACCCTGTCTGCAGGGTTCCCTATTTCGTCATCAACACAGACTAAATATCGGCCCGTTGGCGTTCTAGTACCCTCAAGCTTGCCGTGTTTAATCCAGTTTATGATGGTGGTATTGCATATCCCTGAATCAGGGTAAAACTCATCAATAAATTGTCTAGGTCTGATTTTACGCGTCGCCATGTCGTTCTCCTTACCTTTCTCACTACATGAAAATTAAGATTTTTCATCTACTGGTAGAAAAACTATGCACGATTTTTTCAGTGACATTCTATTTGCGCAGCAATTAACGAAAAGGATTCCCAAAGCGTAAAATGATTCAACGAATCGATTTCAAGCCCACTTTAGGGTGGACTAATACAGTAATACTAAGTTGCTAATGCATTGATTTTATTTGACTATTTCATTGTCCTTTTTAACCGTTTTTAAGGCCAATTAGAGCTTAACCACCAGCTCTAAATACATGAAATTCATATAAATCAATACCATACAGCTAAGATTACTACCAACATCGGGGTTTCACCGTTTTTGAGCTCTTAAAAACGTCATACAGCCTCTTATCACCACTGTTTTAGAGAACCATCCCCACTCGCCCGACTTCTTTCAAAGCAACACCATCAGCACTGATACCTACAGGCGCCGAATTCAGTGGGTACCACGCGATGCTGTCTGCTTCTTGTGCTGTGATTTCACCTTCCCACTGGGTTACCACAAAATAATGGATCAGCTGTAACTCTTTTGTTGGGTGATAGAGCGAGCATAAGAATGTGTATTCAGTTGGAGTAACGTTTAGCTCTTCGTTAAGCTCTCGAAACAATGCTTGAATTTGATTTTCACCCTGCTCTATATGACCACCAGGTATTGTTATTAAGCCGGGATCAGTGTCCTTAGAATCGCTGCGCTTTTCTAACAATACATGTGATTCATTGATCAAGATAAAAGAGACACACTCATGGACATCCATCGATTTTTCCTTAGGCCGAAGTTTAGATAATTAGACTTTCTTTACGACAACAGAACCTGCAATGAAATCATGAATCGCTCTGCGTTTATGATTAAATAGCATGGAGATGAACTCTAAAAGAACCCAACCGATCATTGCGTACCCAACAAAAATAAAGGCTCGTCCTTGCTCTAAACTTTCCCAAGTCTGGCCGTAGAAAGACAGTTGCGCGTAAGCATAGAGACTAAAGGGGATAAGCATGATTGGGACAATATCTCTCATACAAGACTGTTTGAGGGTTAGGTTTCGACTTTCAGATACATCCACTACTTTCACTCGAGTAACCATCTTACCGATTGTTTGCCCAAATTTAGCATGCATGCCAACGTAGTAAGTGACACCAATTAGTGAATTCACCACTCCCCAAGCAAAAACACCACCCGAGCTAATCACGCCAGAAAGTACGTAGTTGTCTATCCACTCCAAAGGTAAAAATACGATTGAATCTATCCAGATAGCAAAGAAGCGTCTCCAGAAATTAGAATACTTATTGGCATACATTTTTGTTCCTTGGTCTCTATTGGCAATAAAGCACAGACCCTACAACACATCAGCTTTTAATACATTCAACTAGCTATGATTTATAAAACAAATGCGAAGCGGTATGCATATACCAATGATTTACCCCACCGATTTTCAGGCTCACTAACGCTCACGACAAGTTCTTGCTTAGTCTTTCATACAACTCCAAGGCTTCAACTTTAGAGGTTAATTGCCCGAGAGCGTATTGATGTGCTAATTCAATATCGCCACTTTGGTCTGGATAATAACGCTTGGCTACAGCGGTACACTGGCTCAGGTTGGTGTACCAACTGCCGTCTTTCTCAGCGACAAAGTAGTACGCCGCCCGCACTAACTTCTTGCCAATAACCTTAGCGACATCCGCATCGGTCATTGTTTTAAAGGCCAGACCCATTTGCTCAAGAAAAGTAGACAAGTCACCATTAAGCGCTAGGGCTATTTCACGACTAGGTTTGTAACGTTGAAAATCAATAGATAAATCATTACCCCAAATACAACAGCAACAGTGCTTGAGCCAAAACTGCCAATGGAATTTTTCTTGTGGCTGCAGAACTTCTGAAAGTGAGCCCGGGTCGATATCAAGCTTACTGACTTGGGGATATGCTTTGGGAATGGTGTCAGAAAGGTGCTGAAATAGTCGCTTCTCTTTTTGACCAATAGGTGTATTGAGTACGATAGAAACATCCAAATCCGAGTGACCAACAACCGCCGTTCCTCTCGGCACACTTCCGTATAGGTAGATACCATCAATTTGATTCGGAAGGCCACTTAACAACGAATCAATAACGGCACTCACAACCTCTTGGAATTCGGGAGCGATATTCTTAGGAGAGTATAGGTTTTCGATGAACCCGTCTTTGTCGAGACCTCTAGTTTGATTCAGCATGCCACTTTCCAGCTATATTAGGATCTGTTTCACAGCCCGAGATAGTACATAGAACAATACCATTCTCTTTTGAGTTTGCACTGATCACGAGCTCTCCTTGCGAACTCCAAACCGAGCTCTTGCCACACGTTTCCCAACCTCCCGTCACAGAGATATGGTTGCTCAGTAATACTGGTATACCGTGTTCCGACGCAATTCCAGATAAGATTTTAGAATCCGGATCAAAGCCATTCTCAGAGATTAAAGCGCTCGCTAAATAGATATCAGCATCTAGATGTTTAGCTCGTTGGGAGTGATCCGCCTCTATGAAGTCAGCACATATTGCTAGCGCGACTTTATGCCCATTCACATCAAATGTATAATCAACATCGCCAGCGGAGCAGTAGTTGCCCTCTCCAACATGCAGGTGCTGTTTAGAGTAGAACTCGACTCTGCCGTCGGGAAAACAAATAACGGCGCCTATGGTGGGATGGGATAAGCCTGGAACTCGCAGGGGACAACCAGCCACAATAATCATCTCACTTTGAACCGAAGCTCGGGAGAGTTCTTCAAAGTTTGATGGCTCAAGAGACAATGCAAGTTCTTCCGCTAAATCAAGCTCATAGCCGGTTAGTGATAGCTCGGGGAAAACAACCACATCCGCATTGTACTTTGACGATTGCTCTATCATTTTTAGATGTTGCTTAAGGTTTTCTCTCCAGTTGCCTCTGACGACAGGAATTTGGGCCAAACTGATAGTGACACTCATTTCAAACTTCTCCAAAGAACAAAAAATGGCACAAAAATCGCTACATAGCTAAATGCGGTCTACGTTAGGGGCTGTACTTATAATTCGACTTCAAACACCGCTTATCAAAGCGACATTAACTCTCGCTTAATCTCATTGTCCAATTTTTCAATCGCGTAACGAAAAGCCACTCTTGGTATTGCGGCATACTTGGTATTCAGATAACCAATAACCTGTTGAGGCTCTTTTTGACTGAGTACTTTAAGCATCCAACCATAGCCTTTCTGTACTAAGTCATGCTTATCTTCGAGCAATAGATCCGCTACGCGAAACGGATCCAGCGCAGCGTATCGATTCTTATTGATAGGATAAATTAAGATGACCGCAGCGGCTCTACGAATAGCAAAATTCGAATGCTCAACCCATTTGGTTGTGAGATCGAACAAATCATTGTACTGAGACAGCAACTCACCAAAAGCATGAGTACAAAAGTCGTCACAATCGTTCCAGTCTGTGACGAACTCTGTTAACCAACTTTCAAAAACAGGGAACGTGTCTCTTGAATACTGTTTCCTTACCCTAAAAGCCCAATCGTACGCGATAACTCCTAGCGCCCAATCTCTTTGCTCCAATAATTGAGTACATAGAGGCAACACGTGAGAAATATCTTTGTCTTCAATCGTCTTAAAAATCTGAGCAGAAATGGAACGAACCTGAGCTGTTTTGATATCCACTTTCGGATAACCCACTTCTGAAAGATGCTGCTTTACCGTTTCGACCATACTCACTAAAACAAACTCCTTGTCTATCTAAATTCAATATTGAAGTGAGATATCCGGCTCTTAAGATACTTCTAGATTGAGTTTTATAAAATAAAGCCATGTAAATCACAACATTCATTATTGGTTAATAAAATCACCTCTGCAATATAGAAATTTCCTTTGGTAATAGTCACTTATGGTGCATACTTGCCGCCTTCAAAAGAGGTGCATAATGAAAAAGAACGGTTTTACAATTATTGAGCTTGTTGTCGTTATTGTGATTCTTGGAATAATCGCCATTACGGCAGCGCCCAGATTCCTGAATGTGAGTACAGATTCGCATATTGCAGCCGTGAAAGGTACTGGCGCTGCTTTCAAAGCAGGTGTCGATCTTGCCTACTCAAAAAATTTGACCTTAAACGGTGGCGGTCCATCTACGAACATCCCTATCTATGATGACTCTGCCACTGGCCAGCTTGACTTCAATGAATGGGGATACCCAGTACAGCAATGGCCTTACGCAGAAGATTTTCCAAGGTTGGATAATCCGGAAGACTGTATTTCGGTATGGGGAGCTCTCCTGATTGATCCACCGAGCGTTTCTAGTTTCAACTCACCGACTAATACTGACTATATCGCTGAGTACATCCACACCGACCAATGCCGTTATCATTATCGAGTCGTACCGGGGATATCTATTTACTACAACTCGATGAATGGCGATGTCACCGTGGATGACGAACCAGACAGCTAAGCTCTAGTTTAATACTCAACGTGTTGGTACACACAAATAAACTTAGAGAATGCCAAGCATCAAGATTCAGCCATCCTAGAAATTAAGACAAGCACGTTTTGGCGAAAACCAGCGTGCTGTCTAACTCTCCAGAAGGTAAACGCCTAGCATTAGCATAGCGCACTTCTGCGGGTGACCACATCATTCCCATTCAGTACTAAGAATCGCCAATACAACGGTATCCCACCACTTATTTTTGAAGAATCGGTGCTCTTTAAAGCAAGCTTCTTGTCTCATCCCGAGTGACTTACACAATCTTATCGCCGCTAGATTCTCACCAATGGTTTCTGCATAAATTCGATGAACACCTAACTCTGAAAACCCAAAACCAGCCAGAGCTTTGGCCGCTTCTACGGGTAGCCCTTTCCCCTGAATTGCTCTCGCAAAAGCGCAGCCCATTGAAGCTTGCTGGTTATCTTCAAGGCGTAAACACACGGTTCCGATAAACTTCCCTGACTCTTTACTTTCCACAGCTAATTGATAGGACTGACGAGGTTCTTCCTCAGCCTGTTCAACAAACAATTGGGTGAGTTGATGGTACTTACTAGGCTCACAATCAGTTTCATCATAGAAACGCTGATATTTGGCGTCCTGTGACATGGCCACAAACGCGCTTTGATCTTCAAGCGTCATATCTCGAAGAACTAATCGGTCAGTTTCTAGTTTGAACATCAAAATTCCTTTTTATCTGTCGCCTAAACTGTATGGCGTTACTGACAGTCAAGCCAATAACGAGCTACTGGGCCAGGAAAGACTTTACCAAAAACTATTTTTTCAAACTTACCGCCATTTGTCTCAATGACTTTTCGTGAAGCTATATTGTCTTCGTCTGCGGTAATCAAAGCTTGTTTAATACCCAGAGAGCTCGCTTTTGGAATAGCGAATTTGAGTATTGCCTTGCCGTAACCAGAACCTCTCTTTGAGGGAGCAATATCGTAGCCAATGTGCCCCGCTTCAAGTGACAGAAACTCATTATCGATGCGATGACGAACACGAATGGCGCCGAGTATCTCTCCTTCATCATTTACCAACCAATAATGATTACATGGCACATAACCATCGGGTAAGTTAACGCCTCTAGCCTCATCATTTAAGCATTCAATATAACGAGAAAAATCAAGAACACCGTCTTTGTAATAATCAGAGTTATCGATGTCGTGCTCCAAGAAGTCTTGATAATACACCTTAAAAGCGGACTCAAATTCTTTTGAGGGCGATACTAATTTCATTGTTATCTATTCCTCTTACGACACAATTAAAGGAGCTTTCTAATTAGCAAGATGAATCTGATAGGTTCCAATTTGACTGCGAGTAAGTATGAGTTCATCAAACCCACTTACGATCAAATCCGCTTGGTTCAATTCTTCTCTGGTATGGCTGGTTAATAGAGCGATCGTGAAACATCCTGCCTTCTTAGCAGATAGTACGCCAGATGGTGAATCTTCAACTGCAACACAATCTTCGGTTTTTGCGCCTAAAGCTTCTGCTGCTTTGAGGAAAGGCTCCGGTGCTGGCTTACCTCGTACCACATCTTCAGCACAAATCATGACCTTTGGTAACGTAAAACCGGAAGCTTCTAAGCTTGTTGTTGCGACGGCTCTTGGCCCACTCGTTGCGATTGACCAGCAATCCGGACCTAATTTTGATAAAAAATCATGAGAATTTGGTATAGCCTTGGCGCGCTTCATCTCTTGGGTCGCAATAGCTTTAACTTTATTGACCTCAGTGACATTGGAGAATTCCATGCCAATACAGCTCAGTGTCTCTTCGATTTTTCGCCCATGGATATACTCACTCATGGTTTCAAAACGAACACCAACAGTCTTGCACCATTTTTTCCAAATATTATCGATAACCACTTGGGTATCAACCAGTGTTGCATCGACATCAAAAATAAACTTCTTACATTCAATCATGAACTCTAAAACCTATGAAAAACACTTTGATACATTATTGATATGAGCAGATAACACACATTAAGACGCCATGACTTTAATACCAAACAGCGTAAACAAGCCGCCAGTTACATAATCCATGACACTTGAGATACGTGCATAAACACTTTTCGCTGCTCGATGTGAAAACGCTGTCGCCAGAAACATATGCCAGCATAAGGTAATACCAGACATAGTCAGCATAATGGCGATGACCATCGGGATGGTAATATTTTCAGGCATAGAGACACTAAACAAACTCACGACAAAGAACCCCGTTTTAGGGTTTAAGATGCTCGTGATGAACGCCGACATAAAGACTTTTCTACTTGAAGGCAGCATCGCTTCGCTAGTATTCAAACCTTCATCTAGCTGTTTGGCTTTTCGTGTTGAAAGGATCTGGCGCATACCCAAGTACAACAAATAACTGCCACCAACGATCTTCATAACGCTAAACAGTGCCGGGAAATGGGAGAACAAAATAACCAAGCCAGTGCATCCAAACAGTGACCATAGCAATATGGACGTACTGACACCAAAAGCAGAATATTTTGCTAGCTTTCGGTTGTAGTGCAGCGCTGTGTTGATCGTCAATAGTACATTCGCGCCGGGCGTTGCGACTGCTAGCATCCAAATCATCGCAACGTGAAGAAGAACCAATAAATATTCCATTCGTCTCTACTCAATTCAATCAAGCTTAAGTAATGATATCGCACGCACTAACGGTTTTGCGTCGCTTGATTCACAAAATTAGTGCGCTCGAACGTGGTGTGATGAGTGTCTTTCAACTCAGTATTAGAGTCCACATTTGAATCCAAAAAATGCCAAGCAATAAGATTCAACCAATCTATTAACGACCACTACTCTCGACACTTTGCTAAGCCATAAAGTTCCAGTAGTTGCCTACCATCACTAGGCATCCCTTCATAGGCACCAAACGCACTAGGGTAATAGATAGGCAATGCTGTCATCACAAACTGAGCCAATGAAAAATAGACACCAAAATTAATGACGTAAGAAGCGATGTAAGGGAGTTGATTGCTATTAATAAAATACAACGATAGACACAGGAGTAATGAGGTAAGCGGCCCCATAAGTAGAGACCATGCTTGTAAGGATTTACTGCCCAGTTTAGTTATTGAGGCAAAGCCAACATTCATTGAAAAGCTTGAAATTGACAGTGTGAGATTGCCAATTTGAACAACCTTGGCCTTTTCGCTATTCCCGAGGGCCACCTCGACTTTGTGACCCGCAATAAGCTGAGGGATTGCATGACCCAATTCATGCAATAAGGTGGCGATAGGCATCACAAACAAAAAGCCTATCGCTAATCCAATCAAACTATTCAATCTCAATCTCCCTATTTAGATCGATAGCCACTGATAGAAAGAGGTAAATGGTTGGTAGAAAACCTACTGCCGCTTATATTGTGTTGGACAATAACCTCTCGACACTTCAGAGCTACGAAGTTTTACATGTTTTGTCGCACGACCTGCGACGCGAGCACGCCACAACTTGAAGCTACCTGGCTTCATATGGCTACGCATAAAACGAATCACCTGTGATTCATTTAAACCAAATTGGTGTTCTATTGCCTCAAATGGCGTTCGGTCTTCCCACGCCATTTCAATAATTCTTGATTCACTCTCTTTAGATAATTTCATTGTCTACTCATCCTTTAAAATTTGAGTAGAAGTACGCTCACTCTCACTTTTTAGATCAGGGTGTTACCACTGAATCGATAAGGAATCATCAAACAAAAAACAGATATTTGTCGTTATCCTCTCTCCAGCCACTCGCTACGGAGCACTCCATATTTCAACGAGTCATAATACTCGCCTTGGTAATATCGCACCTTTCTCAGCCTCGCCTCTTGCTGGAAACCTAGCTTCAAAGCGAGAGACATCATGCGCGGGTTACCTGACCAAGTAGTTAGCCCCACACGCTCAATCTGTTTGTTTTCGAAGAGGTAAGTAATCCAGAGCGGAAGTGCTAATGCTGCGATCCCCTTCCCCCAATAATCAGAGTTATAAATGACCACGCCAGCTTCGAGCCAACGTGTCTCTTCGCATTCCCAGTAGCAACTCACGGTTCCAACAGGTACACCGTCGACAACCACTAGCTGTAGGTCATCGCCCTCGAGCAGCCGTTTAAACGAATGCGCTTCAAAGCTTTCTAATGAAGGATGAGAATACGAAAAATAAGGGCCATTAAACTTAGTCCACTCATCGTTTGAGATAACCAAAGCATAAATGGCAGCTAATTCGCTAGGCATTGCTGGTCTTATCGTTATGTCCATTCGCTTTCCTTGTCCTGTTTTCAAACGCCATCGTACTGTTTAACGATTCTCGGTATTAGCTCGACTAATTTTTGTTGGAGTCTATTAGCTTTAAATGAGTATTTGCGAACTCTCTAAGCACTCTCGCATTATTGTGATGCGCGTTATCTCCACATTGCTGTCCGTTAACTCTAATTTCAGGACTAGAGTAGGCAGGAATAATATCACGCTCATAAGACATCACAGTGCCTCTCTCTGCACATGTAGCACCGAATGAATGTGCGGGCGCTTTGGGGTACCTGTCAGCGATAAAATGTTCGATAGTCGCGTAATCTTTTAGCACCGTTTTATAGTCATGGTTGGCGCCGCTCATATGACCAATTTCATGTTCCATTGTCGAATCCGCGCAATTTATAGCCAAAGAGAAAAAACGAGAGACCTTAGATGCGACACCACAATATCGAGACTCGAAAGCAGAATGATAATTTGAAAACACAACACCTGTAAAAACTGGACGACCGTCCTCTGTGATTTCTTCAATTGGATCTTCCATCGATAATTTGAGTAGCCTCTCTGCCGCACTCACATTTTGAAACCAAAGGCTATCGATAGCAGATGTATAAGTAATTTGGGTTACCTTTCTCCTCATAGGAATACATGAGTTTTTCAAAACTAGGTTGGAGTAACTTTCCCATGTGGCGACTTTACTAGCGATAAACGCCTTCGAGTATTCCAACAACATAGACTCGTCAATGTAAAGGTGAACCTCGGTGTTCAACACTTCACCTTCAACACAAGCAGGGAACTCAATAGTGTCAGCATTAGTGTAAAGACTGAAGCCAAGAAAGATGACACCCAAGGCTACTCGCATTTGCTTAATATCGTTTTTAATAAGTCTTGCCTTTCCAAAAGTAAAAAGCTCGCCAATGATGACGAGCCTTGTTTAGGGGTGAACCATGCTAACTGCGAGGTCGCAGTTAGCTTACAACTTGTTCTCGCAAATTCACTTCGACACTCTTTAAGATCTTAAACTCTTCACGAGTACAGCCTCGAGCTACAGATACCCAGTGATCACCAGTTTCGTCTGACCCTTTAAACTCTGCACGAAGCTCGTATTTTCGCCACGAAACAAAAGCCAAAATAAAGGTCAGAGCGAGCATAGGTAACCCAAACTGAGGTACGAACGCCCAAGTTGCTGCAGATAGCATCAAGGCCAATGAAATGACATTGATTGCGTTTTCTTTGATGCCCAGCTGTCGGATTTCTAGCTGTTTGATTTTACGTAAGCTGTAAACATCCTTCTTCACTCGAAGTTCATCAGAACTCACTAGAAAGTCAGATGCCTTGTATGCTCTACGCAGCCTCAATAAATTCGCTAACCTATTGCGTGTTTGGTTCTTAGTCATCGCCTTTCTCCATGTTATTTAAAGGTTAGTAAAAACTAATATAATCATGAAGTTATCGATGAATGCCTATTTTATAAATCAAGAGAATATAAAAAGCAAGGATATGAAATTAATAACATTTATAACAACACCAACAAAACATTCAAAATATGAATCAATAAATTTGAACTCTAGTTGCTGTTTGCACCGTGCGGAAGGTATTCATCAATTGATTCTTTCCGCTACTCATAATGAATGCTTCCATTAACCAACGCGCTTCATCTGTACTTTGTAACCAGTTATTTCAATTCATTTTGAACAAGAGAGTAGTCTGCTTAGAGTTTGCTGAAGCCACATCACATAAAGTGCTCACTGACATAGAATTCATCAGAATAGAAGCAGCCAGGTATCAACAATTTGAATGGCTCAATCATTCATCTACTCATATCAGTGCAAGCTATCAATTAAGCAATTGATCTCATAATGGCAGAGCTGTATGGTTACTTTACACACACTGTTGCCTAATGGAGATGACGATGGACGAACTACTAACGCACGCTATGGAACAGAAACAACGTACGGTCGTAACAAGCTTATTTGCAAAAAATGGGTTTAAGATCGCCGCGACAGATTTTGATGATGTGACCTTTGAACGCGAAACCGTTTTGGTCAATGTTAGATTCGACGCATCTTCTAATGTTGAATCCATTTCGGTTTTGAATGACTAAATATAATAAATTACGATAACAAGCAGGCAAAGATGTTCGACTATTGAAGATGGTAACCAAGTCTTACCCACAATAAAGCACAAACCTGAACTCGCCTCTCGCCTGCTTGTTGACCCCTTCCCAAAAAACAAAGTAAATGACAAAGCAATCAATAATTAGCAATCCTACGAGCTTGGCTTATATTTGTTAGTACCTTCGAACAAATAATCCAAGTGATAGCTATGTTCCTAACCCGGTTAATTTATGTCAGTACACTTTGTGAAAGTTGTGACGCTGAGGCTTTAGATGACATTCTCCAGATCTCGCACGACCGCAATAAACAAAGCCATTTAACAGGTCTTCTTAGTCACAACGACAAATATTTCCTCCAATGCATCGAAGGATCGAGAAGCGCCGTAAATCACACTTATAACCACATCTTGAATGACAAGCGTCATAAAAAGGTGATGATCCTGTATTTCAAAGAAATCGACTGTAGGCAATTTGGAGATTGGTCTATGGGAGATATTCCTCAATCAAGCTTGACCGAATTGGTGAATTTACAGTTTTCGACATCCAACCAATTCAATCCATATGAGATGTCTGGAGAAAGTGCTTACCAAATGCTTTTAGAGTTGAAGCAGAATTTGCCATCTGAATAAATTAGCGCCCCTTTTATCCAAGTTACACGCATCAAAAAGCCCCAACGCATGGGGCTTTTTATCGTCATTTGAAAAGCTAGCTTTTAATCATTACCAAGCTTCTTTTCGCTTTCACTACGAAGAAACTCTTGCTCACTACCCGTAAGTGTTTGCTGTTCAGCCGTAATATCCGATTCTTTAAACACGATAAACGCTCGGCGGTTCAACGCATCGGCTTTCTCTGAACGTTCGTTTATGGCTGGTTGCAATTTACCAAACGACTTCACTTCCCAGATAAACTGTTTAGGGTCGAGTTTGGTTTTGAGGTATTTAACTACAGTTTCTGCACGGCGCTCCGCTAACTTCTCGTTGTAAGAAACCGAACCGGCTTGGTCAGTGTGTCCAGCAACCATGATACTGCCTTGCAAACCACTCAATTGAACCGTGAAATCATCCAACTGCGTTAAGTCTTCAGGCTTGAGCACCGACTTATCAAAGTCAAAGTGTGGTGTTATCGCCATGTACACTTTACGCTCAGGTTTTGGTGGCTCACAGAAAGGCATCTCTTCATACTTCTGCGCTTCTTCAAACACGATAAATGCACGGCGGTTCTCTGCTCGATCTTTATCGGTTTTGCCCAACAACAAAGGTTGAGTTTCCCCAAGATGTTTCACTTCCCAATCATACTGCTTAGGATCTAAATGGGCTTGCAGATAATCAGCCACTGACTTAGCGCGTCGCTGTGAAAGACGCTCGTTATATTCCAGAGAGCCTTTGTAATCAGTGTGGCCGACAATTGTAATTCGCCCTTTGAGGCCTCTGATCTCTTTAACAAACGTATCTAAATTGATCTTGTCGAGGTCACGCAATTGGTATTTATCAAACGCAAAATGCTCTGCGATAGCGATATGCACCTCACGCTCTGGCGCCAAACACTCGCTGATTAAAAACTTAGACACGTCGATACCCGCAAACTTGTCTCGGTTCTCTTGACTCACATACGTGTCGGTTGCACAGCCGGAAAGCAGCGAAGTACTCATCACTGCGCTTATTAGGAAAATAATTGTTTTCATATTACTCTTAGCTGTCACTTTGAATTCTCAACTCTCTGCTTTTAACCCTCTCGGGCAGGCTTAAATCTTACCGACTAAGTTAATGAACACACCGGATGCGTCGTAGTCATCATCATTGGTTAGATCGCTATCAAACGCAGAGAAGTTATAACCAATCCCCATTTTGAAGTTCTCGCCGATGTGCTTGTTCACCGAGACTAACGCACCGTGTTCTAGCTCGTCGTTGAGTGTGTCTGTTTTCCAATGATATTCACCCGTTACATCCCACTCTTTCATCACACGGTAAGAAGCGCTCAGTCCGTATAAATCGATGTCGCTTTTAACGATCTCATTCGCACCAGATGCTCGCTCGAAGGCTTGCTCTTTGTCTTTATGCGCATATTTAGTGCCGACGTCCCAGTGCTGGTCGATCGAATAGATCGCTTCAACTTCGATGATTTGGCTAGTTTCGTCTTGATAATCCACATCGCGATCCAGTTGGTCGAAGTCCGCAATGTAGGTGTAACGGCTCAGTAGGTTCAATCGATCGTTATAGATCGGACGATAAGCTAGACCACCTGTCGCTTCGGTGAATTGAGCCATGGTTTCACCTGTGGTTTCACTCTCTGTGATTGAGTAGTTGTACTTACCAAACAGCGTGTACTCTTCCGTTAAGTGGTGCGTGTAACGGTTAGTCGTCACGATTTGTTGCAGCTCACGCTGTGCTATCTCTGGGTCGTCTTCACTCTTATCCACTCGGTATTCAAACTTGTGATTTAAGGTGATGTCATCTAGATCGATCGAGGCATTGAAACTGATGGACTCACGCTCTGTTGTGATGTTCTGGTCGTCTTCGATTTCACCCAGTTGATAACCGATGCCCATTTCAACATCTTCCGTCACATCGTAACCAAAGCCGTACGAGTCGATACGCCCATGACCATCATTTTCATCGACGAACTGATTCTCTTGATAAAAGTCGACACTGCTGGTGAGGTCTGCACGCTGGCCAACAATCACGTTGTTTTGACCTTCGTAGTTATCATCTACATAAGTTACGTAGGTTGAATGGTCATCGGATACATCGTAAGTCACCGTCGCTTCTGCTACTTGGCCTCGGTCGCCATCGGTGTATTCGCCGCCAAGTGACAAGTCTTCCAACACTTGAAATTCAGCACCAATCGACGCGCTGTCGTTTTCGTCATAGTCATCCGACTGATCCACGGTCTTTTGCCCTTTAACGTAAACGCTATTCTCGCTGTCCCACATGTATTCCAAACGAACACCCGCTAACGTAGCATCGCTGTGCTCGTCGTTTTGGTTAAGCTCTTCAGTTTGTTGCCCTGCCGCTGAAACCTTGATGTGCTGAGTGATTTTGACTTGGGTTTCGATCTCAATCGTTTCGGTATCTGTTTCAAGATTACCGTCAACATCACGCTCTTCGTTGGTTGAAAAACGGGAAAGTACCGCTAAACGATCGGTCGCTTGCAAACGAAGTTCGGCGCCATAGGCTTCCTGCTCTAGGTCATCGCTGCTGCTCGCGTAGCTGTACCCTGCGTCTTTGTCTCGATACCAAAGCCTTAAGTCATTACCCACTGCACCAAAGATAGTTGGTGCAAGGTCATAAAGGCTCGTCACAGCAGTAATTTGAACGCTGTCGCCCTCACGATCTTCTAAGGTATCGCCGATAGGTGTGAAGGTTAAACCACCGTCTGTAGAGACGAAGTTCGATTCAGTTTGCGTACCTTCACTGCGCGCGAACTCAGCCTTAATGTAAGTCCCCTCTGTCGCACGCAACGTTAAATCGGTGCCGTAAGACTCATAATCTTGGTTATCTTTTTCTTGCGTTGCGTAAGTGACACCTACACCAATATGATCGTTAACCCAACCTTTTGCTCGTCCACCATACGACATGGCATCAAGTGAATCAGATCCTTGTGGGACGTATTCATAATCAACAACCAGATAGTTTTCATAGTCATCACCATTTTCGATCACACTGCCAAAACTACCGGATAAGATATTATCAAGAGGTTTAGTCAGGATGATGCGGCCTTGATACGGGTCGAAGTCATAGTCGACACCCGGCTCAAGCGGGATTTCATTTTGTACTAGGCCAGACTCATCTTTTACTTTTACGTAAACCTTATCGCTCCCCGGTACCGCTTCACCGTGGCGAAGGAAATACAGAGAGCCGCCTGTACCTAAGAACTCATCGTGTGCATACAAGGAGTCAGCTTCTGCCGTAAAGCCGACCACGTTCAAGCGGTCTTCACCATATTGCGTGGTATCGCGAGTACGGTAATCGGCTTTGAAACCATAAAGGCTACGGTTGTAATCGTTATTCTCAGTGCCAGTTAATCCTGTATTGTAGTTACCCCACAAGTATTGCGATTTGTCGTACTCAACATTGAGGTAAACCTTACCCTTGGTATTAACCACTTTTTCGATGTTTGAGCTATCGCCATAGTTGCCGTAATAAAGCTCATCGTCGTCTTCAAGGATATCGAATACATCCGAATCGTCGGAGGCGAACGGATGTTTGAGCATATCTTTTATCTCACTTTCTCGAGTATCGAAGTGAGTGGTCACGCGAAGCTTGTCACCAAATTTACCCTGACCAAAATACGCTAAACGACCTTGGTTATAGATATCATCTTGATACTGGTCATCGACACTCAATGCATCGCTGTTGCCAGACACATTGTTCTTACCAACATAAAGATCAGCCAAACCCGTTTGTGCGTAGTAGGTATCTGGGATACGAACGTAAAGCTTGTAGCGGCGCTCATCACCGTTATCAAACACAACCTTGGTTGGAAAAATGTAGGAGTCTGTTGGTAAGTACTGCTCTGCGTATAAGTTGCCGTCTTCGACATCAAATTCGTCTTCACCTATGATGACTTTATCAACGCCTTTCAAGCCAGTGCCGATGAACTTCGCTAAACCCGCATTGGTTGGAATGTTGTGACGCATCAGCTTTGCTTTTCCATAGCTTTTACCTTTGCTCTCTTCATCGCCATTATCGTTTCGGTCGATATCAACTTCAGAGTCAGGTTTCACTAGATCAGTAACACCAACGGTGGTCACATCCATGTTGCCATCTTTGTCCCACGCTTTTAGACGGAACATCAGCTGCTCACCGACATTAAATTGGTAGTCGACATCGGTTTGACCATCCCAATTGATGTCAGAGTCGTTTGCCAATTTATCACCACCAAGTACCGCGATAGGCTCAGATAAACCAAAATCGCCGACACGGTACACTTCTAACTGATACTTCTTGATGTAATAACCATAGTTAGTCGTGATGGTGAAACCTACGCTGTCACGCAGTGTGCCCTGCTCGACTTCCAACTCATCGCTGACACTGACATCGAGCACCGGGTCAAAGCGAGTGATGTCGCGGCTTGCCCAAATCGCGCCTTGTTCTAAGTAAATACGTGAACTGTCTTGGTCTTGGTTCGGCTTAGTAATTTCAATGCCTGTCGTCTCAGAACCAATTTTTTCAAGCTTACCTGTGTCTTTCGCTACCGCCATCACTGGAATGGCAGTCAACACACACGTCGCTAAACGAGACTTACTAAATACTTTCATACAATTTCCAGATACGGTTCCAATGGCTTACTGCTGTTCACTTTCTTGATCTTTGCGATGCACGCTAAAGTTGAACTTGGTGAGCTTGTTCGGGGTAATTCGCAACACTTTCGGGTTTTCGCTCACCACTTCCATAGAGGTGGATAGCGAGTCAGTGTCCAACTTCACGAGGAAGTTCTTACCTTTCTTATTGAGTACCCATTGGTCGGGCACGTGGTAACGACCGTACTGGTCTGTGTAAATAACGATTCCCTCAACCGTCATCAACTTAACGCCCGGAATACCATCCTCGTAAATACCTTTGTTCTCGATAACGATTTCCCACAGGTAATCCTCGCCATCGCGATACAGGTTTCTGGTTACGTTGAGGTTTTCCGCGCTCAGTCCCTTCCTCTTATCGGATTCATGCTTAAACTGAATCTGACCTTCTGCATCAAACTCGATACGGGATCCCGCATCGGTCGTGACATAGAAATCAAAGCTCTGCTGTGTGCGTGTTTTAAACTGAATAACCACTTTGCTGGTTTCTGGAAGCGTTCGGTTCACCGAATGGCCCCAAAGATCGCCAAGCTCCAAACCTTGCTCAAGCGCTGTGGTTATTGCGCCATCTTTAACAGCAATATCTTGTCCATCCCGAATGATATGTGTTGAGTCGGCGATATAGCCTTGTTTTGCTAGGTTCGCGGTTAACTCCACATCAAAGGCTGTAGCGTCGGCTTGGAATCCATCTTTGTTGTGATCTTCAAACACCTTGCCGATGATCGAAGAAGTATCGAATACCTTGTCAGGTTCAACCGTCACTTTAGCAGTGTCTTCATTGGATACCGCCGAGCCATCCACTTTAGCGACCGCTGTGTTGATGTAATCACCAAAAGTGGCACCGACCGATACTCGTAATAAGTAACGAATACGCAGCTTCTCGCCCGGTTCAAAATTCAACGAGGTGAACATGAGCTTGCCGGTGTCTGACGGCTCTTGAGTGATCACTTGGTCATCTTGCGTCCCAAACTCACCATCAACACCGCTCAATACGATTTCTGATGTGTCTGCGATGTATTTCAGACCGCCTGGGTAACGGTCTTCCACGGTGACGTCCTTAAAGTAAGATTCGTTGTTATTTTCAACGATGATCTCGTACTCAACCGCATCACCGACTTGCGCCGTGTCTTGTAACGCAGATTTCGTTAGCTCAAGTACGCCAGAGTTATCAGGAATCTTCTTGATGTGATTGGTTACGCTGTCGCTGGTTTCAGTACCGTCAGATTCAGTAGCCGTAAAAGTATTAGTGATGTCGTCATCCAAGCCTTTACCTAGAGTTCCAACTACTTCAAACGCATATGCGTTACGTTTGTTGGATTTCAGGTTAACTGTGGTGTCTAGATCTTTGTTAACTGGGAAAGTATGACGCTGAATAACTGCGCCCGAGTCATCGACTTCGACACCTTCAATGGTCCAATCGGTAAACACTTCGTTGCCAACGCTGTTTTGCAGTTCGCTGATTTCATCGGTTAGGCGAACATTCGCAGCATTACCCAAACCGTTATTAGTTACGGCTAAATAGTAAGTCACGCTGTCATCATCTTCGGTGTATTCAGGTTTATCAGAACGTTTTTCAACAACAAGATCAGCACCCACTGGCGGTAGATCCAAAGCGGATACTTGGTCTGCCACTGCCTGCATCGAGGTTTCAGAGGCCAACATGCCCTTAGAACGAGCGCGCATCGCTGGGCTACCAGTTAAATCAAGGTAGTAACCAAGCACATCGATATTAGTCAGCATGTCTTCGTTGACCGTCAATGTGAACGTGTAGTCAATCTTTCCGCCAGGCGCGATGTCGACCAACGTAAAGATATCTTTATCGTTATCAAAAGTACCCGGTTGGGTTTCAGCTCCTTCTGATGATGCAGTTAGTGTCCAGTCATCAAAGGCATGGCTGTGTGAACCATCAATATGGTCACCCATGGATTCAGAGAACTGAGTATAAAGCACGACATCCTTAGCTATACCACGGCCAATGTTCTGCACCACTAAGTGATACTCAACTTGCTCACCCGGAACGTAATACGGGGCATCGGTAAACAGCTCGGCTTGAACCACAGCCGCCACAGTGTGAACTGGAGGACTAATAACATCACCGCCGTCTACTTGCGCGGTATTAACAATGTGTCCAGTCGCGGTATCGACTACGGTGCCTTTTGAGCGGAACACAACTGTGCCGTGCGGTGCGATATCTACGTTGTATTCCGTCGGGCTAACTTGCTCGGTGGTAGTGCCTATTGTGGTTGAATCGACTACCAAAGAGGTGGAACCAGCCACAAAAGCAGGCCCCGTCGAACCGTCGTAATACGACACCTCAATAGATTCCATGTCATCAACAACACTTAAGTCATTGATGTAGTTGTTCGAGGTGTTTTCTACGGTGATCAGGAACTCTAGCTCACCACCCGGCTCATACTCGGTTTGGACATTGGTTTTGGTCGCAACAAACTCAGAGTCTTTCGGCGTCATGACTACCGTCGAGTCTTGTGGCGTACCGTTGTAAGTGATGGTTGCCGTATTGCTGATATAACCAATCGCTGTCGTGCGAATTAACGCCTTAACATGGAAAGTCACAGTGCTCTGTGGCGCAACATCCATACTCACATCGATGTCTTCACTCAAGTCGAACGTCTTTGGAGTGACAACAGATCGATCATCCGAGGCATCAAAGCTCACTTCCCATAATAGAAATGCCGACTCTTGTTTATCCGCGGTAGTGTCGACTTGAATGTCACTGATGATGTCTTGAAGTTGAACACCAGATGCAAACGCATCAGAGCTGTTGGTTACGGTGATGTCGTAGTTAATCAGGTTGGTTACTTCATACGATGGCGTATCAACCGTCTTCTTTACCGAAACCGTCGCCAACACTGGTGTACTGGTAGCACTGTCATCAAATGTTGTACCGTCAAAGGTCGCTGACGCGATGTTAGTAATATCGCCTGTCGCCAACGGATTAGTCGTCACTAGAATCGTGAAAACAATGCTGTCTTGAGGCGCAATATCGAGTGTCTCATTAAGGTCTTCACCACTGGTTGCATCCGGTACTGGGGTTTCACCGGTTGTCGATACCGCAGATATTTGGATTGAAGCAGGGTCAAAAGCTTGCTCAGTGGCGCCGCCTGCAATCGTGGTTTCAACCAACTTCAGCGCATCTTCAATAGCAACATCTTCAGCCCAACCTAAGCCGTTATTCTTAACGGTTACCGTATACTGAAGCGCCTCTCCCGGAAGATACTCTGCTTTATCAACCTCTTTAATGATCTCAACTTGCGCGTCTTCAGGAAGGTAAGTCGCGTCAGCAGAGTGCTCACCATCGTCACCCTCAACTTTAACGACGTTAGTGATCTCGCCTTTGGCCTTATCATTAACAGTGTTGGTCACGACAAATGAATAACTGTCACCCGGGTGAATGCTGTAAGTCGCACCATAACCTTGCGGGGTATTAATCACATCTTTGCGTGCGTTCAGTGTTGGATCGCCACTACCATCAAGCTGTTCGTTACTAATGACCCATTTGCCTGTCAACGCTTGTTCTTGATCTGGGCTGTTAGCCACCTCTGTCATGATGGTGTCGATACGATCGGTTAAGACATGATCGACAAGGTAACCTTCACCCGTGTTAGCCACAGTGATCTTGTATGAGATTGGTTGACCCGGTTGGTATTTGGCATCAGGTTCTGCAATTGGCGTCGTTTCTTTGGTTAACACCAATTGACCCGGTTTCGGAGTGATATAACCTTCTCTCAAGCGAGCAATCTTCGAATTATCTAATCCATGTCGCAGGTAAGCCGTATTGGTAAAGCGCCCAATCGCGTCATCACGAACCTTGCCTTCTACGTGAATACGGACAACGGTGTACTTATCACCACCACCAGTGCCAGCATCATCTCGCCCTGCCATCTTGATCGATTCGGCAGGTAAATCGATGTCTGGGCTGTTTTGACCTACTAGCTTATCGAGCTCAGAGAAATCATTAGCGTTAGGATCTGATGGCGCGGAGTTATAAAGCACATCATAATCAACCGTCCACTCCATGAGTGCGGTTTTCATTGAGCCATCGACAGTTTCGACTTCAAAGCCGCTGATGATGTCACGAATAGAAAACAGGCCAGTGTCCACATCGTTATTGGTTATATCGATATAGTAATTAACCATTCCGCCCGGCACGTACTCAAGCGTATCTGTCCATTTATCTATCAGGATATTCGAACGACCCGGATCAAGTATGATGTCGTTGGTGTTGCCGTTATTCACTTGTGCCGTGTTGGTGATTGTACCTGTCGCTGATGTCGAGACCGTACCTCTCACATCAAAAACGATACGCTCACCAGGGCGAAGGTCGACAGTTGCATCCAATGGTACGTTGCCGCTGTAACTACCTTGCACGTCATAGGTACCAACAGGTTCAACCGCAATAGCCGTTGCCCAGTCAGAGAACGCATCATCACCATCTTCGGTTTTAATTGCATGAATAGCGTCAATAACAGGTACATCACCGGCGATACTGTCTCCGATATTTTCTAACGTAACTTGATATTCAACATCACCTCGTGGTGCATAAGTACAACCGCTACCATCGTTTGAAGGAACAGAACACCCTGCCGATTCACCATCGGTATACACCAAGGTTTTGAAGTAATCGAGCTCGGCATCTTTAGGAGGAATCTCTTGCGATGTCGCTGAGTCACTTCCTGCTGTCACTCGGTTAGCATCAATCGTGCCTAAAGCATCGTCACGAACAATACCCGTTAAGTTAAACGTCAGTACTTCTCTCGCGGCAATATCGGTTTCAATATCAAGGTTGCCACTTGTGTTGTAGCTTGGTACATAGGTATCAATATAGGCATCAATACCATTGCTAATCTCATGAGAAACATCACTGTAAACAAAAGCTGGCATTCTCTTATTATTACCAATAACCTCGACTTCAATATCCGTTATTGTGTCTTTGATCTGAACATCGTTCGCCCAACCGTTTTCTTGGTTAGTGACAACAAATTCATACTCAACCTCATCGCCCGGCAGATAGGTATCACCATCGGTAAACAGGTTACCGTTGATCGACACCACACGTTTTTCAACACTGGTATTATTTTCAAGCGGCATTAAAGTCGCAGTGCGAACACTACCGTCATAGCTCGCTTTGTTTTTAATATCACCCAATGCATCTTCACGGATCAAAGCATGAATAGTGAACGTTAAGCTTTCTTGAGCTGCGATAACAATTTCGTTATCTATATCGATGTTGTTGCCCGATACAAAGTCAATCGCGTCGGTAATAGAACCCGTCGCAGCTGTTTTATCTAAACTCACTTCCCAGCCAGCTAAAAATGGTTGGCCGACAGGATCACCACCAGAAGTAATGCTGTCTTCTGCAATACGAGTTTGAATCGCCGAAATCGCGTCTTCTAGGCGAGAACCATATTCAGTACCATCACCCGTATTCTTAATCTCAACGCGGTAGTAAACCTCACTCTCGCCAGCAGCTTGAGAATACTTTGTCTTTGCCGAAGAGAAGCCTGCGTCATAGAACGCCTTTTTCGAGAATGTTATCTCTGGTTCTGACATCGACGTCGGGGGAGAAACAGCAATGAACTGGTTGCCATCATCTTCATCGATATACGCTCGGTTAGTGAAAGAACCTACTGCTTTGGGACTGATTTTGGCTTTGATGACATAACGTACAAACGGTGACGAGACTGCACGGCCAAAGTTATCTGCCGATATATCAAAGTGCGTATCGATCGGTTGATTGTCTTTGATCGAGTTATCGACATCAGGGTCAGAGATCCCTGAACTATCTGCAGAGGTTTCAATAGTCCAGCTATCAAACGCCGGACCGCGAGTTCCGTCGTAGTATTGAGTTGTTATCTGGTCGATGTCATCACGAAGGCTGATATCATCAACATGCGCTGTTGCGATATTTTCGATATAGATTTCATACTCGATGTAACCACCAGGTATGTAGCTCGTTGCACCCTGAATCTTGTTTCCATCAGCATCGTAGTAGTCCAGAATATTTTTTTCGTAATCAATTTGACGACCAGCTTGCGAGATATCATGAGAGATCGTGTCGCCATCAACGGTTAAAACGTTAACCACGTCTCCATTGGCTTTGTCATTAATGGTCGCTACAACTTGGTACTCAAGCTTAGCGCCCATCGGGATATCGGCTTCAACATTTAGGTTACTGTTGGTTGATGTGTAAACATTGCCAGCACCTGCGCCCGCATCCACATACTCAGAATCGGTTCCAGTTGCGATCGATGTGATGGTCCAATCTGAATACGCTGGTCCTGTATTACCGTCCACTAAGCTGACCGTAATATCTTCGAGGTTATCGACGATTGGAATATCGTGAGCGTTACCTTTGCCATCATTCTCAATCACCAAGTGATAGGTCACGGTTTGAGCTGGCTCGTACACCACTTCATCGGTCGTTTTATCAAAATCTAGATGGTAGTCATCGGGAATAACGACGGTATCTCGGTAATGAATATCACCGACCGCATCCGGTCTTACGGTACCTGTTACTGTGTAAGTCACGTCTTCGCCAGCATCGATATCAATCGAGGTTACGATGTCAGTGTCGTTCGCAACATCACCGTCTTTAGTACCATCGGTTGTACCCATGTTTGCAGGATCGCTCTTAGCAACCGCCACCGTAAACTTGTTTGAACCTACCGAATCATCGAAAAATGGATTACCTGAATTGCCGTCTTGTAGCTCCACTGATATGTCATTAATCAGTTCGTTTACGTCAACGTTATTTCGATAACCGTGCCCGTCTTGAGAGTTGTACTTGATGGTATAAGTCAACTGATCGCCCGGAGAGTAGCGGTTAATGTTAGTTGTGCGAACAACGCCGCCACTGTTATGTACCTGATGGTTTTCAGCCACGGCACGTTTCGCATACTCACAATCGTCAGTACAGCCGGCATTATCGTCATGAATCAGCACTGCTTCGTTGCGGATTATGCCGCCGTCTCTGTCAGCGACACCGTTAGATACTGCATTGTCTTTGACATGCGCCTTAATACGCACCGTGACAAAGTCTTTGGCCGGAATTGAAACTGGGAACTCCACATCTTCAGTCGTTTGAGGGCCAAAACCAGAGCCAGTATCAACAGACCAATAGTCAAACGGGTTTTGATTAAGAACATCTTCTACTTCACCATCTTTATCATTAGCAAGCGTGGTGGTGATCTCACTCAATCGATCCATGAAGATAAGGTCAGTTTCGTCGGTATCACCGTTGTTACCAATTACGATGGTGTAAGTAAGGTCTTCACCCGGTGTGTAACGAACCGCATCGGTTGTTTTCGACAGAGACACATTGATGTCGTAAGCACTGTTCGAGTTGTCTATTTGTGCAGAAGAGCTGTGGTCACGGTCTGTAATAGGATCGTAAACATCAACACGGTTCGATACTTGTTCTTCTTCATAGTCAGACTTAACAATGCCGCTCACCTCATAGTGAACCCAGCCTCCGGGAGTAATATCAACGTCGGTATCGATATCAGTGTCGTTAGCAATGTCACCGTAACGAGAACCCGGTTTATCTGTATTGGTCGAACCTACAATTGTCCAGCTATTAAAGAAGTTAAGCGCTGAAATGCTATCTTGTACCGTTGCGTCATTTGCATAGCCAATGCCGCGGTTATAGATATAAATATCGAATGTAGCGCGCTCACCTACAACAAAGTCGGTATTTTGAGCGGTCTTAGCGACTACAAGATTCGGTTCGCTAGGATAGGTACGTACCGTATCCGATAGATTAGTATCGGGTCCCGTCACTGTTGCGGTATTGGTGAATTCTCCCCAAAGAATCTCACTGTCGACACTGCGATCGAGCGTCCCAACAATGGTATAGGTAATCGTCGCACCTGGTGGGATCTGAGCTATTGCATCCAGGTTGTCATTATCTTTGAAAAGGCCAGGGTTAGTGAAGGCTTTCACTAAAGGAGATGTCGCTTCCCTTTCAGCACTGATCGTCCATGAAGAGAACACTGGCTTGGTTTCACCCGGCTCGTGAAGTAACTCAGCTTCTATGGCACTGATTTCATCTTTAACATTGATATTCGATGCGAAACCATTCCCTTCTGGGTTGGTAATACTGATCGTATAGGTAATGGTCTTTGTTGTATCTGTGTATGCGTTTTGTTCGTTATTGCCATCAACACGTTTATCTAAAACAAGGTAATAGTCTCTCGGGTATGAGCCTCTATCGGAATAAAGTACGCTATCTACCGCCACTTCATTTCGAATCTCATCATCAGCAATTGGGTTTACGATAGCGGCAATGCTATAAACGATCTTATCGTGTGGGGCTAACTTAGCCGTCTCATCTAAGATCACTTTATTATTTTGATCACCTTCAATTTGGCCAGTAAAGCCAGGATCACTGTTTGCCGAAATAGAGCCGTCAGAGGCATAAGATTTCGCGGTTATCACCCAGCTAAAGTACGCTTTGGTTGGCGCTCCATTGATTGAGGTGGTCATGATTGACGCTAAATCATCATAAACAGGCACATCAATCGCGTAGCCATCACCATTGTTTTCTACAGTGATTTCATAGTTGAGCGTGCCACCTGCAGAGTAATAACGAGAATCCACTTCCTTTTGTACTTTCAATTTCGAATTTGGCATTTGAACGCCAGATCCCGACTCACCTAAGTTATCTCCCAAGCACAAGCCTGCATCTGAACCATCATCAACAATTTGACCTACACTTGTATCAGCCACTTTTGCGGTCAACTTGTAATGAACAAAGCCCTCTGGCGCGAGGTCGACTTTTAAATCGATGTCGTTTTTAGTCCAAGACCCATAGTTAAATGAACCGTAATTAGAGCCATCACCACTTCTATCAGCGACTTCTAATTTCCATTCAGAAAACGCAGAAGCAGTGCTACCATCAGCTTGCTGTGTGACGATACAAGCAAATTTATCGACAACTTCAACATCGTTCGCGAAAAATTCAGCGTCCTTGTTTGAAATAACAATGTCATAGACCACTTCGTTATCACCGGATATCCCCGGTACATACGTAGTATCTGTTGTGTTCTTATTACGGGTAATTTGGCTTGATGAAGAGTTCAATACTTGTTGTGTATCTAGAGGAGCCGTTAACACATCAGTAGAACCTGCTGTGCCTTCTGCATCCACTACCCGTGCAATAACTTGAGGAATGACGCCAATTGAGACTGGGCTTACATCAACCTCCACCGAATACAGGACTTGTTCGCCAGGATAAATAGAAACTGTGTCGTTTAACGACTTGTTGGATTCAATCCCAGTATCGTTCAGTTCAGAAATGCTGTTAGAACCAATAGTAATAACCTGATTGGTCCAAGACTCATATGGGTTGCCCATTGTATCGTCAGCATTCTTGTTACTGCTGATATCATTACCTAAGTCGGTTTCAAGGTCAGCGAGAAACTGCTGAACTGAGTAGTGATAAGCGATACCCGTATTTGCTTGGTTGCTTACCGTCACCGTGTAGGAAAACTTGTCATCAACCAAGTAGCTATCTGACTGGTTCAAGGTGTGTGTCAGAGCGATATTTGGCGCAGTGGGCGGCGTGGTTAGCACATCAGCAGAAACCAAAGCATCACGGGTTTCAGCTGTCACATCGCCATTAACAATATCGCCGACTAAATTGTCGGCAACGGTAGCTTCGATGGTGTAAGTAATAGATCCGCCGATATCTATCGACGCATCACTTACTGATAAGTCCCCTGATTCGGCAAAGGTGCCTGGATCACTTTTGCTACCTTCGACCTTGGTGGCTGAGTTAACGTTGTCAGTAAAGGCTTGCTCCAAGCCTCCTTCAATATTGAGCACCTTGATAGCTGAAATGGCATCTTGAACGTCAATCGCCTTAATAACAGTGTCACCGGTATTCGATACCTTGATGGTATAGGTCAGCTCATCATTCAGTTGGTAGTTCGTCTTATCAACTGACACCGTAATGTCGTGTTCATATAGGCCTCGTTGAATGGACTCTGTGTTTGAGTCCACCGAATCCAACAGCCCAGAACTCGCCGTCGCGAAGTTATCAATCGTTCCTGCAGCCTCACCAGAAACCGTTGCAGACATTGTGTAGGTCACCGAACCACCTGCGGCCACACGCACGTCAGTTGCTTCTAGGTTTCCAAAACGATTAAACGTGCCCGCTGATGAAAGCACCGTCGAATGCGCTTGGATCGTAGCCTGAGTAAACGCGTTTACACTCTTGCCTTGGTCATCTATCGTCAGAATATTGAGTAGCTCATCTTTAACGTCAAAGCCATTAATGGCTTTGTCTGACCCATTCGTTAAAACAAGCGTGTAAACCACCTCTTGTCCATTGTCATAAGATGCACTATCTACGGACAGATCCATTTTTAGCCCTGTAGTGTCAGCTTGGGCGGAGAATGGGATCAATAAAATAGATAAGAAAAAGGCAAGGTTGTATCTGAACATTAACGCGCACTTCACAGTAGATTGACAAGTCTCCAGGCTAAATGCCATAGATTTGACGTCACTATTTTGGCATTTCGCCTTTTTAGGGACATGCGCAACATACAGGTCAATCAACCCAAACAATTAACATCCGTAAAAAACAAATTACTAAGGATGTTAAATAGAGAGTCTGATGTCTAAATTAGAATCGAGACATTGAGTTAATTATCAGAAGGTTAATGTTTTAATGAGTGAGTTTTCACAGTTGTTACGTAACTTCAGAAAGGAACTTCAATTTACACAAACAGAATTTGCAACCTACTTAAATCAGCTGGACGATGAATTTAATGCGGTTGACGTCGTAACGATAAATCGTTGGGAAAACAATAAGGTAAAACCTAATACATACAAAGCACTCAAGATCTTACAGTACCTTGGTGGAGATTTGTTTGAGACAATAAAGAGCTTCAAGTCCGAACAAAAAGATACACTACTCGAAACGTTTTTTAACGAATCCCATGGCTCATTTCAAAGTCGAATTTCAGCTCTAGCAGGCCTTAATAAAAAACAAGGCCAACGCAATTTTAAGTCACAGCCTTTAATGTCCGAGCCGTGTGACACTAGCGTTATCGACAGAATCAAACTACTTTCTAAATTCACAAAAGTCGATATTTCGCCACTGGACCAAATTGATTTATATCTCTATTACTGTGAGAAAAAAGCCCATGGCCACAAGCTCATCAATACAGATGGTGACATTGTGAGTCACAACGTAGGCTTTTTCTTTGAAGACCATCAATTTGAGCTATTAAAAACTCAAGAGCTAGATCTCAGAATGGCCTGCTCTTTAAATTCAGGCAAAAGCATAAATTATTTTAATATAAGCTCACACTCAGAGACAAAAGATCATGTTATTGAGCATATAGTTTCAGATATACAGTTACTTTCCCAGAATAAAAATATTAAAAAGTATTCTGTTTTAGTAAAAGATCCCAACATGATGAAACTCTTGAAGGGACTAGGGTTTGAAGTATTTAAATTTTCAGAGCCTTCTGCTAAAAAATGTAATATCACATTCAAAGATAAACATTATAGCTACTGTATATTAACAACTGATAAAATAGACTATCTGACGAATCGGAACGTAATGTCACTAATCAAAGATGAATACTCTACCATGATGAAATTTCCGAAATTACTTCGCGAAGCGCGTAAGAAATTGAAGTTAACGCAAAAGGATTTTGCAGCATACATCAATCACTTAGATGATGAATTCAGCTCTGTAGATGTCGTAACGATAAATCGATGGGAAAATAGCAAAGTAAAGCCAAGTAACTACAAAGCCCTAAAGCTATTGGACTGCCTTGGTCTAGACTTGTATACAACGTTGAAGTCCTTTGATTCCGAAGATAACGAAGACACTGCACTACTTGAAGGTTTCCTGAGTGAACGGTTTTTTTCATTTCAAAGCCGAATATCATCTATCACTAAAGGGGATATTGAAGAAGGCTGCAACTGTAAGATCATGCCATTGATGACAGATCAGAATGACAAAACAGTAATAGATAGAATAAAGCTGATTTCGCAATATACAAAGGTGGACTCTTCACCTCTTGAGACTATCGATCTGTTTCTCTATTACAGTGAAAAAAAGGCCCATGGAAGAAAATTGGTCGACGTTAATGGCGATATTGTTAGTCATAGCTTAGGCTTTTTCTTCAACGAAGAGGTATTCGAGCAATATAAAAATAAGCGTCTACATCTTAAGCAAGCCTGCTCTTTGGATTCTAATCATAACTTAAATTACATTGTGGTTAGCGGTCACTCTGAGAAGCGCGAACAGTCTATTGCGAACCTGATTTCCGATATGAAGCTTCTTGCAAGAAATACGAAGATCAAGAAATTCTCTATGATGGTCAAAAACCCAAATGCATTAGATCTAATGAAAACACTCGGATTTGAAATCTATAAATTCTCAGAGCCAACAGAAGAAGCCTCTAACATTAGGTTTAAAAATAAATCATACGCATACTGTATTCTAACGATCGATAAAATAGAGCTACTTAGCAATAAGCATGTTATTGCATTTATTAATAAGTATGGATAATTTTCAACAAGCGTAAATTATAAGAAAGCCACTGTATCAACGGTGGCTTTCTCATATTCTCATTAATTTGATTCGAGGTTCTCAAGTTAATATCGGCAACGTCCTAGATATTACCTTCTGATAATCACGGCAATTGCGACTGAATATCTGCAAGCACCTCATCCAGCCCCTCCCCTAAAGCTTCGACAAGCGACTCATACCCCGACTCTTTTAATGGCGTATTAGATTCAAATTCCGCTCGTGCTAATTCCACGTCTTGCTCGCTCAAGACCCAAGTTCCTTTTACTTCTGCATTGCCAGTGTAAGAACCATTGAACTGCTCGAAAGTAATAATCAACTCTTTATCCGACTCCCCTGATGCATCGGAAGAGTCAATACGCTCTTCAAGTAACCCTTCTAGATTCTCAGCCCAAACATGTTTACGCGCAGAAACCAGTTCATTTTCAGACTTGCGATACGCAATGCCGATGGTGTCGAGATAATCAGGTAAGTCGACTCGAGTTTTTACCTTGAATATGGGCTTATCTAGCGTACTTTCTGGTAGAAGATAAGCATGAGTGCCATCAGTGGGAGAAGAGCACCCAAAAAGCCCGAACGATACAATCAGTGATATAAATAGTTTTCTCATTATTCCACTCCCTTAACTGGAATCGGGTCTTCTTCTACATCGCTACCAAACACCAACGCATTGGGTTTGTCGTTTAATACTTTGATCAACGGGCGGAGTTCTTTCAGCACATGCTCTAACTCTTCAGACGCACTAATAAGCTGTTTATAAGCATCTGAGTCTTCATCATAGCTATCTAACGTCACCTCAAGCTGCTTCATGGTTTCACTGATATCTTGTGGCAAGGCTTTCGCGCCCTCGCTATCAAGCAGTTCATCCATGCTCTTCAAGGTACTGTCTAACGAAGCCAGTGAACCATTTAGGTTAGCGATAGTGGCATCCAGTGGAAGCTCATTGATCTTATCAAGGAAGTCGGTGATCTGTTTTTGAATTTCCGTTAAGCCACCAGCGACGACAGGGAATACTTGATAACCATCAAATTCTCTTGGTTCATAAGGCTCTTCGTCTTCATAAAAGTTAATATCGACAAACAGTGCCCCGGTGAGAAGGTTACCTGTTTTTAAGGTCGCTCTTAGCCCCTCTCCCATCTGCAATTTGACCCGTTCAGCAAAGGTTTTTGCATTCACTTGCCTGAAGACTTCAGAAACTCGCTCAATTTCGAGTTTAATAAGGATAGGAATACGGTTCGAAACCTTGCCATCTTTGTCCATACGTATCTGCAACGGCACCGTATCGACCGTACCTATTCGCACACCACGATATTCCACAGGTGCGCCTTTTCTCAAGCCACGAACCGACTCTTCAAACAACAACACATAATCAAGCGAGGTCGTGTATTTGCCCTGCAATACGGCGTCGTAATTGTCATACAGCGTGTACTCTTTTAGGTTCTCTTTGATTTGGGCGCCCGGTTTAATGCTCTCGGCCACATCGAAACTTACGCCGCCAGTCAGAATACTCTCAATCGAGGCAAAGTTGACATCTAAGCCATTAGCACCAAATCTGACATCAATGCCAGAAGAGAGCCAAAACTGTGTTTTTTCGAAAATTAACCCATCATAGGGAGCAAAGATGAACAGCTGATATTTACCCTCTTTCTTTTGATAGTCGAAGCTGGTTTTCTCAACTCGCCCTACCACGAAACCATGGTGCAACACCGGTTCACCAACTGAGAGTTGATTCGCTTTATTGTGGGAAACTACAACCCTGATACCCTTGGTGTCTGGTCCCGCTACTGGAGGTGTATCCAACACATCAAACCTCAATTGGGCTTCACTCGATTTACCCGGTTTGAGCTCAATGTAAGAGCCCGACAAAATAGTCTCAAGACCGCTAATGCCGTCAGTACCAACATGCGGTTCCACTACCCAAAACTGGGTTTCAGCATTGATCATACGTGAAGCTTTCTTGTCTATTTGAGCTTTTGCAATGATGTATTCATAGTCCTCACTCAGAGCGACATCGGTAATCGTACCTACATGCACATTCTTAGATTTTATCGCCGTTTTTCCCGCTTCAATACCAGACGCATCCGGTAAGATCAGAGTGATCTCTGGCCCGCGATTATTGAAGTATTGAAACAGCATCCAACACCCCACCAAAACCGCAATGATTGGAACAATCCAAACGGGCGACAACTCACTTTTTTTTGATACCTTCGCATCCGAAGTACTTTGCTTTTCCATGTGTTTCACACCTCTTTGAGGAGATTACTTCCATATAATTCGAGAATCGAAAATCATCGCTGACAACATCGTAAATATCACGACAGCTGCAAACGACAGCGCCGCAGGCCCCGGGTAAATCGCCATAACGCCATCCAATTGAACCAATGCCACCAATATTGCGACAACGAAAATGTCTATCATCGACCAACGTCCAATGAACTCAGTCACGCGATAAACTTTAAGATAACGATTTGCCTTTTGCTCGGTCAGCCCATGCACCCTTTTGGCGTTCCAATACAGATATGCCAAGGCGACCATCTTCGCCATAGGGATAAACACGCTCGCGATAAGAATGATGAGTGCCACAGGGTATGAACCCATATTCCAAAGCAAGATCACCCCTTCCATGATGGTGGAACCTTCACTGGTTCCGAACGCAGACGTATACATCATTGGATATAGGTTTGCTGGAATATAGAAAACGACAGAGGTGAACAACAGCGCCCACGCGATTTGTAAGTTTTTGACTGGCTCAAAGTGATGTAAGTGAGTGTGGCAACGGGTACAACGGTGGAGGCTGTCGCTGTAATGGTGGACTTGCCCACAGATATGACAAGCAAGATGCTGCTTATTTTGAAATATGCTCCCGATCATTGGTTCTTGCGGGGCTTTGGTTGGTACCAAGCGATCCCATAACCAATCAAAATCGACTAAAGAGATGGTCTTAACCACCAGCATGGCATAGATACAAAACGCCCAGAATGATATCCCCATCGATACATCGGCTAATGCTGCGATCTTGATTAAGCTGACCAATACGCCGATCAAAAACACATCGACCATCAACCAAGGCTTTGCCCAACTTAATGACTTCAACGCCAAAAAGGTGAATCGGTTATCCGCATAATGAATGTGCTTCTTTCTGTCTACGAGCAGATTAAACCAGAGAGAAAGCACCAAAAAATAGGCAGGCAAAAGAATCACAGCTAGAAAAAGTAATATAGCAATCAGGCTGTTATCCATTCGATTCATCATATCAACAGCTTGATACAGGGTGATTTGCTGGCTAATTCCTTGAACGCTGAACGACATATACGGAAATGTCAGGCTCATGATTAAAGCAATAAGGCTAGCCGACGCATAAGCCATCACACCCTGCTCTTTATGATGGCCGAGGCTCGATAAGGTGTGAGAACATCTCGGGCAAGAAGCTTCACTGCCCGCAGACAGTTCTTCAAACTGACTAACCAGCCCGCATTCGTGGCACGACTTGGTAAAGCGCTCTGGCAATGACGTCCCCTTTGATGTTAATAAGCAACTAGACACTCTAGGTAAATATAAGTAAGGATTGGATTTTTTGCCAATGTCCACACTATTAAACGAACGCAATCTGGTAGAAATGAGAGGTAGGAAGATAGAAGATGACCGGTTTGTCATCTTCTATCTTAGTAATTGCACCGATAGCAACTAGTCGGCATCAAATTAAGCTTTGCTTGAGCTTCTCTTCTAATGCTTGGATACACAGCTTGATGGCGATAGGCGTATTTGAAGCAAATGGGTTTAGCGCATAAACCGTGTTGGTCGGTAGTTGGAAGCTTGGCATTATGTCGACCACTTCATTGGATAACTGAGATAGGTAGAAATCTGGAATCACACCGATACCGACACCAGATTTGATCAAGGCAAGGCAGCTGTGGAAAGAGTTGGTGGTGCAGCTTACTTGTTGTTGGTAAACGAAGTCTGTTTCAGTGTGAGAGGTAAAGTAATGAGAGATCTGCTTCCCCTGCCATGAGTTAGCGATATAAGGGATAGAATCAAGTTCGCGTTCACGCATGCTTTCAACGCCACACAACACATCTTTAAATTCACCCAAGCGTTTCTGCTTGAGGTTACTGTCACGAGAACTGCCCACTCGTACCGCGAGATCAATATCATGCTCCATGAAGTCTAAATGCTGATCGTCGCTTATCAGTTCTGGCTTTAACTTCGGATATTGTTTCATCAGATCGGCAATAACAGGCGCTACCAATAAATCCATCAACGCATTCGGAGCTGTGATACGAATCCGACCTTGTGGCTCTTCTAGCTCGGATTTTGCCATATCCCAAGCCGATTCAGCGATCACATTGATGTCTTTGCAACTCAAATAAAAGCGCTCACCCATGCTTGTCAGAGTTTGTCTTCGTGTTGTGCGTTTAAGGAGAGAGGCGCCTAACTCTTGTTCTAGAATTTTGAGATGTTGACTGACGACAGATTTAGACAACTCTAGCTTTTCAGCCGCAGCCGAGACTGAACCCTGCTCTACGATATGAGCGAAAATCGACATCTGCTTTAGCTTACTCATCTTATTGTTCTCTTTTTGCAAACAGTATTTTCTATTATCTCTGTTTTTCAAATCAATTTCCAAGACTAAACTCAATTCAACTTATCGAGATACCAAATCAAAAAGACAGTGCTCGAAACAAGACTGTTATGGAGAAAACAATGTCAAACAACCAAATTTTAGAAGCATGTAAGCAAGGCATTAACGCATGGCAAAAAGCATTCAACAGCCAAGACGCGAAAGGTTGTGCAGACCAATATACAGAGAACTGCGTAATGGAAGCTCGTCCATTTGGTACTTTTGAAGGTCGTGAAGCGATTCAAGCATTCTGGCAAGGTATCATAGACCAAGGCTTCAAAGACGTTGATTACACTGACGTGAAATGGGAAGAGCACCCAGAAGGCGGCTACATCCTTACTGCTAGTTGGACAATGAATAAAGCATTTGGTGTTGTACACCGTGAACACTGGGCAGTACAAGAAGATGGTAAAGCTCGTCTTGTCAGCGATGACTTCGAAGTTCAAGGTGAACGCTAGAGCTGTAATTAAAGGCTAGAAGCTCAAACCTCAAAATAGAAACAGAAAACAAAAAGCCAGCAATCCAAATGGACTGCTGGCTTTTTAATGTTCACTCTTGTCGCCATTTCACTTGATTTGAAGGTGATTGAGTGACTCTACACAATCACTCAACACGCTCATCATTTCAAATCAAAATGTCTGGTAAGACAGAACAAATCCAAGTCTAAGTTACAGTGCAGCTTTCTTCGCTTCTGTAATCCAACCATCGAACGTGCTTTGGTTCGCTTTGATCCAACCATTTACGTGCGCTTCGATATCCGCAGAGCTGTTCTTACCTTTACTCATCATCATGTTCTGAGCACTTACATCATTGATGTTAAGTTTGATGATTTCAAAAAGCTTCGCTGCTGATGGGTTGTTCTTAGCAAACTCTTTATTCGCAATAATGCGCATTGAGTTCATTTCGAAGCCGTAGTTTTTGCCGTTAGATAACGTCGTATCCACGTTCGAACGCTCGCCAGGAAGTGCTGAGAAAGGAACTTCTAACCAAACTACATCTTCGTTAGGCACCAATACGCCACTTACCCAGTAAGGTGTCCACGTGTAGTAAAGGATTGATTCACCTTTTTGGTAACGAGAAATAGTATCTGCAATGATTGCAGCGTAGTTACCTTGGTTGTGAGTCACCGTATCGTCCAGTTTGAACGCTGAAAGTTGGTGTTCAATCACCATCTCACAACCCCAACCTGGGTTACAGCCTGTTAGGTCTGCTTTGCCATCACCGTCCGCATCAAACAGCTTCGCGATTTTTGGGTCTGTTAATTGACCAATGTTAGTGATGTTGTACTTTTCAGCCGTTTTCTTATCAATTAGGTAACCCTGAGCAGCGCCGCTTACATATTGGCCTTCACGGTAGAATTTCTCATCACCACCAGCCATTGTGTATTTGTCAGCATGAAGCGGGAACCAACCTACTGTTAGGAAGGTTGCGTCACCCTTTGCAATTGAGGTGTAACCTACGTTGTAATCCACTTCTTGAGTTGATTTCACGTCATAACCCAGTTCTTCTAGAGCACGGTTAACGATCAATGTTTGGAACGTCTCTTCCGCTACAGACGATTGAACAGGCTGAACTGATACGCCCTCACCCGGTAGGCTTGCTGCCCACACGTTAGTCGATACCGCTAATGTAGAAACGATGCTTACTGCGAGTTTACTCTTCCATGAATTATTCATTGGTGTTTTTCCTTAATTGAAGTTCTGATTTGTTACCGCGATTAAGTACATTCAGTACAAGGGAAACAGGTCCCATGCGATACCAGCGTAATTTTGTATTACCAGCGTTGACACCCAGTACTTGGGTGATGCGGTCTAATAAGATGGCTAAGATAACGATACCTAAGCCACCAACAGCGGCCAGTCCCATATCTAAACGGCCAATACCTCTCAGTACCATTTGACCTAAACCGCCTACCGCAATCATTGATGCGATAACCACCATAGATAGCGACAACATCAGTGTTTGGTTCACGCCCGCCATGATAGTTGGCAATGCAAGTGGCAGTTGAATTCGGTAAAGCATCTGCTTTTTGCTTGCACCGAATGAGTGACCCGCTTCGATCAATTCTTCCGGTACTTGCTGAATACCCAAGATGGTCAAACGCACAACAGGAGGAAGTGCGAATATGATGGTCACTACTACACCCGGAACGTTACCGATACCAAACAACATTACGATCGGTACTAAATAAACGAAGGCTGGTGTGGTTTGCATAGCATCCAAAATTGGGCGCACGAATTTGGCTGCCGTGTTACTTCGGGCGAGCCATATACCCATGGGTAAGCCAATCAATAGACAAAAGAATACGGATGTCATGACCAGTGACAGTGTGGTCATTGCTTCAGACCAAGCACCAATCAGGCCAATGAAAGTCAAAGATACGGCCGTTGCAACGCCAAGCTTCAAGTTTGAAAACTGCCATGCGACTAAAAACAGAATGATCAACATGAATGGGGCTGGCGTAGACACCAACGCCGTTTCAAATGAACTTAGAATAAAATCGATAGGCACACGGATCGCTTGAAATAATGGGCGTCCGTGCTCAACTAACCAATTCAGTCCAGACTCTACCCAAGTGTCGACAGGCAAAACTGCCTCTGCAAAAGGGTTCAGTGGATCAAAAGGTGTCGCTTCAACTGTTTCGCTGCTTAACCAATCTGCTGATGGTGAGGTATCAGCTGCTTGACCCCAAGGATCACTTGCAGGTTGAGCTGCAGGAGCCGATTGAGACCATGGGTCATTATTTGTTTGTTCAGACGACATGATCTACCCCTTATCCAATGTTTGTAACAGTCGTGACTTAGTTACCACGCCAAAGTAATTACCTTGCTCATCCACAACAGGCACTGAGTAAGGCACACCACCAACTAGGCCAAGCACATCATTGATTGGTAAATCAGGGTTCAGCGTTAATCCATCATCGAGCTGCGCGCTGACGAGTGATTTGTTCTCTTTGTGAGCTTTACGAAGCGAGTCAATAGAGACAATGCCAGAGTAACGGCTGCTCTTCTCAACTACGATTCCGTATTCGCGGTCGTTATCCATTAAAATTTGCAGAGCGGACGCCGGGCCATCGTGTTCTGACTTTTTAAATACCGCGGCTGGCTTCTTACGCGCAATGTCTTTCACAGTAAGCACGCTTGCCACGTTCACACCGCGGAAGAAAGCTTCGACATAATCGTTGGCTGGGTTATTAAGAATATCGTCTGGAGTACCTACTTGAACCACTTCGCCATTTTGCATAATCGCTATTCGGTCACCGATACGCATCGCTTCATCCAAATCATGCGAGATAAAAACAATGGTTCGTTTATCGTCATTTTGAAGGCGAATAAGCTCATCTTGCATTTCTGTACGAATCAAAGGATCGAGCGCCGAGAACGCTTCATCCATCAACAAAATATCTGGGTCACATGCTAGTGCACGAGCCAAACCAACACGCTGCTTCATACCACCAGATAGTTCATCTGGGTAAGATTCTGAATATGCGCCAAGACCTACACGTTCTAGCGCTTCAAGTGCTGACTGCTTTCGTTGTTCAACTTCAATACCCGCAAGCTCTAGACCAAACGCAGCATTCTCTATAACCGTCATATGCGGCATCAAAGCGAAATTTTGGAAAACCATCGAGATGTTGTTGCGGCGAACTTCGCGGAGTTCATCTTCTGAGATGTGGGCAATGTCTTTGCCTCGAAGAAGCACATTGCCTTTGGTAGGTTCGATCAAGCGGTTAAGAAGGCGTACTAGGGTTGATTTGCCAGATCCTGACAGTCCCATTATGACGAAAATCTCGCCTTCTTGAATACTAAGAGAAACATCGTTAACGCCGATCGTTAGACCTGTTTCTTCGAAAACTTTGTCTTTGTCCGCACCTTGATTAATCATCGTAAAAGCGCGGTCGGTGTCTTCACCAAACACCTTGTACAGTCCCTTAACTTCCAGTATGGGATCCATGTAGTCTAATCCTTTCTTAGTTATCTAAACTTATAGTTACTTAAGCTTAAAAACTGTTATTTAAACTTAAAAACGGTTATTTAAATTTAAATAATTACTTATTTAAACTCAAAAAACAATTAGCACTCTAAGTAAATAATCAATGTAAATCAAGGGGGCTCGTACTGTAACTCACCCACAAAACCACCAACCCCCCAGAGAAATTAATGATTAAAAACAAAGCAGAAAACACCCAACACACTGAAAACAAAAGACATTAAAACAACAAGACCGCTTGCAACATTATGTATTGCTTACTGATAGATTATTGAATATTTATTTTACATTTGAGCAATTAATACGCGAAACAGACCAAGAATAGGACCAAATAGTTCGTGTACAAATAATTCGAATACAAACTATTTATTAAGATTTAATGACGTTTTAGATGCAAGCATCCAACCTGTTGTAAAGATCAAATACACCACTCGTATTTAGCCTAAAAACCAAAGGGGAATCGACTAAAACCAACGAGACAAAATCGAGTTTTTCAACCCAGAATTTCAAAACATCACACCAACTGTGATACTTGCTGCAAACTGTTCAATATCGATTATCTAAGCCACAAGACAACTTGTAGAGTGCTCACTGCTGAGCCATTCTTTATAAAAGAAATAGACATTTTCCCGCGATGAATGAGAGAAAAAGACAAGGAATTCGAATGATAAAAATGCTGGTGTGTGACTTTGACGGGACGCTGGATGGAGGATCTTCTCATGGTGTTAATCAGTTATTTGACTACCTAACCGAGCAACCTGATATCCGTTTTATCATTGCGACAGGAAGAACTCTGCCGTCAATTCGAGTTGGGTTGGCGTCTGATAACTACCCTAAACCACACAGCATTATCAGCGATGTTGGCACTAGAATTCATCACGTTCATTCCCAAAAACCCGATCATGTTTGGCACAACCGATTAGAAGCATCGTGGAACAAATCCAAGGTCGAGACAGCACTCGCACCACTCGACTTTATGGGCGAACGCTTTGAAAATCATCAAGGTGATTACAAGATTACTTTTGAAGGGAAGCTGTCTGAACCTCAACATGAGTTGATCGAATCAAGTTTGGAGTCGCACGGGTTGGATGTGCATCTCACCTACTCCCACGACTGGTATTTGGACATCACACCAAAGGGGGTCAATAAGGCTACTGCGATTCATCATCTACTCAAGCAACATGATTTGAGCGTAGAGGAAGTGTGTGTCGCGGGCGACTCTGCGAACGACACATCCATGCTAACGATAGAGGGTGTAAATTCGATCTTAGTCGCTAACCATTATCCAGAGGTGGCTCATCTGTCCGATAGAGACAATGTATACACCAGCACCGCAACACACGCTGCGGGTGTGTTAGAGGGGCTCAAGTACTGGCAAATGAGAGCGTCGAATATCCGATAAACGCCAGTTCGCCATTAACACCAGATTCGAATCAAACAGGCTTCCGGCCCTACTTCCAGCCTGGAAGCCAATTTTGATTGTCAGTAAGCTCTCGCCAATTGATGTCTTCTTCTCGTTTGGTCATTACCGCCTCTATCATGCAGCGCACGACCTCCCCTTCATCAAATTCGACTTCTGTGACCATAAAGTGCTTTTCTTTCTTCACAGGACTAACGGCTGTCCATTTGCTGCGAAATAACTTCTTTGGGTTGATCCGATTCATGGGATTCTCTCTTGCTTTGATGTCGTTGATTATTATCAGGTGTCTACTCGACACACAGTAATAGTCTTTCCATCGCAAAAAAGATCATAAAAAAAGCCAGCGGTTAGGCTGGCTTCGTTCAATTAGCTATTTCTCGTTAAAGATTAGCCATTTTTAGGTGGATCAAATGCTGTCAGTTCTAATACTGGGCCTGTGTATTTTTCAATTTTCACAAGTGCAGAGTTCGCTGCACAACCATTTGCCAAACGAGAGGTCGGAATATCCAACGTAAGTACGTTACAGCCGCCGTTTTTACATAGGCCTGTATCTTTATCTAAATCTGGCCAACCGCCTTCATGGATACATACAGAGCCTTGTTTGATGCCATCAGTCACTAGTGCGCCAACCAATACTTGGCCGCGACCATTGTGTGCACGAACCAAATCACCCGTTTTAATGCCACGCACTTTTGCGTCTTCAGGGTGGATTGAAATCGGCTCGCGGTCTGCGATCGCGTACTCTTCACGAATCTTCGCGTAGTTGAACTGACTATGTAGACGGTGCGCCGCGTGCGCTGTCATCAATTGCAGTTCGCCATCTTTAGCATTGCCGGTGTACTCTGTTGGCTCCATCCAAGTTGGATGTGGAGGACAATCATCAAGCTTGTAACCTTCAATCGTTTTCGAGAATATTTCAATCTTACCACTTGGTGTACCTAGTGGATTCATGATTGGATTCTCTCGGAAGTCAGCGTAACGAACAAACTGTGCGTTCTTCTCGTTCCACTTCATCTCAATGAGTTGGTTATCATCCCAGAACTTGCTGAAGTTAGGCATTACGATGCGCTGACCACGACCGCCTTGCTGTGCTGTTTTGTAGAAACCGTATAGCCATTCCATTTCGGTCTTGCCTTCGGTGTACACATCACGGCCGCCCGGAGCAAGCAACTCAGACATGTCCGCAAACACATCGAAGTCATTACGCGCTTCACCTTGAGGCTCAACGACTTTCTTCATTGGCACTAGGTGCTGGTTACTGTAGTCACCTGTCATCGTCATATCATTACGTTCAAACGATGTAGTAATTGGCAACACAATATCCGCGTGTTTAGCTGCTGCTGTCCAGTAAGGTTCTGAGATAACAATCAGCTCAGGTTTTTGCCACGCTTTGATCAAGCGGTTGGTATCTTGGTGGTGAGTAAAGTTTGCACCGCCTGCCCACCAGATCATTTTGATCTCTGGGAACGTTAGGTTGTGGCCATTGTGATGGTAGCTTGAACCCGGATTTTCTAGCGCTTCAACAATACGCGCGACAGGGAATGCATTCACAGATCCTGAAACTGCCCAGTCGTTACCCGCCGATGAACCACCGCCAAGCGACGCTGAAATAGCAGGAAGTACACCAGCATCACGAGCAGGGTTACCACCGTTTGAGTAGTGGTAAGAAAGACCGAAACCACCACCAGGTAAACCAACTTGACCTAGCATTGTCGCTAGCGTAACCAACATCCAGTGGCGTTGTTCACCGTATTGTTGACGCTGCATACCCCAGCCAGACATCAGCATAGTACGGTTCTTACTGAAGATATTAGCAAGTAGTTCAAGCTGCTTCACTGGCACACCACAGATCTCAGACGCCCACTCAGCAGATTTTTCAACGCCGTCTTCTTTACCCATTAGGTAAGCTTCGAATACGTCATAACCTGTTGTGTATTTGCCCAAGAATTCTTTGTCGTGTTTACCCTGCTTCACTAATGTGTGCGCAATACCCATCATCATGGCTACGTCAGTCATTGGGTGCGGAGCAATCCACTCAGCGTTATCGCCAAAGAACTCGATAGTTTCGGAGCGCATTGGATCAATCGCGATCACTGTCTTGCCCGATTTCTTCAACTGGTGAAAGAATTCAAGACCTGCACAGTCTGTTGAGCTCCAAGCGATCTTCAAAGTATTGATTGGGTTTAGACCCCAAAGTACCACCACATCACTGTGCTCAAGGATTACCGGGTAAGTCGTTTGTTGCTCGTATACTTCAATCGAACCGACCACGTGCGGCATGATGACCTGCGCAGCACCTGTTGAGTAATCGCCTAAGTGACCAGAGTAACCACCAGCCATGCTCATGTAACGTTGTAGAAGTGTTTGCGCTTTATGTAACACACCACTTGAACGCCAACCGTAAGAACCTGCAAATACCGATTCTGCTCCGTGCTCTTTACGAATACGTGAGTGTTGTTGGTGAATCAGTTTGTACACTTCATCCCAAGATATACGAACAAACTCATCGCTACCACGTATACCTTCAGGTGCCGATGGGTTGGCCAAGTAGCCTTTACGAACCATAGGGTATTTAACACGCGCTTTAGTGTGTACTTGGTCAGGGCCTGTAGTTTGTAGGCTGTTTGGAACGGTTTGTGCCAGTGCATTCGTGGTTGACACTAACTTGCCATCTTTCACTTCACACAGCATTGGTCCCATACGGCCTGATGTTAGAACACCAGAACCGCGCTTGTCAGAAGCCATTGCGCTCATCGGCGTCAAGGATGTGAATGCCAACGCACCAGCAGTGATACCTGTGCCTTTCATAAATCCACGACGGGTCATATTAGTCATAATTTTATCCTTCTAATTCTCTTTAGTGACCAACAACGTCTTTCGCGTGGTTTTGGAAGTACTTAGTCAGCAGCTCAAGGTTTTGCTCAGAAATGTCGGTACGGTCGCCCATACTTTTCGCAACAGGTCCCCAAGCATTCACGGTGAAGTGGTTTGAAGGAATCTTCGCGTGACACGTTGCACAATAAACATTGTCCAACTCTTCTGCGTAAGACCAGATTGGGTCTAGGCTATCGACAACTGGATCAGTAATGTCACCCGTTAACGCAACAGAACGCCACTCGTTACCGTAAGCATCGGCTTCGTATTCACCGGTAGTCAGTGCTTCTTGACCTTTGTCTGTCAGTGTCGCAACGATTGCACGTTGACCTTCTCCGAAGTAAAGCACTTGCTCTGCGCCTTTCATTTGGAACGCATTCAGAGTCACCGTACGGTTGTCGCCTTCAGCTTTAACCACTTCAAGTTCGGCCGTTGGGTTTACGCTACCGAATTCGCCCATTGCGATGTCGGTTACTGGGTAAACCACTTTCGCATCCGCTGGCGTGTTTTTGGTAAAGGCAATCAGGGTATCGAACGCTTTGCTGTCTAGCTGAGCTTCAGGAGCAAAGTGCGCGACGCCTTTGTGACAGTCGATACACGTTTGGTTGTTCTCTTGGCCATAAGCGTGCATTTTCGCCGCATCACGAGATTGCTCGAACTCTTCCATTGCATCGAATTCGTGACAAGAGCGACACGTCGCTGAGTCATTCTCACGGAATTGAGCCCATACTGTTTCAGCCATCTCTTCACGATGTGCTTCGTATTTCTCAGGAGTGTCGATCTTACCTGAGATGAATTCGTGGTAGATGTCTTTAGACGCTCTTACTTTGGTGATCACATAGTCAATCGGATCCGTTGGGATGTGGCAATCGGCACATTCAGCTCGAATGCCTTTTGCGTTACTGAAGTGAACTGAACCTTGGTATTCTTTGTGAGGTGCTTCCATCGTGTGGCAAGAAACACAAAACTCAGTGCTCGATGTATAGTGCATAACGGCTGCAGTTCCCCCTAAGGTTAACCAGCCAATGCCTATACCAACCGCCGCTATTAGTGCGATATAACGTTTTTTTATTGTCATAATTCTTAATCATCTTCAACAATTGGTTACAATTGAGATCAGAATAGTACTTTAGGGGTAGATCTGTTTGATTTGGATCATCAATCGCAACCTGAGGAACAAAAAATGAACCTTTCTGAGAGCTTGATGTCACTTTTAAAAATTAGCGCCCCAACAACCCAATTACCATGCAAATACAAGGCTCACGTTAGATTTCAATAACTGATTAATCCAACAATAAAGACACTAAACTCGCTCCCAAATCAAAGAAGTAAATTGTAAATCTAATACAATGTCGGCTAACTCTTTTCATAAACTCTTCACTCCATGAACCAAACAGAATTCCAGCAAAAAATAGCGAGCTTCACCTCCATCGAACAAGCGCTTGATTACTTTGAAATTGGGTTTGATAGCAAGTTCATCGAGCAAAACAGAATCGAACTCGTTAAGCGATTTAATGGTTATCTGATTCTTGCGAAACCTGATGATTGGTTTTCTGGACGAAGAGCGCTAAAAAACGCTTATTGCAAGGTGCAACGTAGCAAGTTAGATCGCCACACACGTTCTGCCTGTCGTGGGTGTACCACTTGCCAGCGCCGATAGTTGGAAAGTGCAGCCCAAAATAGAGAACTAGAAAATAGATAGTTGAAATAACATCTCATTACGATTCAGTTAGTGGTTTGCTCGAAAAAAAGTGTGCTAGTCTTACGGCAACTCAACTACGAGATAAAAACTACAATGAAAATTTTCAGCAATTTCGAAAGCGGCAACATTCACGTCGTTTCTGCAGATTCACCACAAAACATTCAACTGACTATCCCAGCAGACAACCAGACTGAAATCTCTCAGTGGTTCCATTTCCGTTTAGAAAGTGAAACTCAACAAGCTCACCACTTTGAAATCGGTCAACTGGCAACATCGGCTTACCCTGAGGGCTGGAAGGACTACGATGTGGTTGCATCATATGACCGCGAAGAGTGGTTTCGTATCCCATCTCAGTTCGATGGCGATACATTAAGCTTCGACATCATTCCAGAGCACGATTCAATGTACTTCGCGTACTTTGCACCGTACTCATACGATCGTCACCAAGATCTTCTGCACAGCGCGCAAACGCACCCAGCTTGTAAGCTTGAAACTTTGGGCCACACGCTAGACAACAATGACATCACTTTGCTAACCATTGGTGAGCCAAGTGAAGAGAAGAAAAACATTTGGGTTATTGGTCGTCAACACCCTGGCGAGACAATGGCTGAATGGTTGATTGAAGGCCTGCTTCAGCGCCTACTTGACGAAACAGACACGGTAGGTCGCTCTCTTCTAGACAGCGTAGTATTCCGCGTTGTTCCTAACATGAACCCAGATGGCAGCATCCGCGGTCACCTTCGTACTAATGCGATTGGCGTTAACCTGAACCGCGAATGGCAATCACCTTCTATGGAACGTAGCCCAGAAGTATTCCTTGTTCGCGAGCGCATGCTAGAAACGGGCGTAGACCTGTGTCTAGACATTCATGGCGACGAAGCGATTCCATATAACTTTGTAGCAGGTAGCGAAGGCACGCCTTCATATAACGAGCGCATTTCTAAACTAGAGAATCACTTCAAGCAAGCACTACTCACGATTACACCAGAGTTCCAAGATGAGTTTGGTTACGACAAAGACGAGCCAGGAAAAGCGAACATGACAGTTGGCACAAACTGGATTGGTGAGCAGTTCAAGTGTTTGGCTTACACAGTCGAGATGCCATTTAAAGATCATATCAGCCACGCTGACGAACTGTACGGTTGGTCGCCAGAGCGCAGTGTTGCGTTTGGTCACGACATGCTAGCGGCAGTTTGGGCAACAGTAGACGAGCTATAAAGCTAACTACGCGCTCTAGCCTTGCCAATATCGCCTAGGTCCATAAGAGCCAAGGCTGCTAGGTATTGACCATCAAAACTAAGCCTATAGATAGAACAAAGCCCAGCACTTGCTAAAGTGCTGGGCTTTTTAATGTTTGCTTATGATTAACGATTAATTGAACCACCTAGCTTTAGACGCCGTTATGCGATTCTCAGGCTTGCAAAAAAGACTGGGTACTTCTTTCGAATGTGCCTTTGCTCAGACACCATATCCTTAAAACTTGGGCCTTGTGATAACTTAACAATCACTTCATCGCCTTCTTGGCGTAACACGGCACCACTAATAGTGACACTGTTGTTTCCGTGCAGCCTCAAAGTACCTGCCATAGAGAAGCCACGATATACCGGGATGATATTACGCATCATAAGGCGAACACCCTTTTCAGAAACCTCACTGACGTGAAAAAGCTCATCCTTAATTCGCATCACCGGACGTGCCTTGTGTGGGTACTTCAAACGGTAATATTTGCGCTTCTGAATGAATGACTTTTCACTCATCTGTGACTCCCTGTCTCTGTTTATTCGCAGTAGCAAACTGGCCGTTCATTTCAACTATTCGTAACTATCGAACAGCCGAATAGCCTTCCGCCCCAGTTTGTAACTCAACTTAGATATTCACCAAACTAATAACTGACTATTATATCGACATTATGCGTTATTGCTTTAGGCATTTGTGTAGAGAGTCACGGATTCCCTATGATTCACTAAAAAGTGAGATATGAGTCGTATCATCTCAGCCTCAATACCTCATAAAAGATCATAAAACCTAAAGCTGAAATAAAGCCAGCTGAATACTGAACCCAACAAATAGCACGCCACATACAATATTCATCATCTGCGAGGTGCGCTTTTGAACCAACAAGCGTTTGAAGGTATCTGCCATTAAAATCACAACCAAGAACCACATTGAAACAACCATTGCCTGAATCCCGCCAAGAATCAGGCTGTCGGAGACAATTGCATCTGTAGTCACAAATTGAGGGAAGATCGATAGATAAAACAGGACGATTTTCGGGTTAAGCAGATTCGTAAGTAGCCCTTTAAAAAACTGGCTATAGAGTTTGCTCCCGGATGCACTCACGACAGAAAGCACGCCCTCTTGAGCACGCAGTGCCGCACGAAAATGGTTGTAACCTAACCAGATAAGATACAACACACCCGCCCACTTCAGCCCCTCAAATGCCATTGGCGTTTTCGACAATAACAGGCTGATACCATTTGCAGAGATAAAAGCGTGGAAAAAGAAACCACATGACACGCCCAACACATTCACAAATGCGAACAACTTCCTTTGAGTCAACGCAGTGCTTAGTACAAGCAAGGCATTGGGTCCTGGAATAATGGCAATAAAAAAGACAATAACAATGAACAGCCAGATACTATCCCAACTCATTTTGTTCTCATACAGTGAAGGTTTTTAGGGCAGACATTGTACGTCCAATTGATACCATTACAATATGCTCAACGCTTAATTAACTAGTATGACTAGCGTGCTAAGTTAGCGCATATAATAATTACGTTTATCGTGAAGCAAACAAAACTGATTCTCTAACATTTCTAGCCCTGTTAGACTTCATCTCCCTTTCGATACTTGGTTCATTTATGTCATTTGATAACCTAAGCCTTAAAGTAAAAACCGTTGCTGCTATCCCATCTCAATTCGATAAGCCGACTGAGATACAACAAGCGGCCATTCCTAAGATTGTTTCCGGAAAAGATGTACTTGCATTAGCGCAAACAGGCAGCGGAAAAACATTGGCTTTTGGCTTACCTTTGCTAAACAACATCGACCAAGATTCGAATAAACTGCAAGCACTGATCATCGTTCCAACGCGCGAGCTAGCATCTCAAGTGACTGAGTCTTTACAACCGATCGCAACCGCCCTGTGTATCAAAACAGTAACGCTCACGGGCGGTGTGAATACAGATGAACAACAGCAGCAATTATCAACCACACCTCAGCTCGCTATCGTTACACCAGGGCGCCTGCTTGCACTCATTAAAAGTGGCGAGTTGGAGTTAACTCAATGCACATCAATGGTTTTAGATGAAGCTGACCGATTGATCGACATGGGCTTTTGGCCAGATATTCAAGCGATCACCGCAGCTCTGCCGACTAAACGCCAATCACTGTTATTCTCAGCGACACTTCCTCCAGAGTTGATTAATCAGGCTGAAACGCTTTTATCAAACCCAGAGAAGATCACAACGCATCAAGAAAACAGCGTTGTCGAAACGATTGAAGAAACACTGTATCTAGTAAACAAAGGCAGTAAAGCTCAGGCATTAATCGCACTGCTCAATCAGAACCCATGGCCACAAGTATTGGTGTTTATGGGCGCGAAAGACAATGCAGACGCATTAACCAAACGGTTAAACAAAGCCAAAATCAGCGTGAGTGCATTACATGGTAACAAGAGCCAAGAAGAGCGCGCGCAGGCGTTAGACAGCTTCAAAAATGGTGATACCCGTGTGCTTATCGCGACCGATGTTATGGCTCGTGGCATCCATATTGATCAGCTACCTATTGTCATTAACTTTGAGTTACCGCCTCATGCAGCGACTTATGTACACCGCGTTGGAAGAACGGCGAGAGCAGGAAGTACTGGTTGTGCAATCTCGCTGGTCAGCCACAGTGAAACTGACTACCTCACTGCCATTCGCACTTTAACCAACAAAACACTGCCGCTACAGTCATTGGAAGGCTTCCCAGTCACAGACAAACCAGCATCAGAATCAACGGCTCGTAAGCGCCCACCGAAAGACAAAATGGCAAACCGCAGAACGGCGAAAAAGAAGAGCGTCAAACAGTTTAAGAGCAAACCGAATAGCTCTAGATCCAACAGCGCTAAGCCAACGAGATCAAAGTAGAGCGATAGCAACGAGTCAACCTCAGTGCTCAAACTTAGAGGCTGTCATTTCAATTAAATTCAGCCCAGAATTTTCTGGGCTTTTTTGCGCTTCAAATAGCCGCTTCCTAGACCTAAATATGACAATAATGCTGCTCGTTAGATGACATTTTTATGAATTACGAAGGCAAGGTATTGATTCTTGGTCGCTCAAAAAAAATACTTTCTGAACACGTTGACGCCCCTATATCTGGCAACTAGATTTTTCTATTAGTGTCTAAAACCAGGAGGTCATTGAAATGAAACGTGCTAGCTCTACATATCGATTACAACTGATAAAGGAAGTGGCAACTCGCCGAGATCGTCAACGTTCCAATGACCCGATGGCAAACTACATTCAAACCCTAATCGATAACAAAGAAGATTGTGATACGTCGGTTGAACGCAACCAAAGATTCAGTGGTAATCATTTTGACGAACACATTGGTGGCTGGGTTAGCGATCATTGGGGTAGTAAATAAAACCAAGAAAAACCCACCAGCTTTGCTGCTGTAGAATTAATCTCCGCATTAACCTATCATCTGCAACCACTTCCAATCATTGAGTAAGCAGAAAGTGTCTGAGTTAAAAAGAGAAAAAGAAGTGATGGTTGCCTTCCAAGTGATCCCTCGCGTTAAAGAAGGCAACAACTTCGAAGTGGTTGATAAAGCTATTGAAGTTGTGAAAGCTGCCGATGTGCCTTCCCAAGTCGGTGCGATGGAAACCACGATGAAAGGTGAACTTAACCAATTACTCGATATCGTAAAAAAAGCAGAACAAGCTTGCTACGATGCAGGGGCTGTAGAAGTTATCACAAACATTAAGATCCACAGTAAAACCACCGAGGCCGATGATACATTTTGCACTTACCATCGGGGTGTGACGAAAGCAAATCATATGTTTGTCTGAGAAAGTGCCATTAAAGCAAGGCTCTGAAGAACCCGTGGTGTTATTGAAAAGGCATGTCTGAAAGGTGAGAAAGGATTTCCATTCGCTCTTCTTCTGACATCGAGTGCCAATCTCGTGGGCTCTCTTCAGGGGCATCTTTCGCCCCAATCGGTTTTCGGTCCAGTGCTTTGACGGGCTCTGTTTTGAGTTTTACGTTCTTTTTATTCATACCGACACCACTCCTCTGGTACAAAGGTACCTATCTTAATATTACACCCCAACCATTATGTAAAGTAATAGTTACTTCGGAGTTAAATAAAATCTTAATACATCCTCTTTAGCCAAAAAGATCTCTTTGGGGACTTGTATTTCCCTCTTCGTCGACCTGTTTACCAACCAAGTTTTTTTGCTTCATTATTTTTCGTCTATAGCGCTGACGACACAGCTTTATCACGTGCAATTGCTCTGCGGGAGTCATCGACATCCAATTAAAGCGCTCTTCTCTTTTGCGCATACAACCATTGCAATAGCCTTTGTCATCACTTGAGCAAACCCCAACGCAAGGGCTTGGAACTTGGAAAAACTCTAACTGCTCCACCATGCCTCCTTACACATTCAAAATTACGCTTACTATCTCAAAAATAAGCGATTAAGTTGTCGCCACGCCTACGAAATCCATACTAAACTATGACCTTATACTGACACATATAGTGTTTTGTAAACTATACTTTCAACCCATCAAGTTACACTTATTCGGTAACTTCGTTCTTTCCTTTGGAGCCTTATAATATGAAGTTTAGTTCAAAAAAATTACTAGCAGTAGCCGCTTTACCTATGATGTTAGCAGCATGCACAACAACAGGTGACAACGCGATGCAAGTAACACCAACCGATCTACAGCACCATAATTGGGAACTTGCGCAAATTGATGGCAAGGACATTGTGAAAAGCGAAGACCAAGCAGCTCCTCGTCTAGAGATCGGTGAAAAGATGACTGCAAACGGCATGGCTGGTTGTAACAACTTCTTTGGTCAAGGCGAGTTGAAAGACGGTCAATTCCGTATCAAGCAAATGGGCATGACAATGAAAATGTGTCATGGCTCTGCGATGGAAATCGAACAATCGGTTTCTGCCACTCTAAGTGAGTGGAGTGACGTAACGCTAACAAACGATACGCTAGTACTGAAAAACGATGTACACACGCTTACGTACACAATTCGTGACTGGGTAAACTAATCCGTCATCGAAACCAAATACTGATTAAAGGAGCCCGATGGCTCCTTTTTTATTGTCAGCTTGCCCTCACTACTTCTTCAAAATTGACGCTCATCGCCGATTTTTCGTACCAACCTCCAACAAACCTCAAAAATCGCTCATTTAGATGCAATAAATTCAACGGTTCAGCGGTCTGTTGCTAGGATGGCAAAAGCCTAGAGTCTGTTGAGTTTCATAGATAACTACACATTGAACAAAACTCAACTGAGAACTCCCTAGGTCTTCTCAAGTAATTGATTGAATTTACTGTTGAATTAGAATTTATTTGAGAAACAGATAGAATAACTATTATGCCGTGTTGATCTTTCGTTAGCCACGAAAGGTCGACATGGCCAAGGGAGTTCGAAAACACAATGCTCTTGCCCGTTCACTACCAAATGGAAAAGTTTATGAACAAGATAGTAAGTACGTTAGGAATCATGGCAACCGTTGCCTACAGCGCAACCATTTATGCTGATGAAGCAACATCCACCGATAGCTGGAATCAAATAGAACAGCAGGCAGAAGGACAAACTGTCTACTTTCACGCTTGGGGCGGAAGCCAAGAGATCAACCGTTACCTACAATGGGCAGGCAAGAAGTTACAAAGTGACTATGGCGTAACGTTAAAACATGTAAAAGTCACAGATATCGCTGAAACAGCAACTCGCCTACTTGCGGAGAAAGCCGCAGGTAAGAATAGCGAAGGCAGTGTCGATATCGTTTGGATCAACGGTGAGAACTTCCGTTCAATGAAAGACAACAAACTGTTGTTTGGGCCATTTACAGAATCCCTTCCTAACTGGAAGTACGTCGATAAGTCTTTACCCATTGATGTCGACTTTTCTGAACCAACGGAAGGGCTAGAAGCACCTTGGGGCGTTGGGCAATTGGTGTTCATTCACGACCAAGAAACACTGCACAATCCGCCACAATCGTTTTCAGAGATGTTGAGCTACGCTCAGGCATTCCCTAACCGTTTAAGCTACCCTCGCCCACCAGAATTTCATGGTACTAGCTTTATTAAGTCTTTACTGATTGAGCTAACCAACAACAGCCTTGAACTCGCGAAGCCTGTTTCAGAAGAGAACTTCCAAGCGATCACTGCACCATTATGGGCTTACTTAGATAAATTCCACAAAGTTGCATGGCGCGGTGGTAAACAATTCCCTGCAGGCACATCAGAGAGCATTCAGCTTTTGGATGACGGACAACTCGACCTCGCAATTACATTCAATCCAAACTCTGTGTATTCAGCGCAATCAAGTGGTCGTTTAGCAGAAACAACCAAAGCTTATGCGTTGGAAAACGGTGCTTTATCTAATATCCACTTCCTTGCGATCCCTTGGAATGCCAATGCTACCGCAGGCGCACAAGTGACCATCAACTTCTTGTTAAGCCCAGAAGCACAATCGCGCAAAGGTGACCTCAATGTTTGGGGTGACCCTTCAGTATTGAGCAGCAAGTACCTAACAGGTAGCGCTAAGAATACTCAGCAATTTAAATCGATTGATGAACCACACCCAAGCTGGCAAAACGCACTCGAGAAAGAGTGGCTAAAACGATACGGTAACTAAGCTCGATGCTACGTGCTCTATATTTTGTCGTTATAGTGGTATGCATTATCCCAACAATTCCTGGGGTAGCGGGAGTAGTGGCTTCGTCACTCAGTTATATCCCGCCCTTAGGGTTGATGGAGCCCTCTCTCAACGGTTTTAGCCAAGTATTCCAATGGGAAGGCGCTTGGCACTCTATTGGTTTGAGTCTTGGTTCTGCGATTGCGAGCAGCTACATCGCATGCTTTCTTACCTTTTGTATTCTCCAAGCTTCGTGGAGAAACCGATTTTGGAGAAAGATCGAACTGACCCTTTCACCTATGCTGGCTATTCCCCATGTGGCTTTCGCCATTGGCTTTGCTTTTCTATTTAGCCCGACAGGTCTCGGAGCGAGAGCTGTGCATCATTTGCTTGGTGAATCCGCGACCAGTTCCGAGTTAGCGTTACTCGTAAAAGATCCGTATGCATTTGGCTTGATCATTATGTTGGCAATTAAAGAAGTGCCTTTCTTATTGCTCATGAGTATATCGATACTTCAGCAAATTGACGTTGAGCGTATTACTAAGGTGAGTGCTTCATTGGGTTATAGTCGCTCACAGATATGGTGGAAGTGCATTTTCCCACAATGGTTCACCAAGCTTCGCTTCCCAATGTTGGCGGTGCTCGCTTACAGCGTATCGGTTGTCGATATTGCGCTAATCATTGGCCCAACTAACCCGCCTACTTTTGCCGTTTTAGTATGGCAATGGTTTAACGATCCCGATCTTAACCTACTGCCGAGAGCAGCGGCTGGCGCTATTGTTCTGTTTGGCTTAGCGTCCTTGATCATCGCCTTAGCCCGCTTCATTGAATGGGCTGTATTGAAGTTCTTTAGAGCTTGGCAATATTCGGGGCGAACAGGCATTAAACTACCAGGAAAAACCGTATTCACAGCTTTGGCAACACTATCACTCGCAATCATTCCTTTGATGATGATTTGGAGCGTGGCTCAACGTTGGCGCTTCCCTGACTTACTTCCGAGTCGCTACAGCATGAGCTTTTGGGAATTTGAATGGGATGGCATCATGAGTACCGTTGGTCAAAGCTTATGGATTGGTCTAATCGCAGCTTCAGTTGCGCTGGTCCTTGCACTGATTGCTCATGAGTACCGAATCAAATACAAGTGGCAAGTGCCTGGTTTTGTTATCGCAATTCCGATGTTGATCCCACAGCTATCGGTATTATTTGGTATGCAAGTCACCACGCTGTATGTAGGAAGTAATGCCTATGAATTCTGGGTGATTTGGGCGCACGTATTCTTCGCCTTCCCATTTGTCTATTTATCTTTAGATGGACCATGGAAAAGCTTCAACGATGGACTTATTAAAGCATCACTCAGCTTGGGCAAATCGCCATTTCAAAGCTGGTACTCCATCAAGCTACCTATCTTATTACCTGCCATTGCCTTTGCGTGGGCCGTTGGTATCAGCGTGAGTTTGGCTCAATACTTACCAACACTGATACTAGGTGCAGGGCGTATTAGTACCATCACCACAGAATCTGTCGCCCTAACGAGCGGCTTCGACCGTAGAGTGACCGCCATTTATGCTATTTGGCAGGCCTTGTTGCCTCTGTTCTTTTTCTCTTTAGCGATATTAGTCAGCCGACTTCAACTCAGATATCGCCGTCTTACTTTCAAAGGTTTCTTAAGTAATGAGTCTGTACCTCAACGACCTCGCCATCCGTAAAACTGGTGGTGATTCGCTGTTTTCAGCGCTAAATGTAACATTAGAATCGGGCCAGATACTGGCATTGATGGGACCGAGCGGTTGCGGTAAATCCACCTTATTGGACGCCATCGCAGGCCACTTGAATGAAGAGTTTTCGTATTCTGGAAGTGTTGTTTTGAATGACATTCAACTGGACGATCTCCCATCACACCAACGTAAGGTCGGTATTCTTTTTCAAGATGATCTATTGTTCCCTCACTTAAAAGTATGGGAAAACTTGGCATTCTCACTACCTAATTCGGTTAAAGGCTCTGCTCGCCAACAGCAAGCCATGGCAGCGTTAAAAGACATTGAACTGACACACTTAGCAGAGTCTTTTCCCGATCAGATTTCTGGTGGCCAACGAGCGAGAATCAGTTTAACTCGTATGTTATTGGCGAAGCCTAAATTGGCTCTACTTGATGAACCATTCAGTAAGTTAGACCAAGAGCTCAGAGCACAATTTCGAGACTGGGTATTTGAGCAATTAACCAAAGCTAATATCCCAACCCTGATGGTGACGCACGACGAAGCAGATGTGCCTCAAGGGGCTCAAGTACTCTCTTGGCCATGGAGAAGCAACCATGCTGGATAAGTACTCAATAAAGGTCATCAAGTGGCCATTAAACCAGTCTGCAAAAGTACTGAATCGAGTCGGTATTACCGCTAATCAAATCACCCTATTCGGTTTTTTGGTCGGTTGTTTGGCGTTTCCGGCGTTAGCGTTTGAGCAATATGAGTGGGCGTTGGGCTTCATCATTTTCAACAGAGTTTGTGATGGGCTTGATGGCGCCTTGGCTCGAATCCAAGGTATCAGTGATGCGGGCGGTTTCCTCGACATCAGTTTAGATTTCCTTTTCTATTCACTGATCCCTTTTGGTTTCGTGATTGCCAATCCAGAACACAACGCCATTGCCGGCGCATTTTTGATCTTCTCTTTTATCGGTACAGGCAGTAGCTTTTTGGCGTTTGCGGTGATGGCGGGCAAACGAGGTATTGAGAATCCAGTGTACAAGCACAAGTCTCTCTACTACATGTCTGGCCTAACCGAAGGGACAGAGACCATCGCCTGTTTCATTGCCTTTTGTATTTGGCCACAACACTTTGCTGTTATCGCCTATACCTTTGGTGCAGCATGTTGGCTCACCACATTTATGCGTATCTATTTTGGGTTCCAAACTCTTAAGACTCAGCAAGAGAGTTAGCAATCTAACGACAAAAACAAGATGCAAAAACGCCGCTCAATATGAGCGGCGTTTTTCTAACTGATGTTTAGAATCAATTAAGCGTCAGTAGAAGCGCTAATCTTAAATCTCAGTACCTTAAGACTTGAATCAAGGTCGACATCCACAAACTCAGGTGGGTTGTCTAGGCGCTCAATGAACTCAACGTTTGGCGCTTCTTCTGCCATCGTCTCGATAAGGAAGTTAGGTGACACTGCAGGTGAGTTAACACATGCGATCACTTCACCGCCTTCCGTTAGAAGCTCCGGCAAACGGCGTAAGATCTTTTTATAGTCTTTAGTTAGGGCGAAGCTGCCTTTTTGGAACGAAGGTGGATCGATAATCACCAACTCATAAGGACCGCCCTTCTTGATTTTGCCCCACGACTTAAAGATATCGTAACCAAGGAAATTCACCGAGCGCATGTCATGCTCATTCAAACGGTGGTTATCACGGCCTTTGTTCAATGAGCCTCGTGACATATCAACGTTCAAACATTGACGAGCGCCACCCGCAATGGCAGCCACAGAGAAGCCACAAGTGTATGCGAACAAGTTAAGTACGTTCTTACCCTTGGCATTGTCTTGCACCCATTGACGACCGTTACGCATGTCTAGGAACAGACCAAAGTTCTGGTTACGACCAATGTCTAACTGATACTTGAGACCATGCTCAACAACTACTGGGGAGTCGTTAAGCTCACCCCATAATACTTCCGAAGGTGCGCCGTCAGCATAACGGTGTTGAAGCACGATGCTTGTGCCTTGCTTGGTTTGCCAGATATCTTTGCTGGTCAACGCTAACAAGCCATCTTTAAGCGAAGACAAAAACGCGTCATCAACCTCTTTAAACACATTCACCAATAATTGGCCATCGACCCAATCACATGTGATCTGTTCTAGGCCTGGCCAAAACTTACCACGACCATGAAAAATACGACGTAGCTCGTTAGGTACTTCGTTTAGCTGTTGTTCGATATGTTCAAAAAATACCGGTAAAGCAGATGCTTCCATTATTTCACTCACTTAGTATTTAGCTTTGGCCAACTTAATGACCAAGGTTCAAGCCAACCGTCCAAACCGTTAGATACGGTTTCTTGTTGCCACTTCTCGCCTAAAGAGTCTAGGCTCCTTGGGTCACAGACAAATTGGTAGGCTTGTGATTGATAGGTAAATCGAATCGCGAAGGCATGCAGATAACCTCTGTCAGCCTCACTCGATGGATTATAAATTGGGTCACCAACGATAGCTGAGCCTATCGACTTCATCGCCACGCGGATCTGGTGCGTGCGCCCAGTAAAGGGTTTACATAAAAGAAGTCGCTCACCAGGTTCAGCCGCTGCTGATAGAAATTGAGTTATCGCTGGGTTTTCTTTGGTTGTTAAGAGTTTCCAGCTAGAGCGTCGTGAACGCTCCATATCCCCAGAAATCAAACCCTGCTTTTTCTTCGGCTTCTTAGAGCCAATCGCCAAGTAGTACTTCTCCACTTCGCGCTTAGCAAATAGTTGCGAAAGCTCACTAGCCGCCGATGCACTCTTGGCTAATAACAGAATACCTGAAGTCATTTTATCGAGACGATGAACGAGATACAGCTTAGGCTCATTGATTGCCTTAGCGACTTCTTGAAGCAGCATGGTATCACCATCGTCTTTGTGGACGCTGATTCCAGGGTGCTTATTGATGAGTAAAAAATCAGAGTGATTGAGAAGAATATCGAACATGTAAAGGCTAGCTCCGTTATAGAAGGTGGAGTATACCGTGTCTGAATCCAGATTCCAGCCACGAAAAAGCCCAACTCACTCAATAAAGATTGAATCGCTGGGCTTGTTTCTCGTTGTCTGCATTCAAGGGTAGGTTTTACCCCCTATAAATAGAAACTAAGCGAGCTTGAACTTACCGACCAAGGCTTCTAGCTCCGCAACTTTACCGTTCAAACCTGAAGTGTTTTCTGAGCTACGCGTTGCCAGCTGCAAGGATTGCTCAGAGATATCGCTGATTGCCGTGATATCTGCAGCAATTTCTTTGGTCACAGCGGTCTGCTCTTCTGCTGCGGTCGCAATAGAGTTAACCATGCTTTGTACATTGCCTGCACCGCTTACAATCGCTTCTAGGGCAGAAACAGCACCAGAGCTTTGCTCAACACCAATCTCAACTAAGCGGCAGTTATCTTGGGTATAAGTCACCGCCTCTTGAGTGCCAGACTGAATCGACTGAATAATACCAGACACTTCTTGTGTCGCTTTGGTCGTTCTCTCCGCTAACGCGCGTACTTCATCGGCAACCACAGCAAAACCACGACCGAATTCGCCCGCACGTGCCGCCTCAATCGCCGCATTTAACGCTAACAGATTGGTTTGCTCAGCAATGTCTTCGATTACCTTAATTACACTACCAATCTGCTCACCATGTGAACCCAAAGTATTCATTTGCAGAGACATATCGCTCATTTGAGTCGACACCTGTTGAATACTCGCCACCATTTCGACAATCACGTTGCGGCCATCTTCTGCAGAGGTTTCAGAGCGGCGTGCTTCTTCATAAGTCGAAGTACCCTGCTGCGCCACTTCTGAAATGGTCAAGCTTAACTCTTCAGCAGCCGTTGCAATCAAGTTCGCTTTATCAGCTTGAGCAGAAGCGCCCGTTACAATGTCTTGGCTAATAGAAGATAGCTCACCAGTAACAGATTGAACTTCGTGCGTCACAGAAGAAATAGAACCTAATAAGTCCACTAACGACTTCTGCATCTGGTTAATCGAACTAGCAAGATCAGCTAGTTCATCACCAGACTCATCGGTAATGTCAGCTGCGGTTAAATCACCATTTGCCACGCGGCGTGCTACTTGTTCAACACGAGTCAGGCGATTAGTAATAGAACTCGACAACATATACGCAATCACACAACCGAAGACGATAGCAATCGCAGACAACACCATGATAGTGCGTTCAATAGTAGTAAACGTATCGGTGAGTATCAGTAGCGACTGCTCGGTATCCGCTCGCTCACTTGCAGATGCTTGATCCAGCAAGTTTTCAATGGGTATCAAGTTGGTCTCGTATAGAGAACGCAGCTGTTGAATGTTGGCTAGTAGCTCATACTGATCATTGATCTTAGGTACAAGCTTAGATTCAAACTCTTGGGTGAAGCGTCCCATTAACTCTTCAATACGCAGAATACGGCGATGATCTTCAGAGCCTCTGCTTTCCAAGCGTTTTGCCTGTTCAATAGCCTGAGCGAACTCACTCTTATTAGTGCGATAGTCATTCAGTGCGTTATCAACCAGTGTAATTGCACCCAGCGCATCTCGGTATACATCACCCGCTTCATCAATCAGCACAAGGTAGGTAACAGTACCCGGAACATCGTCCATTCTAATTTCATCTGCGCTTTTATGGGCATCAATGACTTCAAACCAGACGATGGTAACTAAGGTAACAAGCACCGCCAAAATTGAGCCAAACCCAGCATAAAGCTTTTTTCTTACAGATAATTTCACACAACACCTACCTAAATAAACGACAGCTTATACAGCCTTAACATTTAATATATCGTCTACCAGACGGATAACTTTAGTGAATACCAACGATTATTTTTTATCGATTATTAAGTTACAGGTACAAAAAAACGGGAGCCATTGGCTCCCGTTTTGTAACTTACTTTAGCTCGCGATTGTAGCTTCTTAAAACTATAGCTTCTTAGAGATAAGCGCAGAGCCAGCAATAATACCAATACCTAGTAGCATGATTGCACCTTTACCGCTGTCGAAGCCAGAAGAGATACCCATGAATGCAACGATTGCGATAGCTACTGGGATGATGTACTTAACTAGTGTGTACCATAGACCGAATAGTGGGAAAGATACTTCACCGTCGTTAGTGATTTCTTTCTCTAGGTCTGCTCGGTTTAGTCTCCAACCAGCGAAGATACATACCAACATACCGCCAACAGCTAGGAAGATCTTATCTGTCAGTAGGTCGAAGATATCAAATGCGCCCGTGTCGAATAGTGTTGGACCAACGCCACCTAGAGATAGAGAAGCGAAGATACATAGCGCAGCCATTACCACACTTGCAGACAGTACTGCTGTTACACGCTTCATGCCTTTCTCGTCGATTAGGTAAGAAACCACAACCTCAAGTAGAGAAACAGAAGATGTTAGAGCTGCAACACTTAGACCGATGAAGAACATAAGTGCGAATAGAAGACCAATTACGCCGCCCATTTCAGCAAATAGCTGAGGAACAACAACGAATACTAGACCAGGACCTGCTGCAGGCTCCATACCGAATGCGAACATTGCTGGGAACATTGCAACACCAGCTAGGATAGCAACACCTGTATCCATTGCTGTAACCATAGCGGTAGTTTGAACTAGGTTTTCTTTCTTCTTAAGGTAAGAACCATAAGTCAACATACAACCCATACCAAGAGATAGTGAGAAGAATGCTTGGCCAAGTGCAGCTAGAATTACGTTGCTGTCTACCTTAGAGAAATCAGGGCTGAATAGGAACTCAAGACCAGCCATAGAACCTGGAAGAGTCAGACCTTTGATCGATACCACGATAAGGATCAGGAATAGCAGTGGCATTAGAACCTTACCCGCTTTCTCGATACCGCCCGAGATACCTTTCATAACGATAACAACGTTAAGAAGTAGGTATAGCCCCATCCACATTAGTGGTTGAACTGGGTTAGAGATGAAACCACCGAAGCTGTCACCGATTGCTTCAGGTGCGTCTAGAAGACCACCAGCAATCTTACCGATGTATGCGATAGACCAGCCACCTACTACAGGGTAGAAACCCATGATAAGTAGACCACTCACTACGCCAATAACACCAGCGAACGTCCAACGACGGTCAGTTGATTTAAATGCACCTACTGCTGATTTTTGCGTATGACGGCCAATAGCAAATTCAGTCAGCATTACACTGAAACCGATGAAAATTACAAAAAACAGGTAAATTGCAACGAATGCACCACCGCCACTCTCGCCTGCTGTGTATGGGAATTTCCAAATGTTACCTAAGCCAACAGCAGAACCTGCTGCAGCCATTACGAATCCTAACTTCGAACCCCAGGTATCACGGGGTGTTGTGGTTGTATTACTAGTAGCCACGTTTACTCCAAAATTTGTGTTGTGTGATGTTGTGTTTTGCTTTGGGTGGCGTCTTTAAAAGATAAGGTGTAAAAACGACTTTACACACTTAGAAGATTTGATTGACGCTCTTTGTATAGCAAGTAAACCAGTTTAAGAATAAAATTGGAAGTCCGAACCGTACATATTTCGTTACCAATGTAAATTTTTATGGTTAAATGCCGCCTTTTCATACAAAACAATCGTTTTCTTCTTAAGTTAACCAAAACTTAACAACTATAACCTGTTTACAGCTTTTGCTCTATTTTGTAAATAGTTGATTCCTTAAATTCCCATATCCACAAAATAGCATTACTATCTAAGTATCTCTTTTTTCGAGTATTCAATGTGGAAAAGCTCTACCATTTTTTAACATTAGCCGCTGTTGCTTTGTACTGGGTACTTGTCGCCGGTGTAACATTGCGTGTTGTACTAAAACGACGCTCTGTCAGCGTTTCTCTCGCTTGGCTTATGGTTATATACATTATCCCAATTGTGGGGGTGGCTTGTTACTTCCTATTTGGCGAGCTAAATCTTGGCAGGAAAAGGGCTGAACGCGCACATCGCATGTTTACTCCCTTTGGTGATTGGTTCCGTCAATTGAACGATTGCCAACTTCACCAACCAGGGAAAGTCGGCTCCCCTATCCATAAGATTGACGAGCTTTGTAACAATCGAATGGGCATTCCTGCGCTCAGTGGAAACACTCTATCCCTGCAATCTTCACCAAACGAGATCCTACACGCAATTATTGAAGATATAGAAAATGCCCAAACCAGTATTAAGATGGTTTTCTATATTTGGCATCCAGGTGGCCTGACCGATTCGGTTGCCTCTGCGCTGATTCGCGCAGCAAAACGTGGCGTAGATGTTAAAGTTTTGCTCGATTCAGCGGGTAGCCCGCGCTTTTTCAAAAGCCATTGGCTCGCAATGATGAAAGACGCGGGTGTTCATGTTGTACAAGCATTGGAAGTGAGCCCGTGGCGTATTTTCTTGCGACGCCTTGATCTAAGGCAGCACCGTAAGATTATTGTTATTGATGAGACTATTGCCTACACAGGCTCGATGAATATGGTCGACCCAGCTCACTTCAAACAGAGCTCGGGCGTTGGCCAATGGATTGATGTGATGGTTCGCGTCACCGGCCCAACCGTTAACGTGCTCTCTGCAATCCACGGCTGGGACTGGGAAGTAGAAACCGGCGAGCGTATTTTACCTGAGTTACCTGAGTGCTCTGTAGAAGAAGCAGTGACGCATCACCCCGTACAAGTTGTGCCGTCGGGTCCAGGTATGCCGGAGTATTTGATCCTGCAAGTTCTAACTATTGCGATCAATCAGGCTAACCATACCGTGCGTATTACGACCCCTTACTTTGTGCCGAGTGCGGACTTGTTAGAAACCCTTAAGATGACGGCTCAACGTGGTGTCAACGTCGAACTGATCATCCCACACAATAATGATTCGCTGATGGTTAAGTGGGCCTCTCGTGCATTCTATACCGAGCTACTCGAGGCGGGTGTGAAGATCTACGAGTTTTACGGTGGTCTTCTTCATACCAAATCGGTAGTCATCGATGAAGAGTTCTGCTTAATTGGAACGGTCAATATCGACATGCGCAGTTTATGGCTCAACTTTGAAGTAACGCTCGCTGTGGACGATGTGCATTTCACTCAAACACTCTCTGAACTGCAGAAATCTTATATCGCTTCATCTCACTCTGTAGAGTTAGAACAGTGGGAGCAAAGAAACCTAAGTAATCGCTTCTTTGAGAGGCTGTTCTACTTGTTCAACCCACTCCTATAGTTCCAGCAATAAGTCGATTATGGCTCGTTGTTTCCCCATCGATCATTTTTAACCTTTCACTGTTAACTGAGTGAAAGGTTAAAAATCGTAAGAAAAGCGCAAAAATCCCCGCTCCGCTCTTGCTTTGAACACTCTTGGCATGTTTTAAATAGGACATAACCGATTGATAAGGAATTCACAGCATGTCCGAGAACAAAACCACTAAACTGATCACAGCCGGTCGTGATAAGAAGTGGACCAATGGTGTTGTTAACCCACCAGTACAACGCGCTTCAACTGTCGTATTTAACTCAGTAGAAGAAAAGCGTAAGGCTACGATTAACCGCGCTAACAAAACCCTTTTTTACGGACGTCGTGGAACCAACACTCATTTCGCTTTCCAAGATGCGATGGTTGAAGTGGAAGGCGGCGCTGGCTGTGCACTCTACCCTTGTGGAACGGCAGCTATCTCTAATGCGATCCTTTCTTTTGTAGAAACAGGCGACCATATTCTGATGGTCGACACGTGCTACGAGCCAACTCGTGACTTCTGTGACACCATCATGAAGAAAATGGGTGTAGAAACCACCTACTACGAGCCAACCATTGGTGAAGGTATCCAAGACCTTATCAAGCCAAACACCAAGGTACTGTTTACCGAGTCTCCGGGCTCTGTCACCATGGAAGTCCAAGACATTCCAACGCTTGCGCGTATTGCTCACGAACATGACATCATCGTGATGCTAGACAACACTTGGGCAGCCGGCGTTAACTTCTCTCCGTTTGAGTTTGGCGTTGATATCTCGATTCAAGCCGCAACCAAATACATCGTTGGCCACTCAGATGTGATGCTAGGTACAGCGGTCGCGAACGAGAAATGCTGGGATCAGCTAAGAGAGCAAAGCTACTTGATGGGTCAGTGTGTTTCACCAGACGACGCTTACCTTGGCCTACGCGGCATACGTACTCTTGATGTTCGACTGCGCCAACACGCAGAAAGTAGCTTGAAAGTCGCTAAATGGTTAGAAACACGTCCAGAAGTCGACCACGTTCGTCACCCAGCTCTAGAGTCTTGCCCAGGCAATGAATTCTTTAAGCGAGACTTTACCGGTGGTAATGGCTTGTTCTCTTTCGTGCTCAAAAACTCAAATACAAAAGCGACCACAGCGCTACTTGATGGCATGACGCACTTTAGTATGGGTTACTCCTGGGGCGGCTTTGAGAGTTTGATCCTAGCGAACGAACCGAGCAGTTTTGATAGCCTAAGAACCGTTGCGAACCCTAACTTCGAAGGTACCTTGATTCGTGTTCATATCGGCTTAGAAGATGTTGATGATTTGATTGCAGATCTAGAGGCTGGATTGGAGCGTTACAACGCGCTCGTTTAATCTTTAGCATCAAGCTTACCGAGACTAAAAAGGCAGGACTACCCTGCCTTTTTTCAGTTCTGCGTATCAACAGCGTACAGCCCCACAAGCCCTAATAGCTGATTAGTGAACCTTGTAGCATGTCCAATTAAAGATTTCAGAGCGGTGTTCATTAAACAGATACAGGGACTGCTCCTTCTCCAAAATCGAGTAATCAATGGTCACTCCTTTGTACTCACTGTATTCCTGATTGATGATTGGATCATGAAACGGAGTTGCGGTTCTCACATCAATAATGCTCATCGACAAATGATCCCCATCCAAACCATAGTAACCCGAATAAAGGTTTTCCATCGTGCCTTCGGTACCGTCTTTCTCTGTAATCGTCACAAACTCTCTCATGCTAAAAGTTTGGTCAGACTGAAAAGTAATGCTCATTCGCTCATAAAGCGATTGGTACGGTCGGAATGCCTGAGATAAGAAATCCGTTTTTAGCGTTTTACAGTGCCATCGAGAGCCCGCCAGTGCATTTTGGTCGAGAAAAAAGCTTGCCGAAGCAATTACCAATAAAATGAGTAAGCCAATTAATCGCAAAAGTAGCTCCTCTGTTTCATATGAGCTGCAAACGAGTCAAAAGACGTCTCTACATTGAAAATCGTCGCCCCATAATTAAGAGCCTCGCCATCCTTCCTTTGAACTAACATGTACAAAGCATCGCTCTCTGGCTGATCGACAGATGGATAAATACGAACAAACACATCCACATTACAGTGGCTAGGTATCACACTGGTCAGCTTTTCAGTTATCGCTGGTAGCGAATAGGAATCTCCATGAACAATATGGAAAAAATAGTGGTTAGTATTGTCTGTGTAACTATCACTATATTCCGCCTCATCGATAAAGTAAGGCGTTGGCTTGTAGTAAGTTTGGAATAGATTGAACGCAGTAACGAGAACACAAATAAGTGCGATTATATAGCCTGCTTTGATAGCATGTTTATTGTTAGTTATGCTTGATAAACCAAGTGCAACCGAACCGTGCGCTTGATTTGAAGATGTAAAGCCCGAAGTTATAGCCGAAGAACTCTCTACAGGCTCTTGGCTTGTCGTTGAGGCTTTATCTGCTGTTACGATCGACTCCTCTTGAATCGTTGGCTTTGCTGCTATAGTCGCTACAGACGCCGACTGGACTTCATCAAGGTCTACTTGAGGCGCAGCTTGGGTGTTTGAGCTTGTTCCTTTCGACTCATTGATTTCAAGGGAATAGCCGGTTTTACTTACGGTACGAATTGTTGCACAACCACAAGTGACTCTAGACAGCGTTTTTCTGATCTTAGATATCACATTGGTTAGAGCTTGCTCTGAGACAATGACGTTACCCCAACACCTTTCAAATATCAGGCCTCGCTCAATGCATTCACCAGCATTCTCCAGTAAGAACAGGAACACCTTACCTTCTAACGGCGCGATAGTTTCTACGTGGCCATCTTCACGCACAAACTGCCTAAGCAAGGGATCATAACTAGCATCACAAATTTGGTAGCTTTGTTGTTTCACTATCGTCTTCTAGGTTTTAATTCGGTCGCATATGATATTGAATAGTTTATAAATGGCTAGTGAATTTTCCAATTTTCACACAATTATTTCGCGACAATAATTAACACTTTTATTTGTAAGGACAACCAACGATGTGGTCGTTCACCATACCGGTGGCTTGCATAAATGCGTAACAGATTGTTTCTCCTACAAACTTAAAGCCTCTCTTCTTTAAAAACTTGCTCATCGCTTTGGATTGCTCTGTTGAAGCGGGTACTTGAGACATCTCGGTCCACTGATTATCGACCACTTTGTTATCAACGAACTGCCATAAAGCATTCGATAGTGAGCCAAACTCTTTCTGAAGTTCCAGCGTTGCGCGAGCATTACTATATACCGAGGCAATCTTGCCCTTATGCTTAACCACATCGAAGTTTTCAATAATGCTCGGTACATTGTCCTCATTGAAAGCAGCGAGCTTGTTGAGATCATAGTTCTCAAACGCAGCACGATAGCCCTCTCGTTTTTTCAGTATAGTAATCCAGCTAAGTCCCGCTTGAGCGCCCTCCAAAGTGATGAATTCAAACAACACTTGGTCATCGTAGACAGGTACGCCCCACTCCGTATCGTGGTATTCCCTTTCAAGTTCATGTTTGAGTGCCCATGCACAGGTTCTTTCCACGGTATTCGCTTCCATTTCGATAATCTCACTTTGGTAATCGTACATAAAAATAATGCCCCAAGTCGGGGCATTATTTCAAAAGTAAATTAGAGTTATGCTACGTCAATTTTATGGAACAGGCGGTACAGTACCGGTACAACGATAAGCGTCAGTACCGTCGCAAAACCCAAACCAAACATAATGGTAACAGCCATTGGCTTGAAGAAAATATCAGGCAACAAAGGAATCATACCTAGAATCGTCGTAATCGCTGCCATACATACCGGGCGAACACGACTTAGCGCAGCATCAACAACAGCAACATAAGGATCCTTACCTGACTTCATCTCAATCTCGATTTGGTCAAGCAGTACGATACCGTTCTTCAAAAGCATCCCGGATAGACTCAAGAAGCCTAACAGAGCCATAAAGCCAAACGGGGTGTTTAAGGCCAGCAAGCCAGTCGTTACACCGATTAAAGCCAGTGGTACCGTTAACCATACGATCAGCGGCTCTTTTACTGAGTTAAACAGGAACACGGTGATCAAGAACATGAACAAGTAGCCAAGAGGCATGGTTGTGAATAGTGACGCCTGCGCATCCGCAGATGACTCATACTCACCACCCCACTCAAGAGAATAACCCGGTGGCATCTCAATCGCTTCTATTTGTGGCTGTAGGCGCTTCTGTAGCGTAGAAGCGGTTTCTTCGCCCAGTAGGTCAGGATCCGCCATGACTGTCAGCATACGCTTACGATTCTTACGAATGATCAGTGGATCTTCCCATTCCAACTCATAACCTAAAGTCACTTGTTGCAGTGGAATGTATTCACTTAACGCAGGGCTCCAGATCTTCATACCTTCGATGTTACGAATATCGACACGCTCATCTTCTGGTAAACGAGCCACAATCGGCATCAGCGTTGTACCATCACGGTACACACCGATCGACTTACCAGAGAAAGACATCGCGAGGAAATCATCAACATCAGACTTAGTGATACCGTAACGACGAGCTTGGCTTTCATTGAACTGAGGCTCTAGTACCTTAGTTCTTTCACGCCAGTCGTGGCGAACGTTAAATGCGCCGCTATCAGCACGCATTACATCCATCACTTGGGCTGCAATTGAACGAAGTACCGTTGGATCAGAACCTACAATACGTGCTTCAATCTTCGCACCGCCACCAGGACCTAATTCAATCTGCTTAAGCTTGTAATCTATCTCTGGGAACTGACCATCTACGTGCTCACGGAAGCGTTTCATTAGCCCTTCAAGCACTTCGTAACTTTTCACACGCACCGTTATCTCGCCGTAAGCGCTATAACTTTTCTCAGGTGCGTAAGTTAGCATGAAACGTTGCAAGCCTTTACCTGCAGTCGTCGTGATATGTTCTACTTCGTCCTGTTCAGCCAGCCAACCTTCTAGCACTTTAAGCTTGGTGTTGGTTGCTCGGATATCGGTCCCTTCTGGCATCCACACATCGACTTGGAACATCGGTGTCGTCGACGATGGGAAGAAAGCTTGTTTTACGAAACCAAAACCGTAAACACTCGCCCCTAGGCCTATGACTAACACAGCCATCGTCAACCATGCACGCTTCATACAGAACTCTAAAAAGTTCTTATAGATAACAAAGACCATCCCGTTATACGGATCTTTGCCCTCATTATCTGCATCGACCTTCTGACCTTTAAAGAAGATATCGGCAAAGAATGGCGTAATTGAGATAGCCGTAAACCAGCTCAACATTAGCGAGATAAGTAGAACCGTGAACAAGGTGCCACAGTACTCACCCGTCGAGTCTTCAGACAAACCGATAGGCGCAAATGCCGTTACCGCGATAACCGTTGCACCGAGCAATGGCCATTTAGTCTGAGTTACGATATCAGTCGCGGCCTGCATCCGGGTTCGCCCCTTCTGCGTGCCGATCAATATCCCCTCGACCACCACTATGGCGTTATCCACCAGCATCCCCAGTGCGATAACCAATGCACCCAGTGAGATACGTTGTAGATCGATTTTGAAGTACTGCATAAAAATGAAGGTACCAAACACGGTCAGTAGCAGTATCAAGCCAATCAACAGACCGGAACGCAGACCCATGAAGAACAGCAGCACCACGATTACGATCGCAACCGCCTGCCCCAAGCTCACCACAAAGCCGCTTACTGATTTATCTACTTCTTTTGGCTGGTTATACACCTCAGAAATATCGATGCCGACCGGCTGTTGATACTTAAGCTCTGCCAATCTTCGGTCAAACGCTTCACCCACCGCGACCACGTTTACGCCTTGCGCAAAGGACACACCAAGGTTAAGTGCTAGTTTGCCGTTGTAGCCGATAATGTTAGTCGGTACTTCAACATAACCACGGGTTACCTCTGCTACATCTTTTAAGTAGATGAGGCCTTGAGCGCCACCTTCGGTTAGGATCAAATCACCCAATTGCTCTACATTCTGGAACTCGCCCGTAGGATGGATACGAATGTATTCGTCACCAATTCTCACCGCACCCGCACTGGAAACAATGTTTTGAGTCGATAAAAGATTAAATACCGTGTTTGGCGAGATACCCAAAGAGCTAATCCGTTTCATCGAGATTTCAATGAACACTTGCTCTTGCTGCTGACCAGAAACAGAAACTTTACTGACCCCATCAACCAGTTCCAACTCTCGCCTTAAATAATCGATATAGTCCAATAGTTCTTTGTAGCTGTAGCCATCACCGGTTACCGCGAGCAAAATACCGTAAACATCACCAAAATCATCGATAACTTGAGGGTCGTTCACACCAGGCGGCAGTGACACTTTCAAGTCATTCACTTTTCGACGAAGTTCATCCCAAATCTGCGGCAGATCGTCTGGACCATAGTTATTCTTCATCGTTACCGTTACCTGAGACAGGCCGCGGCTAGAAATAGAGTTAACCTCATCAACATAGGTAAGTTGTTGGATCGCTTTCTCTAATGGATAGGTTACTTCCTCTTCTACTTGCTGAGGTGTCGCACCTGGGTAAGAGGTGACAACCATGGCATCTTTGATGGTAAAAGCCGGGTCTTCTAAACGCCCCAAACCAAAGAAGGCAGAAACACCACCAATCAGGAAGATCAACGAGAGCATCCAACTGATGACTTTATTGCGAATAAAGTAAGCCGCTACACCCGTGATCTGCTCATCACCCTGCTGAGCGTCATTCTGGGGCTTGTTATTTGCTTCACTCATTGTTCGCCTCCTGAGATAATACTTCCACTGTCATCCCATCTCGCAATCGCGATACGCCCGCTACAACTATATGTTGCCCCATCTCTAATCCTTTGATTATTTGCAACGTTTTCTGGTTGGCTTTACCTAATACCACTTTCTGCTTTGAAACTGTATTGTCGTCATTAATGACCCAAACGAATGAGTTCTTGCGAGTAAGTTCATCGCCGTCAGCATTGAATACCGCCTCTATAGGTACTAAAACACCAGCTTTCAGTTCCAATCCAATATCTCGACCATGTGAGGTAACGTCGACCGCCATACCGTCCAGAATCAGATCGTCTTCGGGCATCGGTAGTGCCAAGGTCACGGTAAAGGTTCCGGTGCTTGGATCGGGCTCTGTGGTGAACTCTTTAATGCCTGCTGGATACTCATTACCGCTCGGAACTCGCACGAGTGCGGTAACATTTTCTAGAATAGTTTCGCTTGGTTGGTTAACGTAAATTTGATCAGGAAGCTGAATAACGACCTCGACATCTTCCACGCTATGAATATTCACAATCTGCTGACCCACTTGAATGTTCTCAAATTGATCGACACTCACTCGGGAAATAATCCCATCAACAGGTGCTTTTAACATCGTGAAAGATAGACGTAGCTTCGCCAGTTCTAACTCGGCGTATGCGATCTGACGTTGAGCGGCAATCTCATCAAACTGAGACTTCGCGAGTAAGCCCTTTTTCACAAGAGGTTTTGAACGCCTGAATTGGCTATTCACTACGGTATATCGAGCTTGCGCATTATCGACGTCTAATTGATAGTCCGTTGGATCAAGCTCAGCAATCACATCTCCAGCTTCAACTCGTTCACCCTCTTTGACATCGAGCCTAAATATTTCACCCGCCACTCGAAAACTCAGGTGGGCTTTTTCCGCCGCGTTGGCAACGGCAGGGAAATACAGTTTGTCATTGAAATCTAATACTGAAATCTCAATCGCTTTCACTAATGGCGTATTATCGACTTCAACTTGTGGTTTCTCTCCACACGCGGTCAGCAAAGCTAAACATGACAATCCTGTCGCTAATTTAAATGCACTCATGTTATAGCCCCCTTTCCTTGATCCACTCTCGAACTTTAATGCCGGATTCAAGGCCATTGACTCCAGAGGTTACGATGCGGTCTCCATCATTAAGTCCAGAGACAATATGACGTTTTTCATCAATCACGATCGCGACTTTCTCAACGATACCGTCACTGTTTACACGCCATACAGATACATCGTCGCCATCAGTCATCATTGCTGAAGTCGGAATTTTAGTTGCAGCCGCTTGAGCCGACACGAGATTCACGGTACCAGACATACCCGGTAAAATGCCTACATCTGTCGGCCTTTCCATCACCATGGTCACCTTGTACGAACCGGTTTTAGGATCGGCCTCCGTATCCACCTCTTGGAACGTCAACACGTAAGAGTTATCAGGAAACGCGTCAAATATCATAGTCGCATCGGTTTCAAACCCAGAAGAAAAGCGCGTGATAAGTTGGTCGGGCAATAAGAAAACGACTTTAAGAATTTGATTGGTCTGAATATTCATGACGCCCACTTTGGCGGCAATATATTCATGGTTTTCTGCAGGAATAATGGAAATAGTGCCATCATACGGAGCAACCAATGTGGTGTAACGAAGATTCGCATTGGCTTGATTAAGCACCGCTCGAGCTGAATTGTGATTCGCTTTCGCTTGGTCGAAATCTTGCTCTGATACCACTCGATCTTTACGAAGTTTGATCGCACGTTGATATTGAACATCGGCTAGCTGAAAATTCGCTTTTGCTTGCTTCTCGAGTAGTTGGTATTCATCGGGGTTTAACTTGGCAAGTTCATCCCCTTTCGACACATGCTGGCCGGCAGTCACATCTATGCTCTGTAATAATCCAGGAACACGAAATGCAAGTACCGCTCTGTCACCAGCTTCGGTTGTGGCAGGGAAGTTACGCTCAAAAGCATTGTTACCGACGGAGACAGTGAAGAGTTTGGCGGGTCTGGATTCAGGTTCAGGCACGGGAGGAAGCTCCTTACCACACCCAGACAACCCAGCTAAGGCCGTCAATAGGACAAGGGAGGCTCTATACATTGGTGATCATCCATAT